>JAIVGZ010000006.1:0-21262 GCA_020201335.1 Natronospirales bacterium
TCCGTCGCGGCCTCGACAATCTGGGCGACCGCCTTGTCGAGGTCTGCCTCGTAGAGGCGCCAGCTCTTACTGAGCTTGAGCAGCGCGCTGCGCTGGCGTTCAAGCCGGGCTCGTGACGACCCTAGGTCGACTGCGTTCATGCCGCTATTTTAGAGCAGCGGTCGCTCAAGTGCGCGTGATGCAGGTCAGCGAGCAGTGCCATCGTAGCGCCAGTGCCATGGCTCGAACAGGTAGCCCTCGGGGTTGTTCTCCGGGTAGGACAGCACAAAGCCAAAGCGTTTCGCGTTCGCCTCCAGCCATCGGTACGCTGCTGTATCCGCGAAATCGGCCTCGAGCACCGCGCTGCCGGGTGTCATCAAGTCGACGACGCGCCCGGAATGGTGCTCGCTGAAACCCGGCGGCGCCGACAAAGCGAGCACCTGCTCGATTGTCTCTCCACTGTCGAGCTTGCGGCGCACCAACTGGACTTGGCGCGCGACGCTGCGGAACGCCGACACAATCCCGATCACAATGCCGTCGTCGGCAGCCGCGGCGTGCATCGCCCGATACGCGTCGGCGGCGACCGGCGTCAGTTCGTGCCGGCGGCCGTCAGGGTCGGTCTGCACGACGACGAGTTCGGTCGCCTCGGCGACCGGGCGCAGCCGCTTGTCTATCAGCATCTGCTTCGTGATGCCGAGGTCCGCGAGCACCGGGATCAGGCCTGGGTCGACCGTGAAGTCATCATCGGGCGTCACTTTCGTCTCCGTCTCCGGCGCGACCGGGCCGGGCTCGGGCATGGGTTCGGGCACGGGCTCGCGCGGCGGGACCGGCCCCGCCGGCGGCGCAGTCGCGCAGCCGGCAACCGCCACGCCGAACAACAGCACCGCTATCAGCCGAAATGTCACAGCTGTAGCGGCACGCCGAGCTGGTTCAGCATGAATGCGTAGTACTCGGCGATTTCACGGTAGCGCTGGAAGCGCCCGGAGCGGCCGCCGTGGCCGGCCTCCATCTCGGTGCGGAACACCACGAGCGCGTTGTTGGTGCGGCGCGCGCGCAGGCGTGCGACATACTTCGCCGGCTCCCAGTACTGGACCTGCGAGTCCCAGAGCCCGGTGCCGACGAACATCGCCGGGTAAGGCTTCGCCTCCAGGTTGTCGTACGGCGAATACGAAAGCATGTACTCGTAGAACTCTGGATCCTTCGGGTTGCCCCACTCGTCGAACTCGTTGGTCGTCAGCGGAATGCTCTCATCGAGCATCGTCGTCACGACATCAACGAACGGCACCAGCGACGCAATCACGCGGTACTTGTCCGGCGCCATATTGGCGACTGCGCCCATCAGCAGGCCGCCGGCGCTGCCGCCGATCGCAGCGACGCGGTCACGCGCCGCGTAGCGCTCGCTGACGAGAAAGTCGGTGACGTCGATGAAGTCGGTGAAGGTGTTGATCTTGTGCAGCAGCTTGCCGTTCTCGTACCAATGACGGCCCATCTCCTGCCCGCCGCGGATATGCGCAACTGCATAAACAACCCCGCGGTCGACGAGGCTGATCACATTGCCGTTGAAGCGCGGATCCATGCTGTAGCCGTACGAGCCGTAGCCCATCTGCAGCAGCGCGGCGGTGCCGTCGCGGCTGAAGTCCGCGCGATAAAGCACGGTGACCGGGATGGCGGTCCCGTCGGCGGCCGGCGCCCACAGGCGGTCGGTGACATAGTCGTCCTTGTTGAAACCGCCGAGCACCGGCTCTTCCTTCAGCAGCGTGCGTTCACCGGTATCCAGATTCAGCTGGTACCAGGTAGTCGGCGTGGTCAGCGAGGTGTAGGTATAGCGCAGCGTGTCGACACCCGGCATCGGGTTGATCGACAGGTTCATCGTGTACGCGGGTTCGTCGGCGGATACATACTCAGCGGGCGCGCCGTCGCGCAGGATGCGGATGCGCGTCAGGCCATTCGAGCGCTCGCTGACCGCGGTGAAATCGTCGAACATCTCGAATGCGTTCACGAACACATCGGGGTCGTGCGCGACGAGGTCGGTCCACGCGCTGCGGTCAGCGAGCGTGTCCTCGGCGGTTTCCATCAGCCGGAAGTTGTCTGCGTTCCAGTTGGTGCGGATCACCCAGCGGTCGCCGAGGTGGTCAGCTTCGTACTCGACCGTCGCGTCGGTCGGCGTCACCCAGCGGAAGTCGCCGGGGTTCGCGGCCTCGGTGCACCTCTGGCGGCTCGACAGCGTGCTCTGCGCGTACACGCAGACAAACTTCTCCGAGCGCGTGCTGCCGACGCCGATGTAGAAACTGTCGTCGGTCTCTTCGTAGACCAGCGTGTCGTCACCTTCTGCGCCGAGCCGGTGCATGTAGATATGCGTGGTCAACAGCGTGGCCGGGTCGTTCCAGGTGTAGAACAGCGTGCTGTCGTCGCCCCAGGCGACGCTAGCCGACAGGCCGGTGATTTCAACCGGCAGCGTCTCGCCGCTATCGAGGTCCTTCACGCGCAACGTGTACTGGCGCCGGCCGACCGTGTCTTCCATATAAACGAGCTGCTGCTGGTTCGGGCTCACTTCCCAGTTCGACACGCTGTAGTAGTCGTGGCCCTCGGCGAGTGCATTGACATCGAGCATGATCTCTTCGGGCGCGTCCATGCTGCCGCGGCGGCGCGCGTAAATCGGGTACTCGCGGCCTTCCTCGTAGCGCGTGTAGTACCAGTAGTCCTTATATAGGTACGGGACCGTCGCATCGTCCTGCTTCAGGCGGCCGACCAACTCGTCATACAGCGCCTCCTCCAGCTGCGACAGCGGCGCCATCACCGCGTCGGCGTACGCGTTCTCGGCGTTCAGGTACGCGAGCATGTCCGGGTCTTCGCGCTCATCGTCGCGCAGCCAGTAATACTCGTCGGCGCGCGCGGCGCCGTGCGGTGCCTCGACCGTGTAGTCGCGCTGCTCGGCGACCGGTGGCGTCGCGTCGATGTCGGCGGCGGACAGCGGCCGTGAACTGAGTTCCGGGCGGCCGCACGCAATAACCAGTACGGCGCAGAGGCCGGCGATGAGGCCGGCTCGATAACTCAGGTGCATTGGTTGTTCCCCTGTGTTTACCCTAGAAGATTGAGAACATATTTCTGCTCGGTGAGCTGCACGCCCCAAGGCGCACCGGGCTTTTCCTCGGCAAGACGGAAGCCGGCTTCGACATACAGCCGTGCTGCGTCGCGGAGCAAGTCCACGGTCCAAAGTGACACCGTCTCGTATTTTTGGTCGCGCGCGTACGCGAGCGCCTCGTCGAGCAGCCACTGCCCAAGGCCTTTGCCGCGGTACTCGGGCAACACCAGGAACCAGCGGAACAGCGCTTCGGTGTCGGTCCGCTCAACCACCGCCGCGCAGCCGGCGAACTTGTAGTTCGTCTCGGCAATCCAGACGCGGGAGCGTGGGTTAGGGTCAATCACCAGGTCGGCGAGCGGCCCGGCGACATACGCCTCAAAGCGCAGGTCGAACTTAAGTTCGCGCGCGTAGACCGCGCCGTGCTGCTGCACGATGGCGCCGACATCTCCCGGGATCAACTCGTGACGAAGGGCAAACGCAGCGCGGTTCATGGTCTGGGCCTAGGTCCGCACGAGGCGGTAGCGCACTTCGCCGTTGGCGATGTGCTCGCCCCGCTCCCAGCCTTCCGACTGGTACAGCTTGTCGGCGCGGGTATCGGGGTCGGTGGAGAGCGAAATAACTTCGGCGCCCTGCTCGAACAGCCAGTCGACCGCAGCCGAGAGGAGGTCCTTGCCGATGCCGCGGCCTTCGTACTCGGGATGTACGAACAGCGCCCAGATCGTATGGCTGGAGACCACTGCAATCGAGAAGCCGACGATGCGCCGATTGACTTCGCACACCCAGCCCTTGCCACCGGTCGTCAGGTAATCGTGGTACATGCCGCGCGTGACGTGCGTCGGGTCGGTCAGTGCGTTCTCGACAACCTCAAGGCGTATCGCCGCCAACGCCGGAATGTCGGCCACCGTGGCCTCGCGGTAATAAATCAATGTGTTCCCCAACGAGCATTATTGTAGTGCGCTCGATGGTAGCACCTCAGTTCCCCGCGTTGAAGCGAATCGAACCCGAGCCCGTCGTCAGCCGCGCTTCGCCCGCTCCCGTACCGAGTACCGCTTCGACGCGGTTGCGGCGCGCCGACACATTGCTCATGTTCGGCACATCGACTTCCACGCTGCCGGAACCCGCACGCGCCAACAACTTCACATTCGGGATGCCGGCCGAATCGACGCCGATGCTGCCCGAGCCGGTGCTCATGCGCAGGTTGGTAACAGGGCCAAGGTCGCCGTCTACACGGATCGAACCGGATCCGGTTGTCACGCTGAGGTCGGCCCCGCTAGAGAGGTTGCCGATGCGCACGCTGCCGGAACCGGTGCCGACATTGAGCGCACCGCGCAGGTCAGCGATGCGTACGCTGCCCGAGCCGGTGCGAAGCTTGACCTCGTTTCCGGCGACGCGTTCGGCACGAATGCTGCCTGAGCCGGTGCTCGCATCAACATCGCCTTCGACATCAGCGAGCGCGAGGCTGCCGGAGCCAGTGCGCGCACGAACAGCACCGCTATGCTTTTCTACCGACACGCTGCCGCTGCCGGAATTCGCGGCGAGGCTGCCATTGCCGTTCGCTGCGGTGATGCGCCCGGAACCTGTGCGCACATCAAGGTCGCCGCGTACGCCGTCGGCCTGCAGCATGCCCACCTGGTTGGTCATCTTGAATGCGGCGCCGGCCGGGACCGACACGCGAATCAATGCGTGTACATCCGCGCCACGGCGGCTTGAGATGCGCACGCGGTCGCCACGGTAGCTCGTGTTCGTATTGCCGGACCAGCGCTCGGTGCGGTAGCGGAACTCGTCGTGCTCGCCCGTCGGGTATTCGAGCCACATCTCGACGGTATTGCCGCGCCGACTCTGTCGGAGGACGACCTGCTCGGCGAGCGCGCGTGCTGCTTCCGCGTCGCGGTCGTTCGCCACAACCTCGACTTCCACGACGATTTCGTTGCCGGCGCCGCCGACGATGGTGGCCTCGCCGAGCAAATTCTCTAGCGAGACTTCCATCCCGGACTGCCAGGCGATGGCCTCACGGGCCTGCGTGCGGTGCTCGGCCGCCTGCGCGGCGAACGGGACCAGCAACAAAAGGAACAGCGCTGCATTTCTTGAAATCATTGCCTTGTCTCCTGACATGGGCGGGCTTAATGCCATTTATGACGCCGCGGGGGCCGGAATGGTTTAAATTGTAAGCCATGGTGAAGGCGTCGCACTGGGGGTTGCTCGCGTTCTGCACGGCTGTGCTGGTCTGGTCGGGCATTGGTCCGGCCGACCGCGCGACCTGGGCGCTTGAGGTTGCGCCGGCGGTCGTCGGCGTCGGCCTGCTGGTGTGGCTGTACCCTCGCTGGCGGATGACCGACATCGCATACTGGGGCGTCGCCGCGTTCGCCGTTCTTCTGATGGTCGGCGGTCATTACACCTACGCCGAAGTGCCGCTGTTCAATTGGCTACAGGAAGAGTACGGGCACTCTCGCAACCACTTCGACCGCCTCGGGCACTTCTTGCAGGGCTTCGTGCCGGCAATTGTCGCGCGCGAAGTGCTCATCCGGAACAACGTGCTCGCGCGGCCACGCTGGATGTTCTTCATCGTCGTCTCGATATGCCTCGCGATCAGCGCGTTCTACGAGCTAATCGAATGGTGGGTCGCGCTTTTCAGCGAGGAAGCGGCAGAGTCATTCCTCGGCATACAGGGCGACAACTGGGACACGCAGTGGGACATGTTCCTCGCGCTAATCGGTGCGTCGCTCGCCATGCTGACACTGCCGAGGTGGCACGACCGCCAGATCCGGGATGTGGCGTAAGGTCTTCGCCGCGGCGCTCGCGCCGCTGCTCGTGATCGCCGTGGCATTGTTGTTGTTGGCCGGCACCGGCCAGATGGGTGCGCAGGCGCGGCTCGTCGTAGAGTGGGCGCCGGCTGCCCTCGCCGCGTTTGGCCTGCCGGTCGCGTTGCACTTCAACCGTAGCCGGGCGTTCTTCGCAGTCCTCTCGATCCTCGTGGCGTGGTTCGCGCTCGCGCACGGTGCCGACACCAGCGGTTTTGCCGGTTATGCGCTGTACGACGCGATCTGCGTGTTCCTGCCGCTCAACTTGATTATCTTCGCGCTGATTGCCGAGCGCGGCGTATTCACGCGCGCGGGTAGTTTCCGCTTCCTGATCATTTTCCTGCAGGTGGTGTTCGTCGCGGTCGTGCTGTGGTCCGAGAGTGACAAGCTCGCGTGGCTGCTGCAGGTGCCGCTGTTCGAGAGCGCGCTCACGCGCGCGCTGTCGATTGCGCCGCCGGGGCTGCTGATGATGCTGGTCGCGGTGCTGCTGCTGCACGGGCGGCTCGTGCTCGAACCGGTGCCCGAGCGTGCTGCGTTCTTTGGCGCGACGGTGGCGGTAGTGCTCGCGCTATACGACGGCCACCAGTCGCCTTGGACCGGCACGCTGCTCGGTGCGGCGGGTCTTACCTTCATGATTGCGTTGCTGCAGACCTCGTGGCGCATGGCGTTCCTTGACGAACTGACCGGCGTGCCGGGTCGACGCGCACTTGAGGAACAGCTGGTGAAACTCGACGACGCGTATGTGATTGCGATGGTCGATGTCGACCACTTCAAGCAGTTCAACGATACCTGGGGCCACGATGCCGGAGACGAGGTGCTGCGCATGATCGCGGCGCGCCTCGCCGGCGTGGGTGCCGGTGGGCGCGTGTACCGCTACGGCGGTGAGGAATTCACACTGGTGTTTCCTGGGAAGGAAATGCGCGAAACGCTTGCTGCGCTTGGCGCGCTGCGCAAAGCTATCGCCGACGAGACTTTCGTGATTCGCAAGCGGGACCGGCGCGCCGGTGACCCACGCGCGGGTTCTGCACGTGACAGCGACGAACGCGAGGTGAGCATCACTGTGAGCATCGGGGTCGCCGCGCCGGGTGCCGGCGGCAGTACGCCATCAGACGTGATGCGCGCGGCTGATAAGGCGCTCTACCGCGCCAAGAAGAACGGTCGTAACCAGGTCGTGCGCTGAAACGACTAGCGCTTGTTCTCTTCGCCTTCCCGGACCATCGGATGGTTGACCCACACGACCCGGATGCCGCGGACCTGCGCCACCTCGTCCACTGCGGCAACCTTTGCATGGTCGATCACGCGCATCGGCGCATCGGAAACCCGTATGGGTGCCGTGCTGCAACCGGCAAGCATCAGGGCCGCTACGACCGCCGCTACTGCTGATTTTTTGCTCATACCGCACCTCCGTTCCGCACCCATCGGGTACGGATGATTTCATCATATGCCGATTGGCGCCGAACGGAAGCGGAACTTGTAACTAATTGTTTTTATTGCCTATGCGGTCGCGAGGCTGAGCAGCATCAGCGCCACCAGGGCGAAATTCATCATCATGAAATAGATGACCCCTGTCAGCAGGTATTTGACGGTCGTGAAGAACCAGCCCTGTGCATAAAAGCGCTTCTGCGCGATGAAGAGGTAGATCGGTATCCAAACCCAAATGGCGACCATGAGGGAAAACGCGAGCGTGCCCGCCCACGCCGGGATGTACATGGCCGTCGCCCAGCCACGCACGCCGCTTAACGCGAACAGTACGACGAACGACGCGAACATGAAGGTGTGGGTATGCAGCGCCAGCACCAGATGCTCGACGTAGTAGCGGCGCGCAAACAGGTACAGCACCTTCAGGATCAGTGCAAATAACGGCAACAGCACGAACATCAGCTGCGGCGCGAGCGTGCGCGCCTGCCGGAGCAGCAGGTCCGGATCCTCGGCGACAACATCAATACGCCGTTTCAGCTCTGTCTGCGCGTCCTCGCTCAGCCACGGGATGTTGACCTGAATGTTGGTGCGTTCGGTGAATGCCGGCCGCGTCTCGTCAGCAGGCGCGTCAAGGATGTCGGTGCGCTGCTCACCCGCGGTCGCGAGCTGCTGACGCAGCTCGGTCGTGTCGAACTGTGTGACAGCCGACAGCACGATGAAGAACACAATCGACACGAACAGGTATAACCGCACCGGCGAGACATAGCTCGCACGGCGCCCGACGACCCACTCGCTCGACAGATACCCGGGCTTGAAGAACAGCGGCCCGAGCGTTCTGCGCACGCGCGAGTCGAACTCGAACATTTCCGCGATTGCTTCCCACATCATCGAGAAAGCGCCGCGCACCATTTCGCGGTCGCGCTGCCCGCACTGGTGGCAATACTCGCCGACCATCAGTGCGCGACAGTTCGCGCACGAGCTCGGTGCGCGTTCGGGCGCTTCCTCGGCGCTCTCCATGGCCTTACCCCTGTAAGCCCGGCAGCAAATCCAGCGCGCCCGATGCGATGAACTCGATCGCGATCGCAGCGAGCAGGATGCCCATCAGCCGCATCGCGATGTTGATACCGGTACGGCCGAGCAGCCGCGCGACGCGTTCAGCGGACAGGAGTGCGGTCCACACCGCGGCAGCGACCAGGATGCCGCTCACCATCAGCATTCCGTAATGCATCGGGTGGTTCGACAGTGACGCGTAGATGATCATCGTCGAGATTGCGCCCGGTCCCGCGAGCAGCGGTATCGCGAGCGGCACCACCGCAATGCTGTCCTTCTCTTCCGCTTCCATCGCCTCTTCCGGCGTCTGGCGGCTGCGGCTTTGCCGCGCCTGCATCATGGATATCGCCATCAGCATCAGCAAGATGCCGCCGCCGACGCGGAACGACGCGATGGAAATGCCGAAGAACCGGAGCAGCGCCTCGCCGACCAGCGCCGATGCGATGAGCACGACAGCGATCGACAGTGAGGTCGTATTCGGGATGCGGCGCCGGTCGGCCGGCGCCACGTTCGTCGTCAGGCTGATGTAAAACGGGACCGCGCCGAGCGGGTTCACGATCACGAGGATCGCGACGAAAATCTTGATGTATTCAGTCCACTCGAGCATGGCGCGTATTGTACGCAAAGCGCCACAACAGCAGCGCGGCCGCGACCGACAGCCCGGCAATCAGGCCGACCCAGACCGCGGCCGGGCCGAGGTTGAGCCGGATACCGAGCCACCAGGCGAGCGGGATGCCGACCCCCCAATACGCAATCATGGTCAGGACCATGCTCGCGCGGGTGTCCTTGAAGCCCCGCAGCACGCCGAGCGCCCCCGCCTGGATACCGTCCGACAGCTGGAACAGCGCCGCCATGAGCAGCAGCCCGGTGGCGACCGCGATAACGCCTGGGTCATTGGTGTACAGGCCTGCAATGTGCTGACGGAAGAGCAGCATCAGCACCGCCGACACCGCCATGATCGCGGCGCACAGCTGGATGCCGACCATGCCGCTCATCCGCGCGTTCGGGAGGTCCCCGCGGCCGATTGCGCGCCCGATGCGTACCGAGATCGCGAACGACAGCCCCATCGGAATCATGAACATCACCGCCGCGAAGTTCACGGCAATCTGGTGCGCCGCGACGATGTTGGCGCCGAGACTGCCCATCATCAGTGCGGCGGCGCCGAACATGCTGAACTCCATGAACAGCGTCATGCCGATTGGAATGCCGAGCCACAGCAGTTGGCGGAGGTCGGCGGGGCGCAGCCAGTCGAAGCGCACGAACGGCTCGAACTGGCGGTAGTGGCGGCGCTGGACGTTGGCCAACATCATGCAGAGCATGAGACCCATCACGATCGCCGTCGCGACACCGCAGCCAACGGCGCCCATGCCGAGCTCGTACATGAACACCCAGTTGAACAGCACATTCAGCGGCAGCGCGACCGCCGAGATATACATCATCGGCCGCGTTTCGGAGGTACCCTCGCTGAAGAAACGGAACGCAAGGTACAGGTACATCGGCAACACGCCAAAGGCGAGCGCCTGCATGTAGCCGCTTGCCAGCGGGATGATGCTTGGGTCGACGGAGAACGCGTGCAGCACCCAAGCGCCGTTGGCGACAAACACCACGGTCGGCACCGTTACCAGCAGCGCGAGCCACAGCCCTTGGCGCACCCAGTGGCCGACCTCCGTTTCGCGGCCCGCGCCGTGTAGCTGCGCGATGGTGGGCGTCAGCGCCATCATCACGCCGAGCCCGAAAATGAAAATCGGCATGAACACCGCACCGCCGACCGCGACCGCCGCGAGGTCCGCCCCGCTAAGGCGGCCGGCCATCACGGTGTCGGTCACCTGCATACCAACCTGCACAAGGTTGTTGACCACGAGCGGGCCGCCGAGGGCGGCAATTTCTCGCGCTTCCTTCAGTTTGGCGCCTCGGGCGAACATGGCCGCGAATTCTATACCTTGCACGGGGGGAGCCCAGCAATTAGCTTACGGGCATGGCCAATATCCCTCACAAGGTCGCCATCATCGGCGGCACCCGCATCCCTTTCTGTCGCGCCGGCAGCCGGTTCGCGAAAGTCTCCAATGTCGACATGCTGACTGGAGCGGTCTCCGCACTGGTCCAGCGCTACGGCCTCGCGGGCACGCGGGTCGGCGACGCCGCGCTTGGCGCGGTGATCAAGCACAGCCGCGACTGGAATCTCGCGCGCGAAACGGTGCTCGGCTCTGGGCTCGCACCCGAGACGCCCGCGTACGACCTGCAGCGCGCGTGCGGCACCAGCCTTGAAGGCGCGCTGCAGATCGGCCACCGCATTGCACTTGGCGAGATCGAGACCGGCATCGCCGGCGGCACCGACTCGATCAGCCAAGCGCCAATCGTGCACACCGACGCGTTCGCGACGATCCTGCGCACCAGCCACGGCGCGAAAACGCTCGGCCAGCGCATTGCGCCTTGGTGGCGCCTGCGCCCACGCGACCTGATGCCGGTGGCACCCGGCGTCGTCGAGCCGCGCACCGGCCTGTCGATGGGCGAGCATTGCGAACTGATGGCGAAGGAATGGCGGATCAGCCGCGAAGACCAGGACGCGTTGGCGCTCGCCAGCCACCAGAACGCAGCGGCCGCGTGGGACGAAGGCTTCTATAAGAACCTTGTGGTGCCTTTTGCCGGCGCGGTGCGCGATGAGTTCGTACGCGCTGACACCAGCCTCGAGCGGTTGGCGAAGCTGCGCCCCGCGTTCGACAAGCGTTCAGGCACACTCACCGCCGGCAACAGCACGCCGCTGACTGACGGTGCCTCGGCGGTGCTGTTGGCCAGCGACGACTGGGCGCGCGCAAACGGCCACGAGCCGCAGGCTTGGCTTGCGTACGGCGAGGTCGCCGCGGTCGATTTCGTCGGCAAACGCGAGGGCCTGCTCATGGCGCCGGCGTACGCGGTGCCGCGCATGCTGGCGCGGGCCGGCCTCGCGCTGCAGGATTTCGATTACTACGAAATTCACGAGGCGTTCGCCGCGCAAGTGCTGTGCACGCTGAAAGCGTGGGAGTCGGCGGACTTCTGCCGCGAGAAACTCGGCCTCGACGCGCCGCTCGGCTCGATCGACCGCACGAAGCTCAATGTGAAGGGCGGCAGCGTTGCTGTCGGGCACCCCTTCGCCGCAACCGGCGCGCGCGTGCTTGCGAACGCCGCCGCGCTGCTCGCGAATAAGGGCGCCGGCCGCGTGCTCGTGTCGGTCTGCACCGGTGGTGGGATGGGCGTTACTGCAATCGTGGAACGGGGAATCTAAATGACTTTTGGACAAAGGGTAAACAGCTGGCTCGAGTCGGCGAACGCTTTCCTCTGGCACGACTATGTGCTCGTCATACTGCTCGGCACCGGCGTGCTGTTCACGCTGTGGAGCGGCTTCTCGCAGTACCGCGCGCTGACGCACGGCGGCGCTGTGCTCAGCGGCAAGTACAACAACCCGAACGACCCGGGTGCGGTCAACCACTTCCAGGCATTGTCGATGGCGCTCTCCGCGACCGTCGGCCTCGGCAACATCGGCGGCGTTGCGCTCGCGATCGCGCTCGGCGGCCCCGGCGCGGTGTTCTGGATGTGGGTGGTCGGCTTCTTCGGCATGGCGATTAAGACGACGGAAGTCACGCTGTCCATGATGTACCGCAACACCGACGACAAGGACAACCCGCACGGTGGCCCGATGTGGGTGGTCAGCAAAGGCGTCGCCGCGCTGAAGCCGTCGCTCGCGCCTCTCGGCAAATTCATCGGCGGCGTGTTCTGTATCACGCTGCTGATTTCTGCGGTCACCGGCGGCAATATGTTCCAGGCGTGGAACGTCGGCACGATCACGCAGGAATACTTCAATGTTCCGTCGATCGCGTCGGGCATCATCCTCGCGACGATTGTCGGCATGACAATCATCGGCGGTGTTAAGCGCATCGGCAGCGTTGCCGGCAAGTTGGTCCCTTCAATGTGCTTCATGTACCTGGCGGCCGGCATCTACGTGCTGGTCGTCAATTACGCGGCGGTGCCGGAGACGCTGAAGCTGATCGTCGTCGCTGCATTCAGTTCGGTCGACGCGCAGGATGCATTCATCGGCGGCACCGCCGGGTACGCGTTCATGTGGGGTATGAAGCGCGCGCTGTTCTCGAACGAAGCGGGGCAAGGCTCGTCCCCAGTCGCGCACAGCGCGGCAAAGACTGACGAGCCAGCGCGCGAGGGCATCCTGGCGGGTCTCGAACCGTTCATCGACACGATCGTCGTCTGCACGATCACCGCGCTGGTCATCCTCACTTCCGGTGTCTGGCAACGGCAAGCCGAGGCGCACTACATCGATTACGCACCAGCGGTCGTCGAGGCGAGCCCGAACGCGTGGACGCTCGAACGCGCACCGGCGCCAGAGCGCATCGACGCGACCTGGCGGTCCGGCGACGGCGTGTTCGCAATCATCGAATCGCACCCGAACGAGATTACCGGGAACAACAAGCACCGGCTCGACGGCGCACTGGTCCAGCAGGGTCGGACCTTCTACATCGAGTGGGGTATACATCGCAGCGACAGCGCACCAACACTGGTCGATCAGGGCATCTATGTGACCTACGCCGGCGCGACACTGACCGCGAAGGCCTTCGATGTCGCCAAACCGGGGCTCGGCATGTGGATGGTGACGATCGCCGCGTGGCTGTTCGCGGTTTCGACGATGATCTCGTGGAGCTACTACGGCGAGCAGGCGATGATTTACCTCGGCGGCGAGAAATCGGTTACGCCGTATAAATTCGTGTACTGCCTGCTGATTATCGTCGCGACGCTCGGCTTCATCACCACGCCGACGGAGCTCGACAACCTTGCGGGCTTGGGCACCGGCGTCACGCTGTTCCTGAACATCCCGATCACGCTGTTCTTCGCGTACCAGGCGATGCGCGTGTACAAGAACTACGTCGCGCGGCTCAAGTCCGGCGAAATGCTGCCCGACCACGAGTCGCGCTCATGGCGCGACCTGATGCGCGGCCGCGAAGACTGAGCGATGCCGCGCTTCCGCGGGATGCCCGCGTACGAACACGGTACGCCGGCGCTGACCGGCGTGCTGCTGTGCAACCTCGGCACGCCCGACGCGCCGACCGCAAGCGCCGTGCGCCGCTACCTCGCCGAGTTCCTGTGGGATCCGCGCGTCGTTGAGGTGCCGCGCCCGCTGTGGTGGCTGATCCTGCACGGCTTCATCCTGCGCACGCGGCCCGGCGAGGTCGCGCACAAGTACGAGCAGATCTGGGATGACGCCGGCTCGCCGCTGCGCGTAATCAGCGACGCACAGGCCACCGCGTTGCAGCAAGCGTTCGAGGCGTCGTTCCCGGGCGCGGTGCGCGTCGCGTACGCGATGCGTTACGGCAAGCCATCGATACCGAAAGCGATGCGTGAGATGGCTGACGCCGGCGTGCAGCGCCTGTTGGTGCTGCCTGCGTACCCGCAGTACTCGGGTTCGACAACGGCCTCAACCTTCGATGCGGTCGCGCGCGAATTAATGACCTGGCGCTGGCTGCCCGAGCTGCGCTTCGTGCGCAACTACCACGACCAGCCCGGCTACATCGCAGCGCTGGCCGCGAGCGTGCGCGAGCACTGGTCGCGCTACGGCCGGCGCGACCGGCTGCTGATGTCGTTCCACGGCGTGCCGAAGCGCTACCTCACGAATGGCGACCCGTACCACTGCGAGTGCCTGAAGACCGCGCGGTTGCTCGCGGAGGCGCTCGGACTCAGCGAAGGCGAGTGGTACGCCGCGTTCCAGTCGCGCTTTGGGCGTGAGGAATGGCTTAAGCCCTATACCGATGTGACGCTGCGCGAGTGGGCCAAAGGCGGGCTCAAGGGCGTCGACGTCATCTGCCCGGGGTTCTCCGCCGACTGCCTCGAGACCCTCGAGGAAATCGCAATCCAGAACCGGCAGCTGTTCCTCGACCACGGCGGCGAAGAGCTGAGCTACATCCCGGCGCTGAACGCACGGCCCGACCACATCGCGTTCCTGCATGAGCTCGCCGCCGAGCACATGTCCGGCTGGCTTTGATGCTCGGTCGCTTCCTTGAGTTAAGCCTCCATGCCCCCTCGATCCTGGAGTCCATCGAGTTCTGGGAGAGGCTCGGCTTCCGCCAAGCGACGACCAACGACATCTGGTCGCACCCATATGCGGTGTTGTCCGACGGTACGCTCACGATTGGCCTGCACGCGTACGAGTTCGAATCGCCATCGCTGACCTTCGTGCGGCCGGACCTCGCGCAGCACCTGCCCGCGCTACGCGCTGTCGGCGTCGATTTCGAGTTTGCGAAGACGGCCGACGACGCATTCCATGAAGCGGGTTTCCTGACGCCGGACGGACAGATGGTCGCGCTGCTGGAAAGCCGTACTTTCTCGCCACCGCTTACCGGTGACGATGATGGGGGTTCGCTGCTGGGTGGCTTCGGCGCGTTGCGCCTGCCGGTACGCCGCGTTGACCGCACGCTGCCGTTCTTCGCGAAACTTGGGATGGCGGTAATCGAGTACGACGAGGACGCGCCGACGACCGCATTGCTTGCGATGGGCTCGATGCGGCTACTGCTTGATGAAGACGCGCGGACGCCCGTGCTGGAATTTGTCGGCGCGGATGCTCAGGGGCTTGAGCGGCTTTTCGGCGAAGTACCGGATGCGTCACCGGAAGGGCTGAAGTTGCGCTGCGGCTAAACCTCTGCCATCGCGGTGCGGAGCACCGCTCCCACACTGGAGCGCTAACCCACCGAGCACTCTGGAGCAATGTAGGAGCGGTGCTCCGCACCGCGATTCAAGTTCCGACCCCACGCACCAGCGCTTCGGCCTGGCCGAGGTAGCCGGCGCCGAACAGGTTCACATGGTTCAACACGTGGTACAGCTGGTACACCTTCCATCGCTGCTGCCAACCGGCGGCCATCGGCCACGCTTCGATGTACGCATCGAAGAACGCATTGTCGAAGCCGCCGAACAGGGCGGCCATCGCGAGGTCGCACTCGCGGTCACCGTAGTGCACCGCCGGGTCGAACACGACCGGCGTTCCGTCGGGCAACATCCCGTGGTTGCCGCTCCACAGGTCACCGTGCAGCAACGACGGGCGTGGCCGATGCGCGAGCAGTTCCGGCAATCGCTCAATCAGCCTGCGCACGCCGCGCGTGACCGGTCCAGCGAAACCATTCTCCTCGGCGAGGTCGACCTGGTAACCGAGCCGCTGCGTCGCAAAGAATTCCGGCCAGTCATCGTGCCAAGCATTCGGCTGCGGTGTTGGACCGATGAAGTTGTCGTCATCCCAGCCGAATCGATCGGAAAAACGTCGGTGCAGCGCGGCGAGTTCCCGCCCCAGGCGCTCGGACGCAGTAATCGAAACCGGCAGCAGCTCAAAACGCTCGAGCACGATCCAGGAATGCGTGTTATCGGCGCCGACATCCAGCACGGTCGGCACGCGCACCGTGCCGGTCGTGGTGAGCGCCGCGAGTCCGGCAGCCTCGGCGCGGAACATTGCCGCGCTTTCGAGCGGGCCTTCCTTACGGAACTCGGGGCTAAGCCCCGTCATCCATCCAGCGCCAGAATCGTGTCGCGCAGCCGGTCACTGAAGCCCGCGTCTCGACACACGGCGTCGAGCGCCGGTCGGTCTATGCCACGCCATGCCAGGTCGTAGGCGCCGATGTCGGCTGCGCGTTCAATCGTCGTGAGCCGCCGTGCGAGCAGCGCCTCGGCACGGCCGGCCTCGAGCTTGCGCGTGATTGTCGCGGCGCCACGCAGCTTCAGCCACGGCACCTCGTCGAGCCGCGCGTAAATCTCGTCCAGACTGCCAAAGTGCTGCAGCAGCGCGCACGCGGTCTTGATGCCGATGCCGCGTACGCCCGGAATGTTGTCGACTGCGTCACCGGCGAGCGCGAGCATGTCGGCGACCTGCTCCGGCCACACACCGAGGTGGTCGAACACGCCGGAACGGTCGAGCACGCGCCCGCTCGCGTAGTTCCACCAACGGTCAGCCGGGCCGACGAGCTGCGTCAGGTCTTTGTCGGAGGTGACAACGGTCACCGGTCCGTCGGTGCGCGCTGCGAGCGTGCCGATGATGTCATCGGCTTCCCAGACCGGGCTTGCGAAAGTCGCGCACCCGAGTGCTTCGGAAAATTCGCGGCAGCGCTTCATCTGCTGCAGCAATTCGGGTGGCGCCTTTTCACGGTTCGCCTTGTACAGCGGATAGATCTCATTGCGAAATGAAGTCGTCAGGCTCTCGTCGTACGCGACGCCAATTTCGGCGGGCGCTGCCCGCTCCATCAGCTCTGCAAGGAATCGCGCGAACCCATATAGGGCATTTACCGGATTGCCGGCAGGGTCGCGCATGGAGTCAGGTATAGAAAACCACGCACGGAAGATATATACGCTCGCGTCGACTAGGTAAACCATTGGCGGTACCCTGTTTGCACGAAGCTTAACCAAAGGAGGCCCCATGCGCCATCTGATAACCGCCTGCTGTATCGCGTTCGCAACGCCCGCAATGTCTGACGTCACGCTCGTGTACCAAGACGCAGAGGGAAAGCCCGCGTACACGCTCTCCGTCAAGGGCGACATGATGCGGATAGACATGAACGATGACAGCCACGCAACGCTGTTCAATGCCACGCGTGAGGAGATGATCATTCTGCAGCCGGACAAGCGCGAGTACATCGTGATGGACCGGCCATCGGTTGAGCGCCTGCAGGCACAGATGCGTCAGGCGTTCCAGATGATGGAGCAGTTCGGTATGGACCCGGCCGCGATGGGACTCGGCAAGGTGCGTAGCGAGGGTGTAGTCGTCCAGACCGGCGAGACCCGCACCGTCGGCGGCCACCGCTGCAACGTAATGAACTACATGGTCGATGGCGCGCTCGATACGATCTCGTGCATCACCGCGCCGGGCCGCGTCGGCATCTCCGACGAGGACTGGGCAACGATTCATGGCATGTTCGAAATGATGGCGAAGCTTGCGTCGGACATGCTGCCGGACGGGATGATGTCCGCCGACATGCCGCCGATGGACGGCGTGCTGATCGAGAGCCACGGCCCGAACGGTGAAGACAGGCAACTGCTGTCGCGGATCGATACCGCCAGCCTGGATGCCGCCCGCTTCCAGGTGCCGTCGGGCTGGAAACGCCTCTCAATTGAAATACCGCAGATGCCCGGGATGCCGGGCCGCCGCTGATGCACGCCGGCGCGCGAGCCAGCATCGCCGCCGCGGCCATCGCGGTGGCTGCTTGCGGGCAGCCCGCGCCTGAACAAGCCGCTGTCGAGCACGAGCAAGTCGCGCTCGCGTTGCCTGAGGAACCAGAAACAGCCGGCGTGCGCGTTGATTTCGTGCTCGCCGGCGGCCACCCGTTCGCCAGCGCGTGGATTGCCGGCGACCGTGCGGTATGGGAGGACGGCATGCAGGCGCTTGAGCGCAGCTACGCGCTGTATGACGCGACCACGGACGAGCTGCGCGTTATCTACCCCGAGTCCCGCCGTTGGGCCCGCCTCGTACCCGACGAAGTGCAGAGCATGCTTGCGCGGGCGCTTGTCAGCGACGGCGTCGAACACGGGCGACCGCACACGGTGCGCCCAGTGATGCGCGCCAACGCGCGAGCGATTGCGCCGTGCGACTGGGTGGTTGAACAGGATGACGATGTCGTGCTCGCATCCGCGTGCATCGGACGCGAAGCGCCGCCAGGCCTGAGCCCCGACCAGGCGCGCGTACTACACGGGCTGCTGCGGCAGTCGGGCCGACTCGGTCCTGCGCTCAGCCCGATCGTCTGGCCGCTGACGCGCACCGACTTGATACACGGCATCCCGCTGGAAATTATCGACGCCGACGGAGGCTTCCACCTGCTCGCGCAGCCGGCGCAGCCCGACCCGAGTGCGTTCGAGCGCGTAAAGATGCCGGAAGGTTTTTACGAGATCGACGTTATCGCCGAGGTGGTGGGGATCTAAAAGAAAGCTTTTGCGCGTTCCCGCAATGGGCTCGTGCGCGGGAAGTGTGCCCGCAGGAACTCCATCTGGTCGGCAAGCACGCGCCGCCCCTTCAAATAGATGTATTCGGCGTGGGTCGGCGTGAACGGCACCGCGAGCAGCTGCATGTGCGCCTGCTCCGGGGTTCGGCCGGCCTTGTGGTGGTTGCAGCGCTTGCACGCGGCAACGACATTCGTCCACACATCTTCACCGCCCTTCGACAGCGGCGTCACATGGTCGCGCGACAACTCGAGGTTGTGAAAGTGGTTGCCGCAGTAGAGGCACAGGTGGCCATCGCGGCGGAACAGCGTCGGGTTGTTCAGCGGTGGCGTCCAGTGTTCGCGGCGCTCAGCGAGGCCGTGACCATCGCCCCAGGTGGCGACGATGCTGTTCACGTCTATGAGGCTCCGCAGGCCGGAGATCGCGTTGATGCCGCCGTGCAGCGTGAACAACTTGGTGCCGAGCGCGTACGCCACCTGTCCGAGGTGGTACAGGCGCGCGGCGTCCTGATAATCAATCCACTCCAGCGGCATGCCGGCGGCATCGGTACGCAGAATCTGTTGGCCGAGATAGTTCACGCGCTAAGTTATGCCAGATTTTCGTTACCTTTGGCAAACACTTGCAGGGTTTTTCGGACCCGCTACACTGGCTGGCACCATGCCCGTCACCGTCGCGATCCTGAGGGAAGACGCCCCCGGCGAGCGCCGGCTCGCGTTGGTGCCGGCGCTGGTCGCCAAATACGCGGCGCTTGGCGCAACGCTGCTTTTCGAGCGCGGCGCCGGCCTCGCAGCCGGCCTTCCCGATAAGCTTTTCAAGGACTGCGCGTTCGGCGAGGGCGACGCAGTCCTGGCCGGTGCCGACCTCGTTTTGTGTGTGCAGGCCCCTGCCCCGGAACGGATCGCAAAGCTGAAGCGCGGCGCGGTCGTGGTCGGCACAATCCGCCCGGCTAAGGCGCTGGTGATTGGTGCCGGTGTCGCCGGCCTGCAGGCGATTGCGACCGCGCGGCGCCTCGGCGCGGTGGTCGAGGCGTACGACGTGCGCGCAGCGGCGCGCGAGCAGGTGCAGTCGCTCGGCGCGCGCTTCGTCGACATCCCAATCCAGGCCGAGGGCGCCGGCGGCTACGCGCGCGAGCTGACGCCCGAAGAGCGCGCCGAGCAGCAGCGCATCCTCGCCGAACACGTTGCAGCCGCCGACCTCGTCATCTGCACCGCTGCGGTACCCGGCCGCCCCGCTCCGAAAATCATCACCGCTGAAATGGTCGCAGCGATGCGCCCAGGCAGCGTGATTGTCGACCTCGCCGCCGAGTCCGGCGGCAATTGCGAACTGACCACGCCGGGCGAAGACACAGTGCACGACGGCGTCACCGTCAGCGCGCCGTTGAATGTACCGTCGCGGCTCGCCGCGCATGCATCCGAGATGTACGCACGGAACCTATACAACTTCACCGCGCCGTTGTTCGCCGACGGCACGCTCAGAGTCGACTGGGATGACGAGGTCTATGGGTCGGCCGTGGTCGTTCGCGACGGCCGAATCGGGGGGACATGATGGTCGAGATCACCGGCTTCATCGCGTTGTACATCTTCCTCCTCGCCGCGTTCACAGGTTACGAGGTAATCGCGCGCGTCCCGGTCATCCTGCACACGCCGTTGATGTCGGGCTCCAACTTCGTACACGGCATCGTGCTGGTTGGCGCGATGGTCGCGCTCGGCCACGCGCAAACGACGCTGCAGCAGGTAATCGGCTTCATCGGGGTCGTGCTGGGCGCGGGTAATGCCGTCGGTGGCTGGGTCGTGACCGAGCGGATGCTCGAGATGTTCAGGGCGAGCCGTGAGGAGCGCAAGAATGGTTGACGCCGCTTGGCTGATTGAGGCGTCGTACTTCGTCGCTGCGGCGCTGTTCATCATCGGTCTGAAGCGCATGAGTTCGCCGAAGACGGCGCGCGATGGCATCGTGTGGGCCGGCGCGGCGATGGTGCTCGCGACCGTCGTTACATTCCTGTATCCGGGGATGACGAATTACATTCTGATCATCGTCGCGATTGCGATCGGCGGCACGCTCGCGTGGGTCACCGGCAAGCGCGTGCAGATGACGGCGATGCCGCAGATGATCGCGCTGTACAACGGCATGGGCGGCGGCGCGGCGGCGGCAATCGCAGCCGTGGAGCTCTTCGGGGGCGGCGACCACAGCGCGGTATTCATGACGCTCGCGGTGCTCGGCGGCGTGATTGGCTCGGTCGCGTTCTCCGGCTCGCTGATTGCGTTCGCGAAGCTGCAGGGCTGGCTGACGAAATCGATTCGCTTGCCCGGGCAGCAGGCGTTCAACGCGCTGCTCGCGCTCGTGGTTGTAGCGCTGGGCGCCGCAATCGTTGCCGGCTACGACACACACCTCTTTATCTCGCTGTTCTTCGTTTCCGCGCTGGTGCTGGGCGTCACGATCACTGTGCCGATTGGCGGCGCCGATATGCCGGTCGTTATTTCGTTGTACAACGCGCTCACCGGACTCGCCGTTGCGTTCGAAGGCTTCGTGATCGGCAACGCGGCGATGATCATCGCCGGTACCGTCGTCGGCGCCGCCGGCACGCTGCTCACGCAGCTCATGGCGAAAGCGATGAACCGCTCGCTCGCTAATGTTTTGTTCTCTGGCTTCGGCGAGACCGCTGTCGGCGACGGTGGCGAGGTCAGCGGCTCGATGAAAGAGATTGAGGCGGCCGACGCCGGGGTGTCGCTTGCTTACTCCAAGAAGGTAATCGTTATCCCCGGCTACGGCATGGCGGTCGCGCAGGCGCAGCACAAGGTGTGGGAGCTCGCGCAGCAGCTGGCCACGCGCGGCGTGCAGGTGAAGTTCGCGATCCACCCGGTCGCAGGGCGCATGCCCGGCCACATGAATGTGTTGCTCGCCGAGGCTGGCGTGCCTTACGACATGATTTTCGACCTGGAAGAAATCAACTCGGAGTTCACGAGCGCCGATGTCGCGCTGGTGATCGGTGCGAACG
>JAIVGZ010000006.1:21286-61191 GCA_020201335.1 Natronospirales bacterium
AGACCACTGCGCAAAGCGAGGTGCCGGACGGGAAGCTGCGGCGGGCGCTCGAGCGGCTCGACCCGGTGCCGCTGCTGGACGGTGGCCTGCTCGACCTGGCGCGCTGGGCGGCCGGCTACTACCACCACCCGATTGGCGAGGTGCTGGCGACGATGCTGCCGGTCGCGCTACGCCAAGGCGCAGCTGCCGACCTGCCGAAAACCGAGATTTGGCGAGTAAATACGGCCGGTAAGGCCGTTAATCTGAATGAACTCAAACGAGCGCCGCGTCAGGCGGCATTGCTGGCGCGGCTACAACAGGCGCCGAACGGGCTGCCGCGGGTGGATCTGGATGGGGACAGGTCGGCGCTGGGACCGCTGAGGGAGTTGGCGAAAAAGGGGTGGGTTGAGCGGATTGAGACGGAGGTCGCGAATCACAGATTCGCTCCCACAGGAAAGGAAGTCGCGAATCACAGATTCGCTCCCACAGGGAAGGAATCCGCTTTTGTTTTAAATGACGACCAGGCGGCGGCGGTTGCCGCGATTGCCGGCGCGGACGGCTTCGCCGCCTGGCTGCTCGACGGTGTGACCGGCAGCGGCAAGACCGAGGTGTATCTGCAGGCGATTGAGCGGGTGCTGGCCGCCGACAAACAAGCACTGGTGCTGGTACCGGAGATCTCGCTCACACCACAGTTGGTCGGGCGCTTCCACGAACGCTTCGCCGGCGTGCCGCTTGCGGTGATGCACTCGGGCCTGAACGACGGCGAGCGCGTTGCCGCGTGGCTGCGCGCGGCACGCGGGCTCGCGCCAATTGTGATCGGCACGCGCTCGGCGGTGTTCACGCCCCTCGCGCGTCTAGGGTTAATCGTCGTCGACGAGGAGCACGACACCTCGTTCAAGCAACACGAGGGTTTTCGCTATTCGGCCCGCGACCTCGCGGTGTGGCGCGCGCACCAGGCAAACATTCCAATCGTGCTCGGCTCGGCGACGCCGTCGCTCGAAAGCCTGCTCAATGCACGCGCCGAACGCTACCGCGCGCTGCACCTGCCGGAGCGTGCGGGCGTTGCCGCGCAACCATCGCTGCATTTGCTCGACGTGCGGGGCGCGCCGCTGCAGGACGGACTATCGGGCCCTCTGGTAGACCGAATGAATGCGCACCTCGCCGCCGGCTCGCAGGTATTGCTGTTCCTGAACCGCCGCGGCTACGCGCCGGTTCTGCAGTGTCACGACTGCGGCTGGATCGCCGGTTGCCCGCGCTGCGACGCGCGGATGACCGTGCACCGCCACGACCACCGACTGCGCTGCCACCATTGCGCGCACGAACACCCGGTGCCGCGGCGCTGCCCGGAATGCCGGTCCGAATCGGTGTTCCCGGTCGGGCTCGGCACCGAACGCATCGAGCGCGTGCTTGGCGAATCGTTTCCGGGTATCTCCATGGTGCGCATCGACCGCGACGCGACGCGGCGCAAGGGTGCACTCGACCGCTTGCTGGCGCAGGCAGAAAGCGGCGAGGCGCGCATCCTCGTCGGCACGCAGATGCTCGCGAAAGGCCACCACTTCCCGCTGGTAACGCTGGTTGCAGTCATTGATGCAGACGGTGGTCTGTTCAGCGCCGATTTCCGCGCAAGCGAGCGCATGGCCCAATTGATTTTGCAGGTTGCGGGTCGCGCCGGGCGCGCCGACCGGCCCGGCGAAGTTGTGATTCAGACCCACTGCCCGGACAACCCGCTGCTGAACCGCTTGGTGCGCGAGGGCTACCCGGCGTTTGCCGAGGCTGCGCTGAAGGAGCGCGAAGTGAGTGGACTGCCACCGTTCGGGCACCTCGCGCTGGTGCGCGCAGAAGCGACCGATGAAGCGGCACCCACGCGTTTTCTCGAGGCCGCCGGCCGGCTCGCCGCTGCCGCTGCGGTCGACGGCGTGCAGTGGCTCGGGCCCGTACCGGCGCCGATGGCGCGGCGCGCGGGACGCTGGCGTGCACAGGTGATGGTGTGTGCCGACCGGCGCGCGCCGCTGCAGCGCCTACTCGACGCGGTGGTGCCGCAATTGGGTACGCTGCCGGAAGCGCGCAAAGCACGGTGGTCGGTGGATGTGGACCCGGCAGACACATATTAAAAAGGGCGGTCAGGTAGAATTGCCGCCCGTGAAGGAACAAATCTCCAAGCTCATCTCCAGCGCCCTCGAGTCTTTGGGCGGCGTGTTCGCCGAAGGCCGCACGCAGGTTGAGCGCACCCGCGACACCAAGAACGGCCATTTCGCGACGAACGTCGCGCTGACGCTGGCCAAGGCCGCGGGCCAACCGCCCCGCAAGCTCGCTGAGCAGATCGTCGCCGCGCTGCCGGCGTCCGAGCTTGTGTCGCGCGTCGAGGTCGCGGGTCCGGGCTTCATCAACTTCTTCGTCGCCCCGGGTGCGTGGCAGGCGCTGGCCGGCGAAATACTGGCGGCCGGTGAGCAATACGGACGCGGAAATGTGGGCGGCGGCACCAAGGTTCTCATTGAGTTCGTATCGGCGAACCCAACTGGGCCACTACACGTCGGCCACGGGCGCGGCGCCGCTTACGGGTCAACGCTCGCGAGCGTGATGGCCGCGTCCGGCTTTGAAGTCGCGCGCGAGTACTACATCAACGACGCGGGGCGGCAGGCGGACATATTCGGTGTAAGCGTATGGCTGCGCTATTTGTTGCTGCGCGGCATCGAAGTGCGCGTACCGGCAAAGGCGTACCCCGGTGACTACATCAGCGGCATCGCGGAATCGCTGGCGCTCGAGCACGACGCCGCGTTTGAGCGCGACGCCGCTACGGTGACGCGCGGCTTGCCGGGCGCCGATGACCCGGAAGCGGAGCTCGATGCATACATCGCGCGCGCGCGGGAACTGCTCGGCGACGACTACCGGCGCATGCTCGACTTCGCGCTCACCGCGCAGCTCGGCGAGATCCGCGGCACGCTCGACGACTTCGGCGTGCGCTTCGACCGCTGGTATTCCGAGCGCGAGCTCGTCACGAGCAATGCAATCAGGCACGCGCTCGACGAGCTGAAGGCCCGCGGTCATACCTACGAGCGGGACGGCGCGCTGTGGCTGCGCACCGAAGCGCTCGGCGACGAGAAGGACCGCGTGCTGATCCGCGAGAACGGGCAGCACACCTACTTCGCTGCCGACGTGGCGTACCACCTCGACAAGCTTGAGCGCGGGCATGCGCTGCTGATCGACGTCTGGGGCGCCGACCACCACGGCTACATCGCGCGCGTGAAGGCATCGATCCAAGCGCTCACCGGCCGCGGCGACGCGTTCGAGGTCGCACTGGTCCAGTTCGTCACGCTGTCGGCCGGGCGCATGGGCAAGCGCAGCGGCAACTTCGTCACGCTCCGCGAGCTGATTCAGGACGCGGGTCCCGATGCGACGCGCTTCTTCTACCTCACGCGCTCAAACGACCAGCACCTCGAGTTCGACGTCGAGCTTGCGAAGTCGCGCAGCAACGAGAACCCGGTGTTCTACATCCAGTACGCGCACGCACGCTGCGCAAGCGTGCTCCGCCAGCTCGACGAGAAAGGTTTCGTGCACGACGCCGCGAACGGCGCGGCGAACATCGCGCGTCTGAGCGAAGAGCAAGAGCAGGCACTGCTGGTCACGCTGTCGCGGTTCCCGGAGGTCGTCGAGAGTGCGGCGCTTTCGCGTGCGCCGCACCAGCTGCCGCACTACCTGCGTGATGTCGCCAACGACTTCCACAGCTGGTACAACGCGCACCAGTTCATCATCGACGACGCGCCATTGCGCGACGCGCGCCTGAACCTGATGCTGGCGACGCGGCAAGTGCTGCGCAACGGCCTCGCGCTGGTCGGCGTCAGCGCGCCCGAGGCTATGTAATGGCGCGCGACTACAAGAACGCGGGCACGCGCCATCGTGGTGGCCGCTCCGGCAGCGGCTTCACCGGCGTTGCCGGCCTCGCGCTGGGATTGACGCTCGGCATCGCGCTGGCGTCGGCGGTGCACCTTTATCACACGCACCCGGACCGGCAGTCGTCCGTGGGCACCGAACCCACGGAACCCGCAACTGGACAGGCGGCGACGCCGGCCAGCGGCGAGCAGCGCGCGCGGCCGCGCTTCGATTTTTACCGGATGCTGCCGAACTACGAGGTGGTCATCCCGGAAGAAGATATCGCTGTAACGCCGGCGCGGGTGCAGGAGCAGGTCGCGAACAGCGGCAACTAGGTGGGTGCGTCAGTCGTCGCTGCCCGCGGCTTTCAAATCGATCCCCAGCGACCTGAGCTTCCTATAGAGGTGTGTACGCTCCATGCCGACGCGCTGCGCGAGCTTGCCAACCTTGCCGTCGCACAGCAACAACTGCTGCTCCAGGTAAGCTTTCTCGAACGCCTCCCGCGCCTCACGGAGCGGCAGCGCCAACAAATCCTGGCGCACGAACGCGTCGCCCTGCGTTTCGCCTTCCGAGCCGAGCGCGCGCTCGACTTCTTCCAGCGACACTTCCTCGGTACCGCCCATAATCAGCAGCCGGTGCACGAGGTTCTTCAGTTCGCGCACGTTACCGGGCCACGGGTAGTTCCGCAGCCGGTTCTGTGCGGCCATGCTGAAATGGCGGTACGGCAGTCGCTCGCGGTCCACGAGCGCGTCTGTGTAGTAGCGGACGAGTTCCGGCACATCCTCTGCGTACTCGCGCAGCGCCGGCACGTGCAGCGTGACGATCGCCAGCTGTGCGTACAGGTCGCGGCGGAACGCGTCGTGCTCGATTTTCTGCTGCAGGTCCGGGCGCGCAGAAGAAACGAGCCGGATGCTGAGCGACTGGCTCTTGTCGGTCCCGACCGGCGTCCAGCGGCCGCGCTCCAGTATGCCTACCAGCATCCGTTGCACTTCCGTCGGCATGTCGTCTATCTCGTCGAGGAACAGCATGCCGCCGCCGGCGATGCCGAGCATGCCCGGCTGGTCGGCTGTGCCGCTGAGCATTGCTTCCGCATTTCCGGGTGTCAGGCTGCTGACCGGGCAATCGACGAACGGCGCATCCGCGCGCGCGGACAGCGAGTGCATATAGCGCGCGAAGGCCTCGCGCCCCGAGCCACGTTCGCCGATGATTGTGACCGGCGTGTCGTGCTGTGCCAGCCGGCGCACCTGTTCGCGCAGATCCTTCATCACGCCCGAGCGACCGACTGGCTCGAGTATCGGCGGTAAGCGCCACTGCCGCGGCCGCTGCGCACGGGAACCCTCCAGCGCGCGTTCGACGGTCTTCAGCAGCTTCGCGAGCGACAACGGTTTCTCGACGAACGCCGCCGCGCCAAGGCGCGTCGCCTCGACCGCGGTATCGACCGTGCCGTGCCCGGACAGCATCACGACCGGGTGCGGCAAAGGCCCTTCGCGCGTCCACTCCTGCAGCAGCGTGATGCCATCGGTGTCCGGCATCCAAATGTCGAGCAGCACAAGGTCGGGTATGCGCGCCGCGCGCGCTTCGCGCGCCTCGGCGGCGTTGGCCGCGACAGCGACCTCGTAACCTTCGTCAGTCAGGATGTCGCGGACGAGATCGCGGATGTCGGCTTCGTCGTCCACCACGAGGATGCGCGACGCACTCATACGATATCTCTCCTGCGGGCGCTGAGGGTTGCTTCAGTGGTGGCGGGCAGCACACCGATTGGCGCTTTCACCGAGACCGGCAACCTTATGCTCACCCGCGCTCCGCCGGATGCACGGTTCGCGGCCTCGAGTGTGCCGCCGTGTTCCTCAACGAGCTTGCGCACAATTGCGAGGCCGAGCCCGGTACCTCTCGTCTTCGTCGTCACGTAAGGTTCGAATGCGTGCTCGAGCACCTCCTGCTGGAAGCCGGGGCCGTTGTCGCAGACCTCGAGCTCCACCGCCGGCGGCACGCGGTCTGACAGATGGCGCGTCGCAACAATCACTAGGCCTTCCGGCTCCGCACTGACTGCCTCGACCGCGTTCTTGAGCAGGTTGTGCAGCAACTGACGCAGGCGCACCGAGTCGGCTTCGATTGAAGGCATCGAGTCGTCTAGCGCCAGGTTCACCTCGACGCCGCTGCGGTACAGATCGACCACTTCGCGCACGAGCTCGTTCAGGTTCAGCTTGGCCAGCTGCAAGTCCGGGGCGCGCGCGTAGTCAGAGAACGCATTGACCATCTCCTTCAGCGCGTCGACCTGCTGGACGATTGTGCGCGTGCAGCGTTCAAGCACCTCGCCCTCTTCATGGTCCATCTGGCTGAGGTAGCGGTGGCGAACGCGCTCGGCGGCCAGCTGGATCGGCGTAAGTGGGTTCTTGATTTCGTGCGCGAGCCGGCGCGCGACCTCGCCCCAAGCCGCTTCGCGCTGCGCCTGGAGCAATACCGTCATGTCTTCGAATACGAGCACTCGCCCAGGCGGCCGGCCACCCTCGTCCGGCAGCGTTGCGCAACTGCACATCAACACGCGTCGGCGCGAACCTGACTGGATTGTCACTTCTTCGCGCCACTCGTCGTCACCGACATCGAAGTGCGCGCGGCATGCACGCATGAACTGGTCGAGCATCGGCTTATCCTGCGCGACACGGTCCAGGTGTCGGCCGATATAGTGCGATAGCTTGACGCCGAGGATTTGCTCGGCTGCCTCGTTCGCGGTGCTGAGCGTCATGTCCCCGTCGAATGCAATCACGCCCGAAGACAACCGTGACAGAAGCGTCTCGAGATGCGCTCGTTCGCGCTCAACTTCCTGCTGGCTGATGCGCGCCTGTTCGCTTGCACGAGCGAGGCGCCGCGTCATCTCGTTGAATGACAGCACCAGGAAGCCCATTTCGTCACGCGCAGGCATCGGCAGCAGCGTCTGGTAATCACCTTTCGCCACCGCACGCGTACCGGCCGCCAAGTCCTGGATAGGCGCCACCAACTTGCGCGCCGCGTAGAACGCTGCCCACACCGCGGCGAGCAGGCTGATCAGCAAGATCAGCGAGAGCGTCAATGTAAAGGTGTACTTCAGCGGCTCGCGCAGGAACAACAGCTCCCGGTAACGCGTGTACGCGGTCTGCACATTCGCGGCGAGCCCACTGACGCGCTGCGGCACCGAGAACAAGCCCTGCAGCAAGCGCGGTTCGGTCTCGCCCGGCAACATCGCCAGCGGCAGGATTACGCGTACATGCAGGCCCTCGTCGGCAATCGGATCCAGCCCGACATACGGCTGGCCCTGCGCCAGCTGCAACAGCAACTCTGCAGGTGGGCGGCCAGGCAGCACGGAGGTGCCGAGCGCGGAACTGGTTGCGATGATGCGGTTGGGGCCGAACACGGTGAGTTCGGTTGCGCCGGCCTCGACGCGCGCCTGGTGCAGGTACAACGGCATCACGAGATTGTCGACTCCGCGCAGCGCCTCTGCGACACGGTCCATACGCGAGCGTGCAACTGCGACGCGCAGGTCGAGCGAGGTACGGCTCAACGTGAGCGAATCGTCGAGCGCCTCTTCGACACGCACATCGAACCATGTATCGATGCCGTGGTTCAGGAACTGCAGCGAGAAGTAATAGACGAGCGACACCGGCGCGAGCGCGAGCAGTACAAATATTGCGACGAGCCGCGCAGTGAGGCGCGACCCGGTGACGTGGTTGCGGTACTGCACAACCAAGCGATACAGGTTGCCGGCGATGACGACCAGCAGCGCGAGTACGCCAGCCAAGTTCAGCAGCAATAACCACGGATGCAAACGACCGAAATCTTCGGATGCCTGCGTAGTCTCGGAAAGCAGGTACAGAGACGCGAGCAGCAGCGCCAGCCCGGCCGCCGGCAGCAGGTAGGTGAGTAGGCGCTTCAGGAACGAAGTACCCATGCGTACCAATCGCTCGCCAGGCGCCACCGCGGGAACAGGATTGCGACCCACCGCATCGGCGCCGGGAACGCCTCGACGACAAGCCGCACCCGCATGCGCACCTGGTAGGTACTGTCGCTGGTCAACTGGTCATCGGCGATGATCTCCAAGTCGGAGATGCGGCCGAGGTCGGTCGCTGCCGCGCGGAAAGTCAGATAGCTCGACTGTGTACCTCTGGCGAGGTCGCGCACGATATAGCGGTCGGCCAGCGGGTGGTAGATGAGCTGGTATTGCTGGTTAATCTCGGCGACGGTCTGGTTCCACATCCAGCGCCGGAGCCTGATGACGCGCACCTCGACTTCGAAGGTCAATGGGACGCCGTTCTCGAGCGCCTCGATCGCGCTCTCGCCCAGCCCGTAGTCGATGTCGGCGTACAGGTAATGGACGTCGTTGACGAGGTCGGCGAAAGCGGTCCGGATGATGAAGCCCGGCTCCTCTTCCTGGGCAACGGCCGGCGTGGCGGCCAGGCACAGCGCCACGAGCGCGCCGAACAGGCGCGACCTCGAGCGTCCGTTATCAGCGAGCGTCGACATGACGGAGACAAGCATAATAGAACCCGTCCATGCCGTCCTGCCCCGGCAGGACTTGTCGCCCACGCAGGGTCGGATGGCCCCATTCGGCGGCGAACGGGGTGGCCGAGGCACCGGGCTGCGCGGCGATGAATGCGTCGACAGCCGCGTCGTTCTCGGCGGCCAGCACCGAGCAGGTCGCATAGACGAGCACGCCGCCCGGCGCGAGCAACGGCCACAGCGCTGCGAGCAGCTCCCGCTGCAGTTCCGCCAGCGCCGGGATATCGCTTTCCCGGCGCAGCAGCCGGATATCGGGGTGGCGCCGAATCACGCCGGTCGCTGAGCATGGCGCGTCCAGCAAGATGCGGTCGAATGGCTTGCCATCCCACCACGCGCCCGGCGTAGCGGCATCGCCGTGAACGACCGTTGCAGCTAGGCGCAGCCGCGCGAGGTTCTCGTGCACGCGCGTGAGACGCCGCGCATCGCGCTCGACCGCAACGAGCGTGAGGTCCGGCGTCCGCTCAAGCAGGTGGCAAGCCTTTCCGCCCGGCGCTGCGCAAGCGTCGAGCACGCGCATGCCGGGTGCCGCGTCCACAAGGTCAGCCGCCAATTGGGCGGATGCGTCCTGCACCGAGACGCGTCCATCAGCAAAACCCGGCAGCACATCCACACCGACCGACTCGTCGAGCACGATGCCGTCACGCGCGTGCGGCGCGGGCATCGCAGCAATTCCCGCCGCGGTGAGTTCGGTGAGGTAAGCGTCGCGCTCGCGCGCGCGCAGCGTCATCGGCGCCGGTGAGTTGTTTGCGACGGTGATTGCTTCCCAGTCGGCCGGCCAATCCGCGCGCAGTGCGTCGAGGGCGGTGGTCCAATAACGCGTCCAGCATCGCGTCAAGGCGCAGCCGCCACCGCACGGTGCCGTAGGCAAGCTCCTGCGCCAACCCGCGGTCGCGCGGCGGCAGTCCGTTTAGCAGCGGCGGTAATGCTTCAGCGAGGGAACGACCGCCGGCAACCGCCGCGACCGCATCCGCGGCACGCCGGCGCGACGCAGCGCCGTCAGACAAACCGCAGGCCCTGCATCGGGCGTTGGGCGGCAAACGCGTGCGCGGGGATCCGGCGTCCGCCGGGGAGTTGGAGTTCCTGAATTAAGAGTGCGCCTTGCCCAGTGGCGGTCAGCAACCCGTCCGTGCCGGTGGAGAGGATGGTGCCGGGTTTAGAAGAATCGCGGTGCGGAGCCGTCGAAGCTGCTTTCCAGATTCGGATGACGGTTTCGCCGAGCTTCGTTTGCGCGACCGGCCATGGGTTGAACGCGCGCACCTGGCGCGCGAGTTCCTCGGCCGGGCGCGACCAGTCAATCCACGCTTCCGGTTTTTCGAGTTTGCGCGCGTAGGTCACACCGGCGTCGGGCTGCGGCGTCTCGCGTAGCGTGCCAGCGGCAAGGGACTCCAGCGCTTCAATCAATGCTGCGGCGCCCAGCACCGCGAGACGGTCGTGCAGCGTTCCGGCGGTTTCGTCGCCGCTGATCGGCGTGTGGCGCACCAATACGACCGGGCCGGTGTCGAGGCCAGCGTCCATGCGCATCACCGACACGCCGGTCTCCGCGTCGCCGGCGAGCACCGCGCGTTGGATCGGCGCAGCGCCGCGCCAGCGCGGCAGAACCGACGCGTGTACGTTGAAACATCCAAGCGACGGGATTGAAAGCACATTGCGCGGCAGGATTTGACCGTACGCGATCACGATCAAAAGGTCGGGGGCGAGCGCGCCGAATTGCGCGACCGTATCGGACGCCTTCAGCGATTCCGGTTGGTGGACTGGCAGCCCAGCTTCGAGCGCGCGCTGCTTGACCGGGCTCGCCTGCAACTTGCGCCCGCGGCCGGCTCTGCGATCGGGCTGGGTATAGACGGCGACGGGTTTGGCGCCGTGTGCGAGCAATGCGTCGAGCGACGGGACCGCGAAGTCCGGGGTGCCCGCGAAAACGATACGCCAGGGAGGCAGCAGCGCTAGATGACCGGCGCGCGCTGGCGCGCACCCGTGTCGGAAACCGGCGCCTGGCGCTGGGCCTTCTCGAGGCGCTTGCGGATACGCGAACGCTTGAGCTCCGACAGGTAGTCGACGAACAGCTTGCCGTTCAGGTGATCAATCTCGTGCTGAACACAGACCGCGAACAGTGCGTCTGCCTCAAACTCGAGCGGCTTGCCGTCGCGGTCAAGCGCGCGGACTTTCACGTGCTCCAGCCGCTTCACGGGCTCGAAGTAACCCGGGACTGACAGGCAGCCCTCCTCGACCTCGGTCTCGCCGTCACCGGACAATATCTCGGGGTTGATGAAGATCTGTGGCGCGTCGCCATTCTCGGACAGGTCCATGACGACCACGCGCTCCCTGACGCCGACCTGCGTCGCCGCCAGCCCGATGCCCTTGGCGTCGTACATCGTCTCGATCATGTCGTCGGCGAGCTGGCGAATACGGTCGTCGACCACGGCGACGGGCTGCGCCTTCTCGCGCAGCCTCGGGTCGGGATAATGGAGTATGTCTAGGACGGCCATATAAAGTACTTGTGCTACAGTTGCGCGCATTATATCAATAAGCGCGAACCCGGCGAGGCCAGCTGATGAACGCTCAAGAATCCGTTACAACTTCTTCATACGGGCTTTGTGCCGCGTTGCTCGCGGCGCTGCTGGCGGCCGCCCCGGTGGCCGCGCAAACCACTGAAACCCGCACGAGCGGAACGGTCCTGCGTGAAGGGGTGCCCGAGACCTATGTCGTCCAGCGCGGCGACACGCTTTGGGACATCTCGGCCCGCTTCCTCCGCGACCCGTGGCTGTGGCCCGACATCTGGACCGTAAACCCCGACATCGCAAACCCGCACCTGATCTATCCGGGCGACATCATCCGGCTGGTGTGGGTAGATGGCCAGCCGCGGCTCGTGCTGGAGCGCGACCACGGCGAAGGCCGCCTGCAGCCACGCATCCGCGAGACGGACACCGCCGAGGCGATTCATGTAATTCCGCTGGAGGCCATCCGGCCGTTCCTGTCGCGCCCGCAGTTCGTAGGTCGGAGCGAGCTCGACGATGCGCCGTACCTGCTTCGCGCCGTCGACGGTCGACTGATGTCCGGAGAGGCGCACCGCGTATACGCGCGCGGCTTCCGTGAGTCCGGCGACAACCTCAACCTCGACTGGACGGTCGTGCGTAAGGGCCAGTCGCTAATCGACCCGGAGACCGGCGATGTGCTGGGCTACGAGGCCGAGTACGTCGCTGAAGCGCAAATCGACCGGCTCGGCGACCCGGCTACCGTGATGCTGATTTCGTCACAACGCGAAGCGCGTGCCGGCGACCGGCTGCTAGACCTGACCGGGACCGGTCTCGAAGCGGGGCTACAGCCGCGCGCACCGAACAGCGAGATCGACGGCCACATCGTCGCGCGGCTCGGCGGCGGCATTCAGATTGCGCAATACCATTCGGTCGCCATTAACCGCGGCTCCGAGCACGGGCTCGAACCCGGTATGGTGCTTTCGATCTGGCGGGCCGGCGAAGAAATCCGGGACCCGCACGCGCGCCGCGGCTGGTTCCGCGGGCGCAAGGTACAGCTGCCCGATGAACGCGCAGGCGAGCTGCTGATCTACCGCACCTGGGGACAGATCAGTTACGCGCTGGTGATGCGCTCGACACGGGACATGGACGTCGGGGATATCGTTCGCAACCCTTGATAATGGTCTGATGACCGACCTCAACTGGTGGTGTGCGCTGATTCGCACACCCGACCTCGGCGCGGTATCCGCGCGCGCGCTGGTTGACCGCTACGGCGGCCCGCGCGAGGCGTTCGCTGCACGCGAAACGAAACTCCCTGAACCTGATTGGCACGCAGTCGAGCGCGACCTTGAGTGGCTTGCGCGGCCGAGCCACCATTTGGTCACACAGCTCGACCCGCGCTATCCGCCGCTCGCCATCGTCGGTTCGCGCAACCCGACAACTGCCGGTGTCGAGAATGCCGATGCGTTCGCCGCGCACCTGGCCGCTTGCGGGCTCGTCATCGTCAGTGGCCTCGCGCTCGGCATAGACGCCGCTGCACATCGCGGCGCGCTGCGAGGGGGCCGCACCGTTGCAGTGTGCGGTACCGGCCTCGATGAGGTTTATCCCGCGCGCCACAAGCGTCTCGCGTCGGAGATCGCCGCCAGCGGCGCGCTCGTATCCGAGTTCCCGACCGGTTGCGGACCGCAGGTCGAGAACTTCCCGCGGCGCAACCGTATAATCAGCGGCCTCGCGGCCGGCACGCTCGTAGTCGAAGCCGCAATCCGCAGCGGTTCGCTGATCACCGCGCGCCTCGCTGCCGAACAGGGGCGCGAAGTGTTCGCGATACCTGGCTCGATACACAACCCGCTCGCGAAAGGCTGCCACCAAGTGATTCGCCAGGGTGCGAAGCTGGTGGACAGTGCGGACCACATATTGGAAGAGCTTGGTGCGTTGTTGGGTTTCAATGAATCGCGGCCAGAGGGCCGCTCCCACATTCACGGACAAACCGGTAGTGCGGACGCAGCGCTTGATAATGAGTATGAAAAATTGCTCGACAGCATGGAAGAAACTCCACTTTCCATCGACAAGCTGGTGTCGCGCTCTGGATTGACGCCTGATATGGTTTCATCCATGCTCCTGATTATGGAGCTCCGCGGCATCGTGGAATCCGCGCCGGGCGGCGGTTACGCCAGGCGCCCAAAGAGGACTTGAGATGAAAGAGAATGTGCTCGATGTCCTGATGTACCTGTTTGAGAATTACATGGACGACGAGACGGAGATGCACCCCAACCGCGAATCGCTGCAGGTTGAATTGCAGGAAGCGGGCTTCCGCCGTAACGAAATCACCAAGGCTTTTGCATGGCTCGAGGGCCTCGCCGCTGACCAAGAGGCCGGCGTCTCGCCGCCTGCCGCTCGCTCAATGCGGGTGTTCAGCGACGAGGAGCGGGTCCGGCTCGATGTCGAGGCACGCGGTTTTCTCGTATACCTCGAAAACGCCGGCTTGCTGAATGCCCACCAGCGTGAGCACGTCCTGGACCGCCTGATGGCGCTCGAGTCCGACGACATCGACCTGGACCAGGTCAAATGGGTCGTGCTGATGGTGATGTTTAACCAGCCAGGCGAGGAGACGCCCCAGCCTTGGATGGAGGACTTGTTCTTCGAGGAAAGGTCCGGCGAGTTTCACTGAACCCCCCCTTCGCGGTACCCTGCGGCGGCATGAGCGCCAAGAACCTAGTAATAGTTGAGTCCCCGGCGAAAGCCAAGACGATCGAAAAGTACCTCGGAAAGGACTTTGCGGTGCTGGCGTCGTATGGCCACGTACGCGACCTGGTCCCGAAGGAAGGCGCAGTCGACCCCGATAACGGCTTTGCGATGCGCTACGAAGTAACGGAGAAGAGCGAGAAGCACGTCAACGCGATCTCGCGCGCACTCAAAAAGGCCGAGGCGCTCTACCTTGCGACTGACCCGGACCGCGAAGGCGAGGCGATTTCGTGGCACCTGCACGAGTTGCTGAAAGAAGACAAGAAGGCGCTCGAAGGCAAAGCGGTATACCGGGTCGTATTCCACGAAATCACGAAGAACGCGGTCAACGAGGCAATCGCGAACCCGCGCACGTTGTCCGCCGACCTGATCGATGCGCAGCAGGCCCGGCGCGCACTCGATTACCTCGTTGGCTTCAACCTGTCGCCGCTCCTTTGGAAGAAAATCCGCCCGGGCCTGTCTGCCGGCCGAGTGCAGAGCCCCGCGTTGCGCATGATCTGCGAACGCGAAGACGAAATTGACGCGTTCCGCACGCAGGAATACTGGACGATTGAGGCGGAATCCACGAAGGATGGGCAGCCGGTGCCGGCGAAGCTCGCCGAACTGGACGGCAAGAAACTCGGGCAATTCGACATCGGCGACGAAAAGCGCGCGCACGAAGTGCGCCAGAAGCTGCTCGCGGCTGCGGGCCGCACGCTCACCGTCAGCAAGGTCGAGAAAAAGGAGCGCAAGCGAAATCCGGCGGCGCCCTTCACCACCTCGACGCTGCAGCAGGAGGCGTCGCGCAAGCTCGGTTTCGGTGCACAGCGCACCATGCGCGCCGCGCAGCAACTGTACGAAAACGGTCTGATTACCTACATGCGCACCGACTCGGTGACGCTCGCGCGGGAAGCGGTCGCCGACATCCGCGATACTATTCGCAAGCGGTATGGCGAGAAGTCGCTGCCCAGTAGCCCGCGCATGTACAAGACGAAGGCGAAGAATGCGCAGGAAGCGCATGAAGCGATCCGCCCAACCTCAGCCGGCCAGGCGCCCGATACGCTAACCCGCCTCGCGCCGGACCCAGCACGGCTGTACGACCTGATTTGGAAACGGACAATCGCGTGCCAGATGGTGCCGGCGATCTTCGACACGGTCTCCGTTGACCTCGCGTGCGGCACCGGCAACCGCTTCCGCTCCAGCGGCTCGACGCTTGTCGAGCCCGGCTTCATCGCCGTTTATATCGAGGGCGTCGACGACGCGAACGATGACGAAGCCGAGCGCAGCCTGCCGCCGCTCGAGCAAGGCGACACCTTGACGCTGGTCGACATCAAGCCGGAACAGCATTTCACGCAGCCGCCGCCCCGCTACTCCGAGGCGAGCCTCGTCAAGACGCTCGAGGAATACGGTATTGGGCGGCCATCGACTTACGCGAGCATCATCTCGACGCTGCAGCAGCGCGACTACGTCGAGATGGACAAGCGCCGCTTCATCCCGACCGACATCGGCCGGATGGTCAACCGCTTCCTGACGCAGCACTTCGCGCAGTACGTCGATTACGACTTCACCGCGCGCCTCGAGGACGAGCTCGATGCGGTCGCACGCGGCGAGCAGGAGTGGGTCCCCGTAATGGAGGGGTTCTGGACCCGCTTCAAGGAACTCGTCGATTTCAAGGAAGAGAACGTCAGCCGCGACGAGGTGCAGCAGGCGCGTGAGATTGGCACGGACCCGGAGAGCGGCAAGCCGATGACCGTGCGGATGGGCCGCTTCGGGCCGTTCGTGCAGATAGGCACGCGCGACGACGACGAGAAGCCGCGTTTTGCCGGGCTACGGCCCGGCCAGAAGATGGACCAGATTACCTTCGACGAGGCAATGAAGCTGTTCGAGCTGCCACGTGAAATCGGCGAAACGCCTGAGGGCGAGCCGCTCCTGATCGGCATCGGCCGCTTCGGCCCGTTCGTCAAATACGGCAGCAAGTACGCGTCCATCAAGGAAGACGACCCGTACGAAATCTCTCGCGAGCGCGCGCTGGAAATCGTCGCCGAAAAGAAACTCGCCGATGCGAACCGGCTGATTCGCGAATGGCCGGACGAAGGCATACAGGTGTTGAACGGGCGCTACGGCCCGTACATCACCGACAAGGAACGCAACGCGCGGATCCCGAAGGACACCGAGCCGACTTCGTTGACGCTCGAGCAATGCAAGGAGCTGCTCTCGAAGGCACCGCTGCGGCGCGGCCGTGGCAAGAAGAAGGCCGTGGCGAAGAAGAAGGTTGCCAAGAAGAAGCCGGCCGCAAAAAAGAAGAAAAAGGCCGCGGCGAAGCGCAAGGCATCCAAGAAAAAGTCCTCTCCTAAGAAGGATTGACGGTGGTGATTCCCGGCCTCGATGAAGCTGCCGCCGTGGTCCACGCCGGCGGCATCGTCGCGTATCCGACCGAAGGCGTGTACGGCCTCGGTTGCGATCCTTCCAACGAAGAAGCTGTGATGCGCATCCTGCGGCTGAAGCAACGCGACACTTCACTCGGTGTGCTGTTGCTCGCCGCGTCGTTCGAGCAGCTTGCGCCGTTCATCGCCCCGTTCACCGCCGACGTCGCAGCGCGCGTGCTGCCGACCTGGCCAGGGCCGGAGACTTGGGTTGTGCCGGCGTCGGAGCACGCGTCGGTCTGGTTGCGTGGCGCCCACGCCGGCATTGCAGTGCGCGTGACCGCGCACGCGCCGGCTGCTGCATTGTGCCGCACGGCCGGCATGCCGCTCGTGTCCACGAGCGCGAATCGGCACGGCCAAGCACCTGCGAGAACCGTAGAAGAGGTGCGCGCCGCTTTCGGCGACGAAGTGGATTGCATCGTGGACGCACCTTGCGGTGGAGCCGCGGGCCCGACGCGCATTCGTGACGCGTTGACCGGCGCAGTGCTGAGGGCATCCTGACATGAGCCACGATTTCGATGCGGTGGCAGAGTGGCTGCGCGGCCTACAGGATCGAATTTGTGGGGCGTTGGAAGCGTTGGATGGGGAGGGGAAGTTTCAGGAGGACCGCTGGAGCCGCACCGCTGCGCTTGGTGGAGGTCAATCACGCGTCATGACGGAAGGGGCGCTGTTCGAGCAGGCAGGCGTCGGTTTCTCGCGGGTGAGCGGCAATAGATTGCCGGCGTCGGCGACCGCGCAACGCCCTGAGCTCGCCGGCAAGTCGTTCGAGGCGGTGGGCGTGTCGCTGGTGCTGCACCCGCGCAACCCATATGTGCCCACCACCCACATGAACGTGCGTTGTTTCGTCGCCGGCCGCGACACCGATGCGCCGGTCTGGTGGTTCGGCGGCGGCTTCGACCTGACGCCCTACTACGGCTTCGACGAGGACTGCGTGCATTGGCACCAATCCGCGCGCGATGCGTGCGTCGAGTTCGGCGCCGATGTGTACCCGCGCTACAAGAAGTGGTGTGACGATTATTTCTTCCTGAAGCACCGCAACGAGCCGCGCGGCATCGGCGGGTGTTCGGGTTGCAATCCGGCGGCCGCACCGAGTCAATCCTGATGTCGCTACCGCCGCTCGTGAAGTGGAAATACAACTGGGCACCCGAGGCCGGCACGCCCGAAGCGGAGTTGCATAAGAAGTATCTCGTACCAAGGGCATGGGTATAAATGCAGGAGCGGTGCATGACACAGGTCCCTTTCCACCTCGCCTTCCCCGTCGATGACCTTGAGCGCGCACGCGCGTTCTACCACGGGTTGCTTGGGTGCCCGGTCGGGCGCGAGTCCAGCATGTGGCTCGATTTCGATTTCTTAGGCCACCAGATCACTGCGCACCTCAGCGACGAAGCGACGAAGGTACTGACGAACAAGGTGGATACCGATGATGTGCCTGTGCGGCACTTTGGCGCAGTGTTACCGATGGCGGAATGGGAGAAACTCGCACAGCGGCTGCGCGACGCCGGTACTCGCTTCCTGATTGAGCCGCATGTGCGGTTCAAGGGCGAGGTCGGCGAGCAAGCAACGATGTTCGTGAAAGACCCGGCGGGTAATGCGCTGGAGTTTAAGGCGTTTGCGGATTCGTCGAGGCTATTTGCGAGATCAGACTGATCGCGGTGCGGAGGGCCGCTCCCACACTGCAGCACCGCTCCCACATTTACATTGAGTCCCATTCCATGTGCTCGAGGTGGAAGCGCAGGTCGCCGGCGGTGCGGAACCGTTTCGCGATTAGCGAGCGCTTCAGCCCGGCACAGATCCACTTGACCTCCGCCGGGTGCGATTTGTACACCTTCGCGCCGCCGATCATGTCGTAGAACACCCGGATCATGTCGAACACATCCTCGCGGATGTTCTCGTTGGCGGTGCCGTGCCAGCGGTACAGGTCGACCAGCTTCACATCGAATGTAATCCCGCTGCGCTGCACCATGATGTTCCCGTGGTGCAGGTCGCCGTGGTACTCGCCGAACTCGTGGATCTGCTCGAGGCCGCCGGCAAGCGCGTGCAGCAGGTGCATGGCTTCGAATATGGTCAGCCGCTTCTTCGGCTGTCGCCTCAGGAACACCACCAGCTGCTCACCCTCGAACAACTCGGATACCAGAAACTTGACCTTGTGCCCGCGGAACACGATTTGGTCGTGCGTGACATAGCGGATCAGGATTGGGCACGACGACAGGCGCGAGAGCTTGCGCGCGTGGAACTTCATCGTACGGTCGCCGAGGTTGCGGTGGGGGTAGAAGAATTTCGCTGCGCGCTCGATACCGGTCGCAATCTCCTCGATCCGGTAGACCTCGCCTTCCCAACCCTTCCCGAGGCGTTCGAGGACCTCGTACTTGTTTGCGAGTACGCGCCCGGACTGGAACGCGAACTCGTCGATGCGCGGTAGCACTACCAGCCCAGTATGTGGGCGAACATCAGCGGGGCCACGATGGTCGCGTCAGATTCGATGACGAATTTCGGGGTGTCAATGCCGAGCTTGCCCCAAGTAATCTTTTCGTTCGGCACGGCACCCGAGTAGGAGCCGTAACTGGTCGTCGAGTCGCTGATCTGGCAGAAGTAGCCCCACACCGGCGTGTCGGTGCGTTCGAGATCCTGGTACAGCATCGGTACAACGCAGATCGGGAAATCGCCGGCGATTCCGCCCCCGATCTGGAAAAAACCGATCGAGTGTTCCGCGCTCTGCGCGATGTACCACTGCGCGAGCTCGGTCATGTACTCGATACCGGTACGCACAGTGTGGACGTTCTTCACTTCGCCGGTGATGCAGCGACCGGCGAACATGTTGCCGAGCGTCGAGTCCTCCCAGCCGGGCACGAACATCGGCAGGTTCTTTTCGGCGGCCGCAACCATCCAGCTGTCCTTCGGGTCGATCTGGTACGAGCCCTTCAACGCACCTTTGTTCAGCAACCGGTACATGAACTCGTGCGGGAAATACCGCTCGCCGGACTGGTCCGCGGCGACCCAGTCTTCGGCGACCACCGCCTCGATGCGGCGCATCGCCTCCATCTCCGGGATGCAGGTGTCGGTTACACGGTTCATGTGCCGCGCAAGCAGATCGGCCTCATCGTGCGGCGTCAAGTCGCGGTAATGCGGCACGCGCTCGTAGAAATCGTGAGCGACGAGGTTGAAGATGTCCTCCTCGAGGTTCGCCCCGGTGCAGCTGATTGCGTGTACCTTGTCGCGGCGGATCATCTCCGCGAGTGACAGCCCGAGTTCCGCGGTGCTCATCGCGCCAGCCAGAGTCACCAGCATCCTGCCGCCACCGTCGAGGTGCGCCGCATACGCTTTCGACGCATCAACGAGCGCCGCGGCGTTGAAGTGGCGGTAGTGGTACTCAATGAACTGGCTGACGGAACCTTTCTGCATCGCGGGGGGCCTCCTTTACGGAGGCCGTATTTTACGCGATTCAGAGCAGGAAAACCGTCGCCAATCCCAGCAGCATGCCCATGCTAACGACGTCTGTCGCTGTGGTCAGGAAAATGCTCGAAGCAGTCGCTGGGTCGGCGCCGAGGCGCTTCAACCCGAGTGGAATCAGCGCACCCGAAATGCCGCTGATTACGCAGCTTCCGACCATCGCGAAGAACACGATAAAGCCGAGTGCGAGCGGTGCACCGAACCCGCTCCAGCTCGCGTACGCGAACATAGCGCCGCCGGCGACCACGCCGACGAGCGCCCCGTTCAGCAGACCGAGCAGGCCTTCCTTGTGTATGAGCGAGCGCTCGGTGCCGGGCTTGAGGTCGCCGAGCGTGAGGCCGCGAATGGCGACCGCAAGCGCCTGGCAGCCTGTGTTGCCGGACTGTCCCGCAAGCACGGGCAGGAACACGGCCAGCAACACGATCTGGGCAATCGTGTCCTCGAAAATTCCGACCACGAGCGCGGCGAGGAACGCGGTGAGCAGGTTCAGCTGCAGCCACGGGTGGCGGTACGCGAGGCTCGTCCTCCACGGCGTCGAATGGCGCTCTTCACCGGTCACACCGACCATCTCACCGGCCTGCGCCGTGAGTTCCCACTCGCGCTCCTCGAACAGCACATGGCCACGAATCAAACCGACCAGGCGGCGTTCGTCGTCGCAGACCGGGTACACGGGGAAGTGCAGGTTCACGACCTTGCGCATCGCGTCGTTTATTTCAAGGGTCGGGCTCAAAGTCGCGGCGTTCACGAGCATCAGCTCCGCGAGGTACTGCTCGCGGCGCGCGAACAGGAGGTCGCGCATCGTGACGACGCCGAGCAGCTTGCCGTTCAGATCCACCACATAGCAGTAGGTGATTAACTGGCTGCCGACCAAGGGCCGTAGCGCAGCGACGACGTCATCGACGGTCGCGTCCGGCGGGAAGACCGCGCTGGGCGGCTCCATCAGCCGGCCGATACTATCCTCCGGCCATTCGCGGCGCCGCTGCCACTGGGTCTCAAACGGCGGTGGTGCTTCCTCGACGATTGTGCTCATGGCGCCTCCCCGACGCACTTAGGCCCGCTGAGTATCGTTCGCCCTGAAACAACCCGCAAGGTAGTAGGAGCGAATCTGTGATTCGCGAATGAAGGGCCGCTCCTACACTGGAGGTTTCAATTACCTTCGTCCATTCAATAGAATGGCGCTATGACCCTGACCGAATTGCGGTATGTGGTGGCAGTCGCGCGCGAGAAGCACTTCGGGCGCGCGGCGGCGGCGTGCTTCGTCACGCAGCCAACGCTGTCGGTCGGCGTGCGCAAGCTCGAGGAGGAACTGGGCGTCCAACTGTTCGAGCGCGCGCACGGCGAAGTCGTCGTTACGCCGGCTGGCAACATAGTCGTCGAGCAGGCGCGGCGCGTACTCGAAGAAGCGGACCGCGTGAAGGCGCTCGCTGAGCAGAGCCGCGACCAGCTGGCCGGGCCGCTGCGCATAGGCGCGATTTATACCGCCGGCCCGTACCTGATTCCGCACATCATCCCGAAGCTCAGGCGGCGCACGCCGCGCATGCCGTTGATCGTCGAGGAGAACTACACCGCGCGGCTCGGTGACAGACTGCGCGACGGCAGCCTCGATGTGATCATCATCGCGCTGCCGTTTGAGATCCCCGGCGTTGTCGTGCAGCCGCTGTACGACGAGCCATTCATGCTGCTCCTTCCTGCCGGACACCGCTGGGACGCGCGCGAATCGATTGCGCCACGCGAACTGGCAAACGAGAGCGTGCTCCTGCTCGGTCCGGGTCACTGTTTCCGCGACCAGGTGCTCGCGTCGTGCCCGGAATGTGACGCCGCCGACGGCGCGAGCCTGCAGAGCGCGGTCGAGGGTTCGAGTCTCGAAACGATCCGGCACATGGTCGCGAGTGGACTCGGCATCACCGTCGTACCGGTGACCTCCACTGGATTCGAGCCGAGCCAGCGCAAGCTGTTCACCGTGCGGCCATTCAGTGGCCGGCGCACGCCAAGCCGCACGATAGCGCTCGCCTGGCGACGTGGCTTCCCGCGACCGCAGGCAATCGAGGCGCTGCGCCTCGCAATCGTCGATTCGCGGCTGCGCGGCGTAACATATGTCGATTCGGCACCGGCAGAGGAAAACGCATGAGCTACCCCCGAACCCGACTGCGGCGCTTGCGCCAGGCCCCGTTCGCCCGGCGCCTGGTCCGTGAAACGACGCTGTCTCCGTCCGACCTGGTCTGGCCGCTGTTCGTCCACGACGCGGACGGCAACGCACCGGTGCCGTCGATGCCCGGCGTCGAACGACTCAGTGTCGACGCGCTGGTGGAGGCCGGCGAGCGCGCGCTCGTGCTCGGCATCCCGGCAGTCGCGTTGTTCCCCGTCGTCGGCGCGGACTGCAAGAGCGACGATGCCGCCGAGGCGTGGCGCGCGGACGGGCTCGTGCCGCGTGCGGTGAAGGCGCTGAAGCAATACTGCCCTGGTCTGGGTGTGATCACCGACGTGGCGCTCGACCCATACACCTCGCACGGCCAGGACGGCCTGCTCGGTGCTGACGGCGACATCCTGAACGACGAAACCGTCGCCGCGCTCGTCCGGCAGGCGCTGGCACACGCGGCAGCGGGCGCAGACTGCGTCGCCCCTTCGGACATGATGGACGGCCGCATCGGGGCGGTCCGCGACGCGCTGGAGGCTGCCGGCCACAAACGCACGCTGATCCTCGCATACGCCGCGAAGTACGCGTCTGGTTTCTACGGCCCGTTCCGCGACGCGGTCGGCTCGGCGGCCAACCTCGGCAGCGCCGACAAATACAGCTACCAAATGGACCCGGCGAACGCCGACGAGGCATTACGCGAAGTCGGGCTCGACCTCGACGAGGGTGCTGACTTCGTGATGGTAAAGCCTGGCATGCCGTACCTCGACATCATCCGGCGCGTGAAGGATCGCTTCGGTGCGCCGACCTTCGCGTACCAGGTCAGCGGCGAGTACGCGATGCTGAAAGCCGCCGCCGCGCACGGCTGGCTCGACGAGCGCACCGTTGTCCTGGAGTCGCTCGTCGCCTTCAAACGCGCGGGTGCGGATGCGGTATTCACCTACTTCGCACCGCAAGCAGCCGAGTGGCTGGGGTAAACTAGCGCGATGGCCGACTACCTCTCGAAAATTTTCGGGGCTTCCCCGGTTAGACCGATGCAGGAGCACATGGAGCGCGCGGTCGAGTCCGTTGCACAACTCGTACTGTTCATCGAGGCCGCGGCTTCTGGTGACTGGGAAGCGGCGGAGAAGCTGCAGCAAGGGATCGGCCGGATCGAGAACGATGCCGACGACCGCAAGCGCAACCTGCGCCTGAACCTCCCGAGTACGCTGCTGCTGCCGGTCGACCGGCACGACTTGCTTGAGCTCCTAACCACGCAGGACAAGATTGCCAACCGCGCGAAGGACATCGCCGGCTTGATGACCGGGCGCCGCATGCAAATACCCGACCGGTTGGCCATCGGCATGCTCGCGTTCGTAAACCGCTGCCACGATGCAACGCTGCAGGCCCAGCGCGTCGTCATGGAGCTCGACGAGCTGTTCGAGACCGGTTTCCGCGGCGCCGAGGCGCGTCTTGTGCGCTCGATGATTGAGGAACTCGACCGGATAGAGGGCGATACCGACGACCTGCAGCGCCAGCTGCGAGCCGTGCTGTTCGAACTCGAGAACGAGCTCCCGCCGGTCGAGGTGATATTTCTGTACAAGATCATTGAATGGGTCGGCGACCTTGCCGACCAGGCACAGCGTGTCGGTAGCCGCCTCCACCTGATACTCGCGCGGTAGCCGCGATGCCGATGGAACTGCTCTACGTCTACATCTCGCTAGCGGCGGTGTTCGGCCTGTTCATGGCATGGGGCATCGGTGCAAACGATGTCGCGAACGCGATGGCGCCGGCGGTCGGCTCGCGCGCGGTCACAATCAAGCAGGCAATCATCATCGCCGCAATCTTCGAGTTTGCCGGTGCGGTGCTGGCTGGCGGCGGCGTCACCGCAACGATTCGACAAGGCATCGTGGATACTACTCTGCTGGCCGACACGCCGGACCTGCTGATCTTCGGGATGTTGTCATCGCTGCTCGCCGCCGGCACCTGGCTTCTGTTGGCGTCGGCGCGCGGCTGGCCGGTCTCAACCACCCACTCTATTATCGGCGCGGTTGTCGGATTCGCCGCGGTTGGTATCGGGATGGACGCAGTGCAGTGGCCGAAAGTCGGACGCATCGCGATGAGCTGGGTCGTGTCGCCGGTGCTTGCGGGTGCGATTTCGTGGCTGCTGTTCGTGTCGGTGCAGAAGCTGGTGCTCGAGCGATCCGACCCGCTGCAGGCGGCGCGCCGCTGGGTGCCGTTCTATATCTTTCTGGTCGGCTTCTTCATCACGCTGATCACGCTCTTCAAAGGCCTGTCGCACATCGGCCTCGACATCAACCTGGCCGAGTCGTACCTGTATGCGGTCGGCGTCGGCATCGTGATCGCGCTCATCGGACACTGGGCAATCAAGCGCATCCACTTCGACCCCGAAGCCAACCGCGACTTCCATTTCGCAACTGTCGAGCGGATCTTCGGCGTGCTGATGATCGTCACCGCGTGCGCGATGGCGTTCGCGCACGGCTCGAATGACGTTGCGAACGCGGTCGGCCCTGTTGCCGCGGTAATTAGCGTTGCACAGACCGGCCTCGTTGAGCAGCGCAGCGCGGTTTCGCCGTGGGTGCTGGTGCTTGGCGGTATCGGTATTGTGCTCGGCCTCGCGACCTACGGCCACCGGGTGATTGCAACGGTCGGCACGCGCATCACGAACCTGACGCCGAGCCGGGGTTTTGCCGCCGGGCTTGGCGCTGCCGGAACCATCGTGCTTGCATCCGGCACCGGGCTGCCGATCTCCACCACGCACACGCTGGTTGGCGCCGTGCTCGGGGTCGGGCTCGCGCGCGGCATCACCGCGATCAACTTGCAAGTTGTCGGCCAGATTTTCATGTCGTGGATTGTGACTGTACCGGCCGGTGCACTACTGTCGGTCGGGTTCTTCTTCGCCTTGCGGACGGTGCTGTCCTGATAGATGGGCGTCCGCTGCGCGCTCTTCGGGCATCCGGTCGCGCACAGCCGATCGCCCCGCATCTACCAGACATTCGCCGAGCAGACCGGGCAGGCCTTTGATTTCGAACTGGTCGACTGCACCGCTGAATCATTTCCCACGGCGCTGGCTGCGTTCGCCGCAACCCCCGGCGCGCGCGGCGCGAACATCACTCTTCCCCTGAAACTCGACGCGTACGGACAATGCAGTGCACGCAGCGCGCGCGCGGAGGCCGCCGGTGCGGTGAATCTCGTGCGCTTCGAAGGCCACAACTCGATTCTTGGCGACAACACCGACGGTGCCGGGTTGGTGCGCGACCTGCGCGACAACCTCGGCGTTCCCATCGCGGGGCAACGCGTGCTCGTCATCGGCGCCGGCGGCGCGGCGCGCGGCATCCTTGGACCAATTGCCGATTGTGGGCCTGCCGCACTTATCGTCGCGAACCGAGACAGCGCGAAAGCCGAACTGCTGGCCGCACGCTTCGCGGCTCAAGGTATCCGGGCCGCTCCGCTCGCCCGGCCCGGTGCCGCGTTCGACCTGGTAATCAACGCGACCTCCGCGTCGCTGGACAACAAGGTACCGGAAGTGGCACCGTCAGCACTCAGCCCTGATACGGTTGCCTACGACCTCGCGTATTCCGACGACGGCCAGACCGCGTTCACGCGCTGGGCCGACGCACTGGGTTCAGCTTCAGTTCATGACGGCTGGGGGATGCTGGTAGAGCAAGCAGCGGAGAGCTTCGAAGCCTGGTTCGGCCTGCGGCCGGAAACGGCACAAGCGAGGGACCGTCCACAACAATGAGACGAGGGGATACGACGATGCGTACGACAACTACTTTGCTGCTCTCCGCCCTGTTGGCAAGCGGCTCCTTCGCTGCCGCAGCCCAGTCGGCCAAAGGCGGCCCGAACTGGCGAGCGAACCCTGTGTATGAAACGGTGGCCCTCAGGGCCGGCTTCACGCCGGACCCGTGGAGCCGCCAGCTGCAGGCAGGCGGATCCGATTCGGTCAGCGGCCTCAGCGCGGGCTGCGTTGGCTACATTAACGCCGCGGCGCCGGACTTCGACCTGAACTACACCGCCGGCTCGCTACCGCTCTACATCCACGCATCTTCGGATACCGACACGACGCTGGTCGTCAACGACCCGTCGGGCCGCTGGCACTGCAATGACGATGCGATTGGATTGAATCCGATGATTTCGATTCAGAACCCCCAGTCCGGCAACTACAACATCTGGGTCGGCGTGCACGGCTCGGCGACGCTGGCACCGGCCACGCTGCTGATCACCGAGATCAACCCGCGCGGCGCGAGTGCATCAAGCGGCGGCAGCAGCCGCACACAGCCGAACTGGCGTGCGAACCCGACCTTCACGACCGTCAACCTGTCGGCGGGCTTCACACCGGACCCGTGGAGCTACCAGCTGCAGGCGGGTGGCACCGACCGCATTGACTCGAGCCTCGGCTCGGGTTGCGTCGGCTACATCCACGCGGCCGCGCCGGATGTGGACCTTAACTACACCGCCGGCTCGCTGTCGCTGCACATTCGCTCCGACTCATCGACCGACACGACGCTCGCGGTGCTCGACCCGGATGGCAACTGGCACTGCAACGATGACGCAATCGGCCTCGACCCGGTCGTGACTTTCCAGCGCCCGCGTTCTGGCAACTACAACATCTGGATCGGGGTGCACGGCTCGGCGACGACCGCAAACGCGACGCTGCAGATTACCGAGCTCAACCCCCGCTGAGGTAGCGGTCCTTGAGCCGGACGTAGTGCTGCGCCGAATAGCGCAGCATGTCTTGCTCGTCTTCCGTCAATGGGCGCGCCTGCTGCGCCGGACTACCGCGATACAGGTAGCCGGACAGCAGGCGTTTGCCCGGGGTGACGAGCGTGCCGCCAGCGATGAGGACTTCGTCCTCGACTACCACGCCGTCCATCAGCACCGCGCCCATCCCGACGAGGCAACGGTTGCCGATCGTGCACGCGTGCAGCAGCGCCTTGTGACCCACGGTGACGTCGTCGCCAATCAGTAGCGGAATACCACCCTTGGTGTACGGACCATCGTGCGTAACATGCAGCACGCTGCCGTCCTGGATGTTGGTGCGCGCGCCGATGCGGATCGCGTTCACATCGCCACGCGCTGCAACGAATGGCCAGATGGATGAGTCGTCGCCGATTTCGACATCGCCAACGATGACGGCGGAGTCGTCGATGTAGACGCGTGCGCCGAGTTTCGGCATTGTGCCTTCAAACGATCGTAGCGCCATAACTCACCTCAATCGCGGTGCGGAGCACCGCTCCCACACGGAGCACCGCTCCTACATTGTTCATTTCAATGTGACCATTTCTTCGGCGCTGGTTGGGTGGATCGCGACGGTGTCGTCGAAGTCGCGCTTCGTCGCGCCCATCCTGATTGCGACGGCGAAACCCTGCAGCATCTCGTCGGCGCCATCGCCAATCACGTGGCAACCGACGATGCGCTCGTCGGCGCCGACCGTCACCAGCTTCATCGCCGCCGGCACGCGCCGTGGGGTCAGCGCGTGGTACATCGGTGTGAAGCGCGTCGTGTACACATGCACCTGTTCGTCGCCATGCTCTGCGCGTGCTTCGGCCTCGGTCATGCCGATGGTGCCAATGGGTGGATGCGTGAAAATGACGGTCGGCACGTTCTCGTAGTCCAGGCAGCGGCCCGGCTGGCCGCCATACAGGCGGTCGGCGAGCCGGCGCCCGGCGGCAATCGCGACCGGGGTCAGCGCAACCCGCCCCGTGACGTCGCCGAGCGCGAACACGCCGGAGACATTCGTCGCCTGATAGAGGTCGGTGGTCACGAAGCCGTCGGCGTCGGTCATCACTCCGGCGGTGTCGAGGCCGAGACCCGCGGTTCGTGGCACCCGGCCGACGGCCCAAACCACGGCGTCGTAAGGCCCTTTGTTCTGCCCATCCTGCAGCCCCACAGTGATCGCACCCGGCTCGCCTTTCAGACCGGTCAGCGCTGAATGCGGGCGCACAACAATCCCGTCGGCGCGCATGCACTCGACCAAGACCGAAGACAGTAGCGGGTCGAATCTGCGCAGCGGCGTATCGCCGCGCACGAACAGGTCGACTTTACTGCCGAGCGCGCGGAATACCCCTGCGAGTTCGACTGCGACATAACCGGCGCCGACGACGGCAACCCGTCGCGGCCGCTCCGGCAGTTCGAAGAAACCATCCGAGGTGATGCCGAGTTCGGTGCCAGGCAAGTCCGGGAAGCCGGGCTCGCAGCCGCTTGCGAGGACCACATGCTCGGCGTGCCAGGACTCGTCGCCGACCTCCACCACCGTCGGCCCGGTCAGGCGCGCCCAGCCGGCAACGTGCGTGACGCCGCGGGATGCCAGATTCTTCGCGTAAATGCCATTCAGGCGCTCGATGTATGCATCGCGGCCCTGCTTGAGCTTCGCCCAGTCGTGGTCGCCGACCGTGACTTCGAAACCATAACTGGCCGCGTCTTCAAGCGCGTGGGCGAGTTCCGCGGCGTACCACATGACCTTTTTCGGGACGCAGCCAACATTCACGCAGGTCCCGCCGAGCCTTCCGCCCTCGATGACGACGACTTCGCGGCCGTACTGCGCAGCGCGCTGGGCGAACGCGAGCCCGCCGCTGCCGCCGCCGATCACCACTGTTTGCATGCGTTTCATGGGTAGTGGTTATACTCGCGCTTCATCCTGCCGGGAGGGTCGCCCGCATGAGCGTTGGCACATTCGTTTTCCTGGGGCTGGTAGCCGCCCTGGTGATTTACATCATAACCATCTACAACGCGTTGGTCAGCCTGAAGCACAACGTGTCGAAGGCGTGGGCGAACATCGACGTGCTCCTCAAGCAGCGCCACGACGAGCTGCCGAAGCTGGTCGAGACCTGCAAGCAGTACATGGGCTACGAGCAGGACACGCTGCGTCAGGTGATGGAGGCACGCGCAGCGGCTTGGGCTGCGCGCGAGAAAGGTGACGTCGCCGGCGTCGGCGCTGCGGAAACGCAGATGCGCCTTGGGCTCGGCAACCTCTTCGCGGTCGCCGAGGCGTACCCGGACCTGAAGGCAAACGAAAACTTCCGGCACCTGACCGCGCGGATTACCGGCCTCGAGAACTCGATAGCCGACCGGCGGGAGTTCTACAACGAGAGCGTCAACGTACTGAACATCCGCATCGAGCAGTTCTTGGGTGTTCACCGGAATAGCCGCAGTTGTCGCAGCCGGCTGCTTCCTGCTGTCGTTCTATTTCCTGCGCAAGGCGCGCCTGCTCGAGGACACGCCCACTTCCCGCCTCCGATCCGCGGCGCAGGGTTATGTTGAACTCGACGGGATCGGGCGGCTGCTCGATGGACCCGCGATTGTCGGCCCGCTGACCGGGCTCCCGTGCCTGTGGTGGGATTACTGCATCGAAGAGAAAGTCACGACCGGGCACGGCAAAAACCGGTCCACACATTGGCGGACGATTGTCTCGCGGTGTAGCGAGTGCCTGTTCATGCTCGATGACGACACCGGCACCTGCGTCGTAGACCCGGACGGTGCGACCGTGATCACGGAACAACGCGACCGCTGGTACGGACGGACGGGGCGCTGGAGCGGGCCACCGCCCAAGGCGGGCTGGCGGCGCTGGGCCGGTGGCCGCTACCGGTTCACCGAGCGCCGACTCGCGCGCGCGCGCCCGCTGTTCGCGCTCGGGTGGTTCCGTACCGAGGGTGGCGCCGGGTCTGATTTCAACACCGCCGACGAGGTGCGCGAGACCCTCGCCGGCTGGAAGCGGGACCCGGAGGCGCTGGCAAGGTTCGACACGGATGGTGACGGCGAGGTGGATCTGGTCGAGTGGGAAGCCGCGCGTCGCGCGGCAGAAGACGAAGTGCGGGAGGCGCAGCTCGCCCGCGCGTTGCTGCCGGGTGTGAATGTTCTGGGCAAACCCCCGCGCCATGTCGGCCGGCCGTTCCTGTTGTCGGCGCTGTCGCAAGAACGACTGACACGCCGATTCCGAGGCTATGCGTTCGCGCTACTCGCCGGGTTTCTCCTGAGCGGCGGTGCAGTGGCTTACCTGGTCGGTGCCCGCTACGCATCGGGGCTGTGAGAAACTACCGCGTATGAGCAACCCGTTACTTGAATTCACCGACCTGCCGCCCTTCTCCGCGATTCTTCCTGAACACGTAGAACCCGCAGTCGACCATCTGCTTGCCGGCAACCGCGCGGCACTCGAACGCATCCTCGCGCCCGAAACACCACGGACCTGGGCCGGCGTTGTCCAGCCGGTCGAGGAAATGGACGAGCGACTCGATCGCGTGTGGGCGCCGGTCGGACACCTCAATGCGGTGCGCAACAATGCGGAGCTGCGCGCCGCGCACAACGCGTGCCTGCCGAAATTGTCTGACTACAACTCGGAGCTCGGCCAGAACCGCGCGCTGTACGATGCGTGGCGCGCTGTTGCCGAAGGCGACGAACCGCTCGACGATACGCAGAAACGCCTGCTCGATCAGTCGCTGCGCGATTTCCGGCTGTCGGGCGTCGACCTCGAAGAACCGGCGCGCACGCGCTTCCGCGAGATCCAGCTCGAGCTGTCCGAACTCGAGTCGCGCTTTGAGGACAATGTTCTGGATGCCACGCAGGCGTGGTCGCTGCAGGTCACCGACGACGCCCGGTTGGACGGCATCCCCGAACAGGCGCGCGACGCAATGCGCAAAGCCGCGACCGACCGCGACCTGGATGGCTTTGTGCTTACGCTGGATTTCCCGGTTTACCATGCGGTCGCCACCTACGCGACTGACCGTGCGCTGCGCGAGACGATGTACGAAGCGTGGGTCACCCGCGCGGCGCCTGTTGGGCCGCACGATGCAAAGTACGACAACTCCGAGACGATGCGCAGCATTCTTACGCTACGCCGCGAGGGCGCGCAGCTGCTCGGTTTCGAGCATTTCTCCGCGCTGTCGCTCGCGACGAAGATGGCGCCGGATGTCGGCGCTGTGGTCGAGTTCCTGAATAACCTTGTCGAGCGTTCGCGCGAAACGGGTCGAGCCGAGGTCGCCACGCTGGCCGAACATGGCAGCAAGCTCGGCCTCGACACGCTGCAGCCCTGGGACGTCGCGTTCGTGGCCGAACACCTGCGGCAGGAACGCTACGCGATTTCCGACGAGGACTTGCGGCCCTACTTCCCTGCCCCACATGTCGTCGCCGGCATGTTTAAGGTCGTCGAGCGCCTTTATGGCATACAAGTACGAGAGTGTGGGAACGGTGCTCCGCACCGCGATCCGCCTGAGTCGTGGCACCCCGACGTCACCTACTACGAGATCTGGTCGGGTGACGAGTTACGCGGCTCGTTCTGGCTTGACCTCTACACACGCAAGGGCAAGCGCGGCGGCGCCTGGATGGGCGAATGCCGTTCGCGGAGCCGCCATGGCGATAGCGTCGACACGCCGGTCACCTGGCTCGTCTGCAACTTCGCGCCGCCGTCCAGCGAGCGGCCCAGCCTGCTGAGCCACGACGAAGTGACGACGCTGTTCCATGAGTTCGGCCACGGGCTGCACCACATGCTGACGCGTGTCGACCAGCCGTCGCTCGCCGGCACGAATGGCGTCGAGTGGGACGCAGTCGAGCTGCCGAGCCAGTTCATGGAGAGTTGGTGTTGGGAGCGCGAAGCGCTCGCGCTGATTTCCAGTCATTGGCAAACCGGCGAGCAACTGCCCGACGAACTTTTTGACAAGTTGTTGGCGGCGCGCCACTACCTTGCCGCGATGGACATGCTGCGCCAGCTGGAGTTCGCGCTGTTCGACTTCGGGCTGCACATGGACCCGCAACCGGATGATCTTACGGTTGTAGAGCGGCACCTCGCCCAGGTGCGTGAGCAGGTTACGGTCGTGCCTTACGCGGCTTACAACAGCTACCCGCACAGCTTCTCCCACATATTCGGAGGCGGCTACGCGGCTGGGTATTACAGCTACAAGTGGGCGGAGGTGCTGGCCGCGGACGCGTTCTCACTGTTCCAGGAGCGCGGCGTGTTTGACGGCGAAACCGGGCGACGCTTCCTGTCGGCAATCCTCGAGCGCGGTGGGGTTCGAGACGCAATGACGGGCTTTGTTGAGTTCCGCGGGCGCGAGCCACGGATTGATGCGTTGCTGGCCCTGTACGGGATGGCGGCCTGATGCTGCTGGCGACCTGGAACGTCAATTCGCTCAAGGTCCGCCTCCCCCACCTCCTCACCTGGTTACAGTCCGCTCGGCCCGACATCGTTGCGTTGCAGGAAACCAAGCTGGTCGACGAGGCGTTCCCAACTGCCGAACTCGAGGAGGCCGGCTACCATTGCGCGTTCGCGGGCCAGAAGACCTATAACGGCGTTGCCGTCCTCAGCCGCGAAGCCATCACCGATGTCGTCACAGACCTCCCCGGCTACGCCGACCCGCAACGCCGGGTGCTCGGCTGCACGGTCGGTGATGTTCGGGTGCTGAACCTGTATGTTCCGAACGGCCAGACGGTTGATTCCGAGAAGTACCACTACAAGCTGGATTGGCTGAAGGCGCTCGAAGACTTCTGTCGCGATGAGTTGAAGGCGCATCCGTTGATGGCGGCGGTCGGTGACTTCAACATTGCGCCGGCTGACCGCGACGTCCACGACCCGGACGCCTGGCGCGGCAGCGTGCTGGTCAGCCCGGCGGAACGCGAAGCGTTCGACCGGCTCACTGCGCTCGGCTTCGTCGATACCTTCCGGCTGTTCAACAGCGATGGCGGGTTCTATTCGTGGTGGGACTACCGGATGGGCGGGTTCCGCCGCAACCACGGTCTTCGCATCGACCATGTGCTCGCCAGCAAGCAACTCGCAGAACGGTGCCTCGGCGCGACGATTGATGTGGAGCCGCGGACCTGGAACCGGCCGTCCGATCATGTCCCCGTCGTGGCACGGTTCTCGTAGCCCTATCTCCCAATGTGGGAGCGGCCCTCTGGCCGCGATGCTCGAGGGTCAGGTGCCGAATGTAGGAGCGGTGCTCCGCACCGCGATGGCAGAGATTCGATCGAACGCGCCGCCGGCAGGCGTCGCCGGCACAAAAAAAGAGGCGGTTAGCCAACTTGTCGACCAGCGGGTACATCAAACATTTCTCGCATGCGGCCAGTTTCGGCTGGCTTCCGGCGGGTGCTTTGCCGGATGGGCGCTTACGCAACTTCTGGCAATGCGCTGTGCTCATGATCGCTTCCTGCGGAACACAGTAGAACATCAGTTCCTTACTCAACGGCATCCTCCCGGTTGGCGTTTTCCTGTAAGACAGAGGGTCGAAAACCGCGCGTCGGCCAGGGCCGTCGCGGATCACGCCTCACAGGAAAATCGTGGAGCTTGGGAGAGCAGATTCTACCCGCAAGCGGGAGGACCGGCAAGCAAATAAGGGTCTGTATTTATTATTACCGCCAGAAATGAGCTGAGGTCGGGCGCTTTTTATTAATAAAATTGGGCTCTTATTCTTAAACCGCCTCGCGTCTTCGGCGGGAAGCGTCGAGTCGGGACAAAAGCTGCCCCCGCCGGCGACTCAGCGCGGCGCACCATTCGGTGCGTGCGGCCAAAACGTCAGGAACAGCGCCGAGAGTGCGGCGATATTCGCAAAAGCGGTCATATGCGCGGAGGAGGTCGGCCTCCTGCCGAAGAAACAACTCGAGCATGATCGCGTCATCAAGCATGCCAATCACTGGCAACGCATCGGAAATCATGTCGTGGGGGTCGCTGAAGTAAACGAGCGCGGTGATGACCTCGTCGCGGTGATGGCGAGGCAACGCCCACGCGTCATCTTCTAGCATCGTGATCAGGCGCTGGACCTGCTTGATACGATCGCGCACATAGGTCGGCGCATCGCCGAGGAGCAAACCGTCGAGCGTGTGCTTCGCGCTCTCAACGATGTCGCCATCGTCGGCCGACCGTACCGCATCGCGCGTGCGCGTCAGCGCTTCCCGGAAACGCTCCACATCGGCGGGTTCGAGTTCAAACGAAATTTTCATTGGGAAACGCAGCGCACGCGGCCGGCCGGCACATGCCATGCGCGGACTGCGACGGTGATCTGTCCGAACTGCACGGCCGGGTCCGCATTGGCGAGCGCTTCTGCTTCCTCAGCGGACGCAGCGCAAAGCAGCGTCATGCCGATTGGGCCTTCGCCCGCCGCAAAACCGCCCCCGACAATTGCTTTACCGTCCGCCTGCAGCTGCAGCTGGTACTGGATGTGCAGCGTCTGCAACAACCGTTGCGCGTCGTCGCTGAGCGTTGGCCCGCCGGTCGTCGGCGTCAGAAACGCTGCGTACAGCGTCTGCCACTCGGTCGGCAGCGGCTGCGTTGCGCTAGCCGGCGTGGACATTAACAGCAGGGCCGCTACCGGCCCGAGTATGTTTCGCATCGTGAACCCCCGATGGTTCAGCGCCAGGCTGAGCGGACCTGGCGCAGGTGCAAGCGGATCGCTGTCCACGGCTCGCTGACCGTGTCCGGCAGAATGACGCTTTCCCGAAGCATATCCATAGCTTCGAAGAAATAGCTACCCGGTATCCGCGGCCAGTCAGCGTAGCCATCGGCGCATAGCCCGCCGTCGGTGCCCTGAATGTGGACCGTCAGCGGGCGCCTTTGTGCGTGGGTTTCCGGCTCTTCGCCACGCTGCGCCAGTACGGTCATTTCGCTGACCATCACGACCGCGGCATTACGGACTGCCCGCATGTTGTGCAACAGCGCCGGCCGCTGGTGTGTCTCCAGGACGTCCACGCGGTGGTCGGCGCGCTCTACGCCAAGTACCTGAACCTCATAGTGAGGAACGCCGCCCTCGGGCCGCACCGCGGAAATCCGCCATGCGCCATCCCAGTGCGGGCCGTAGGTGACCCGGTATTCAACTTCCGGCGGCAGGTCGCGTCCACACGTCAGTTCGACCGCGTCGAGCGTCTGGCTGCCCGCGCCGGGCGCCCACAGCGCACAGGCAGCAAGCAGCGGAACGCAACGCACGGTCACTCGACGGTGACCGACTTCGCGAGATTGCGGGGCTGGTCGACATCGGTGCCTTTAAGCACGGCGACATGGTACGCAAGCAACTGCAGCGGGATCGTGTAAACCATTGGAATTTGCAGGTTCTCGACATGCTCTGGCATCCGCATCACCTCGATGCCGTCGCCGGACTCGAACCCGGTGTCGGGGTCTGCGAACACGTACAGCTTGCCGCCCCGGGCCCGGACTTCCTGCAGGTTCGATTTCAGCTTCTCAAGCAGCGCGTCGTTCGGTGCGACCGCAACCACCGGCATGCCATCGTCGACAAGTGCGAGCGGGCCGTGCTTCAGTTCGCCGGCCGCATACGCCTCTGCGTGGATGTACGAGATTTCCTTCAGCTTCAAGGCGCCTTCGAGCGCGACGGGGAAGGATGGGCCGCGGCCGAGGAAGAGGGCGTGTTGCTTCGAGACGAACTGGCCGGCCAGTTCACGGATCTGGTCGTCGAGCTTCAAAGTGGCATCGATCATCTCGGGCACATGACGCAGCTGGCGGACATACTCGGCTATCGCGTCATCGGGGCAACCGCGGCGGGCGGCGAGGGCGAGGCAGAACAGGTATAACGCCCATGCCGGCGTGCCAACTGGTGCCACACGCAACGATGTGCAGTTGCTGAATCTTTGGCAGGATCTCGGCCGCGCGCGGTCCGAGGATGGCCTCCAGAACCTTCCCGTCAACCATGCGCTCGGACAGCGTGTCGGCGATTGCGCGCGGTTGCTCGTAGATTTCCTTCAGCATGTAATGCGCGTACTCGCCGCGTTCGACCGCGTCCGCGGAGAGCGACGACTCGTGCACCGGGCGCTCGACCTCGGCGCCGCTGGCATCGAACACGCGCACGCCCTCTCGGCGTACGTCAGCGACATCGCCTTCTTCGAGGAACTGGAAGCGCCGCGTGACCGGTAGCAGCGCCTGCACGTCGGATGCGACGAAATTCTCGCCTTCGCCGAGTCCCACCACCAATGGGCTCGCGATGCGCGCGGCAACCACCCGGTCCGGCTGCTCGGCGTCTATCACCACGATTGCGTACGCGCCATGGAATCGGGCGACCGCGGCCTGCACCGCCTCGCGCAGGTCCAGGCCCTGCACGACGAAGCTGTGCACGAGGTGGCCAATTACCTCGGAGTCGGTCTCGGAAGTGAAGTCATACCCGCCGGCGGTTAATTCCGACTTGATCGCAGCGTAGTTCTCGATGATGCCGTTGTGGATGACTGCGATGCGACCGCACGAGACATGCGGGTGTGCATTCGCCTCCGTGACGCCGCCGTGGGTCGCCCAGCGCGAATGCGCGAGGCCAAGGCTGCCCCCGTGCGGCGCGGCATCCAGTAGCTTCTGCAGACTGGCAACCTTGCCGACCGCCCGTTGCAGCGTCAGCTTGCCGGTGCCGCCGACAACCGCGACGCCCGTGGAGTCATAACCGCGGTACTCGAGCCGGCGCAGGCCCTCCATCAGGATGGGCACGATGTCCCGGTCAGCGATGGCTCCTACAATTCCGCACATTTTCAGCCCTTGTCCTTGGTGGGGCGTTTCCAGCCCTTGATCGTCGTTTGTTTGCCGCGCGCGAGCGTCAGTTCGCCCGCCGGGGCGTCTTTCGTGACGACCGAGCCGGCGCCGATTGTTGCGTTGTCACCAATGCGCACCGGTGCGACGAGCGCAGAATTCGAGCCAATGAACGCGCCGGCGCCGATGACGGTCCGGTGCTTGTTCGCGCCGTCGTAGTTGCAGGTAATCGTGCCGGCGCCGACGTTCGCGCCCGCGCCGACCTCGGTATCGCCAACATAGCTGAGGTGCGGGACCTTGGCGCCGGCGGCAAGATGCGCGTTCTTCACCTCGACGAAGTTGCCGACCTTGGCGCCAGCGTCGAGCACCGTGCCGGGCCGAATCCGTGCGAATGGACCGACTGTGCAGCCGTCGCCGATTACCGCGTTCTGGATGACGCAGTTCGGTCCTATCGTCACGTTGTCGCCGAGTTCAACTTCACCCTCGAACACGCAATTCACGTCTATGGTCACGTCGCGGCCGCATTTCAAAGTCCCGCGCAAGTCGAAGCGGGCAGGGTCGACGATCGTGACGCCACGCTCGAGTAACGCGTCGGCGAGCGCACGCTGCAGCACTCGCTCAACCCGGGCGAGCTGCCGCCGGTCGTTTACGCCTGCGACCTCGGCCTCGTTCTCAGCCTTCACCGCGTTGACCGCAACGCCGTCGGCCACGGCCAAGGCAATGACATCGGTCAGGTAGTACTCGCCCTGGCTGTTGTCGTTGCCCAGGCGCTTCAACCAGCCCGCGAGACGGGCCGCCGGCATCGCCATGATGCCCGTGTTGGTTTCCGTGATTTGGCGTTCTTCTTCAGTCGCGTCGCGGTGCTCGACGATGCGCACGACGCCACCGGCGGTGTTGCGCACGATGCGTCCGTAACCGGACGGGTCGACGAGGTCGACGGTCAGCAGCGCGATGGCATCTGACGCGGCCGCAACGAGCGCGCGTAGCGACTCCGCACGCACCAGCGGCACATCGCCGCACAGCACCAGCACCGTGTGACCATCCGGGATACCCGGCATCGCTTGCATCACCGCGTGGCCGGTGCCCAGTTGCTCGTCTTGCGACACCCAAGTGATCTGGCCGTCAGGGAAGGCCGCGCGCACGCGCTCGGCACCGTGGCCGTGCACCACGCGCACCTCGGACGGCTTCAGTGCGCGCGCGGTCGCGAGGACATGGCCGAGCAGGGGTTGGCCGGCGAGCGGCTGCAGGACTTTCGGCAGCGCAGAATGCATGCGCTTGCCCTGGCCGGCAGCAAGTATGATGACAGTCAATGACATAGGGGCGTCATTCTAACGCAGGGGCGGGGGAAAACCGGTGGGGGAAACCCGGAAAACGGCATGAGGCATCTACGGAGCAAGCTTGTAGGAGCGGTGCTCCGCACCGCGATGCAGCCCTACCGCTTGGCCCGCTTGCGCAGGTTCTCAATCATCTGCAAGCGCGCGACCGCCTCGATAAGCTCGGCCTGGGCCTTCGCGTAGTCGATTGCATCGCTCTTGTCGGCAAGCGCCGCCTCGGCGCGCTGCTTGGCTTCGAGCGCGGCGGCCTCGTCGAGGTCCTTCGCCCGCGAGGCGGTGTCGGCGAGGATGGTCACCAGGTACGGCTGCACTTCGATGATGCCACCTGAAACGTAGAAGTAGAGCTCCTCGCCGCTCTCCTGCTGCACGCGTACCTCGCCGGCCTTCAGCCGGGTCAGCAACGGTGCGTGACGCGGCGCAACGCCGATCTCGCCCATCGCCGCTGGCGCGAAGAGCATCTTCGCGACGCCGCTCCAGATGTCGGCTTCGGCGGAGACGATGTCGACTTTGATCGTGTTTTCCACTTAAAGCTTCTTCGCGCGCTCGGCGGCTTCTTCGATTGTGCCGACCATGTAGAACGCCTGCTCGGGCAGGTGGTCGTACTCGCCGTTGATAATCGCCTTGAAGCCCTTGATGGTCTCCTTCAGCGGCACGTACTTGCCGGGCGAGCCGGTGAACACTTCAGCGACGTGGAACGGCTGCGACAGGAAGCGCTGGATTTTGCGCGCACGGGCGACGGCCTGCTTGTCCTCTTCGGACAGTTCGTCCATGCCCAGGATCGCGATGATGTCTTTCAACTCCTTGTAGCGCTGCAGCACCGCCTGCACACCGCGGGCGGTGTCGTAGTGCTCCTGCCCGATGACGTTCGGGTCGACCTGGCGGCTCGTGGAGTCCAGCGGGTCCACCGCCGGGTAGATGCCGAGCGACGCGATGTCGCGCGACAGCACGACGGTCGCGTCAAGGTGCGCGAAGGTCGTTGCCGGCGATGGGTCGGTCAGGTCGTCCGCAGGCACGTAAATCGCCTGCACCGAAGTGATCGAGCCCTTCTTCGTCGAGGTAATGCGCTCTTGCAGCACGCCCATCTCCTCGGCCAGCGTCGGCTGGTAGCCCACCGCGGACGGCATGCGGCCGAGCAATGCCGATACCTCGGTGCCCGCGAGCGTGTAGCGGTAGATGTTGTCGATGAACAGCAGCACGTCGCGCCCTTCGTCGCGGAAGTACTCGGCCATCGTCAGGCCGCTGAGCGCGACGCGCAGGCGGTTGCCCGGCGGCTCGTTCATCTGGCCGTACACCATCGCGACCTTCGATTCCTTGAGGTTCTTCAGGTTGATGACGCCGGATTCCGCCATCTCGTGGTAGAAGTCGTTGCCTTCACGGGTACGCTCACCGACGCCGGCGAACACCGACAGGCCCGCGTGCTCCTTCGCGATGTTGTTGATCAGTTCCAGCATGTTCACGGTCTTGCCGACGCCGGCGCCACCGAACAGGCCGACCTTGCCGCCTTTCGCGAACGGGCAGAGGAGGTCGATGACCTTGATGCCGGTCTCGAGCAGCTCGGTCGAGCCGGCCTGCTCTTCGTACGAAGGCGCGTCGCGGTGGATCGCCCAATGCTCATCGGCTTTCACTTCGCCGGCTTCGTCGATCGGCTCGCCGAGCACGTTCATGATGCGGCCGAGCGTCGCGGTGCCGACCGGCACCGAAATCGGCTTGCCGGTGCCCTTCACCTTCATGCCGCGCTTCAGCCCGTCGGACGAGCCCATCGCGATTGTGCGAACGATGCCGTCACCGAGCTGCTGCTGCACCTCGAAGGTCAGCGGGCTCTCTTCGAGCAGCAATGCGTCGTAGATTCCCGGCATCGCGTCGCGCGGAAATTCGATGTCGACAACCGCGCCGATGACTTGTGCGATTTTTCCTGAGCTCATGCTTTCAGCCTCTATGTTCTTGCATTCTTTCGGCATTAGTGCCGGTCGTACAATCGCGGTGCGGAGCACCGCTCCTACACTCGCGCTCCGTTTAAACGGCGGCGGCGCCGCCGACTATTTCTGCCAGTTCCTGCGTGATCGCGGCCTGGCGCGCCTTGTTATACGCGAGCTGCAATCCGTCAATCAGTTCGCCCGCGTTATCCGACGCGCTCTTCATTGCAACCATGCGCGCTGCGTGTTCGGACGCTGCGTTTTCGAGTACCGCCTGGTACACCTGCGACTCGATGTAGCGCATCAGCACGCCCTCGAGCAGCTCGGCGGCGCCGGGCTCATAAATGTAGTCCCAATGCGACTGCATCTCGGACGCGTCCACCGGTTCAACCGGAAGCAGCTGCATCAAAGCCGGCTTCTGCGCCATGGTGTTGATGAAGTCGTTGTAAACGACATATAGGCGGTCGATGCGGCCGTCCTTGTACGCGTCAAGCATCGTCTTCACGGTGCCTATCAGGTCGTTCAGCCGGGGCCGGTCGCCAAGGTGGCTGGTCTGCGCGACGACCTTGCCGCCGATGCGGCGGAAAAACTGCGTCGCCTTCTGGCCGATCAGGCACATCTCGATTTCGGCGCCCTTTTGTTGCCAGTCGCGCAT
>JAIVGZ010000006.1:61213-113862 GCA_020201335.1 Natronospirales bacterium
TTGCGGATCTTGCTCGCCGACACCATCTCCAGCGCCTTCGTCACCTTTTGGGTGTTCTTGACGCTGCCGATCTGGGTCCGGATTTCTTTTGCGCCCGCCATAGTCTTACCAGGCCTGCGTGGACTTGAACTGCTCGAGCACGCGCTTCAGGCCGGCCGCGACCTCATCGGTGTAGTCGGCGTCCTTGTTTATCTGTTTGTAAAGATCAGCGTGGCTGCTCTTGAAGTACGCGTGCAGCGCCGCCTCGAAGTCGACGACCTTCTTGAACTCGACATCGTCGAGAAAGCCTTCGTTCGCCGCGAACAGCGAAATCGCCATCTCGGCAATCGACAGTGGTGAGTACTGCTTCTGCTTCATGAGCTCGGTGACGCGCTGGCCACGCTCAAGCTGCTTGCGGGTTGTCTCGTCGAGGTCCGACGCGAACTGCGCGAACGCCGCCAGCTCGCGGTACTGCGCGAGCGCGAGGCGTACACCGCCGCCGAGCTTCTTGATGATCTTGGTCTGCGCTGCGCCGCCGACGCGCGACACCGAGATGCCGGCGTTGATTGCAGGCCGGATACCGGCGTTGAACAGGTCGGTTTCGAGGAAGATCTGACCGTCTGTGATCGAGATTACGTTGGTCGGAACGAACGCGGATACGTCGCCGGCCTGCGTCTCGATAATCGGCAGCGCAGTCAACGAACCCGTCTTGCCCTTCACCTTGCCGTTGGTCATCTTCTCGACGTACGCCTCGTTGACTCGGGCGGCGCGCTCGAGCAGGCGCGAATGCAGGTAGAAGACGTCGCCGGGGTAAGCTTCGCGGCCCGGTGGGCGGCGCAGCAACAGCGACACCTGGCGGTATGCCCACGCCTGCTTGGTCAGGTCGTCGTATACGATCAGCGCGTCTTCACCCTTGTCGCGGAAGTACTCGCCCATCGAGCAGCCAGAGTAGGGCGCGATGTACTGCATCGCGGCGGACTCGGACGCGGTTGCGGCGACGACGATCGTGTGCTCCATCGCGCCATGCTCTTCGAGCCGACGCACCACCTCTGCAATCGAAGACGCCTTCTGGCCAATCGCAACATAAATACACTTAATGCCGGTGCCCTTCTGGTTGATGATCGCGTCGACCGCAACCGCAGACTTGCCGGTCTGGCGGTCGCCGATAATCAGCTCGCGCTGGCCGCGGCCGATCGGGACCATCGAGTCGATCGACTTCAGACCGGTCTGCACCGGCTGGCTGACCGACTTGCGGGTAATCACGCCCGGCGCGACCTTCTCGATCGGGGAGCGGAGTTCTGTCTCGACCGGACCCTTGCCATCAATCGGCACGCCGAGCGAGTTGACGACGCGCCCGAGCAGCGCTTCGCCGACCGGCACCTCAAGGATGCGTCCGGTCGTCTTGACCTCATCGCCTTCCGAGATTTGTTTGTAGTCGCCGAGGATCACCGCGCCGACCGAATCGCGCTCGAGGTTCAACGCAAGGCCGTAGGTCTCGTTCGGGAACTCGAGCATCTCGCCCTGCACCGCGTCGGCGAGCCCGTGGATGCGGACGATACCGTCGGTAACGCTGACGACGCTGCCGGTGTTGCGCGCTTCGGCCGCCGCATCGAATTTCTCGATGCGCTGGCGGATCAGGTCGCTAATTTCGGAAGGATTCAGTTGCTGCATGTCGTTGCCTCGTTAAAGTGAAGCGGCCAGCTTTTCAAGCCGGCCCTTCACGGATCCGTCGATGACCATGTCGCCGGCGCGAAGAACCGCGCCACCAATCAAGGAAGCGTCGGTACGCGCCTCGATGACGACCTTGCGCCCAAGGCGCTTTTCCAATGCCTGTTCAAATCTCTTTTGCTGCGCGTCGGTCAGCGGGAACGCCGACACCACCTCGACGTCGACCCTGTTCTCGGACGCGGCCTTCAGCGCCTCGAACTGTGCACGGATTGCCGGCAGCGCCGGCAGCCGCCGGCGCTCAGCGAGCAGGCGCAGGAAGGCGCGGCCGTGCTCATTTGCTTTGCCGACATCGGCGAGGACCCCGGCGAGTTCCTCCGCTGCGACATTCGGGTTGCCAACCAGCCGTGCGAACGCGGGGTCGGCAGCGCCGGCCGCGGCGGCGCCGAGCAGCGCACTCCAGGCCGCCAGCTGCCCGGATTCGTGCGCGGTGGCGAATGCCGCCTTCGCGTACGGTCGGGCGATGGTGTCGAGCTCGGCCATCAGAGCTGGGCTGCCAACTTCTCGAGCAACTCGTCGTGCGCCTTCGCGTCGATCTCACGCTCGAGGATTTTGCCGGCACCGGCGACTGCAATCGTCGCAATCTCGGCACGCAACGCCTCTCGAACCCGGCCGCGCTCCTGCTCGATCTCAGCCTGAGCGGCGTCGACGATACGGTCGTGCTCAGACCGTGCTTGCGTCTTCGCTTCTTCGACGATGCCGGTACCGCGCTTGTTTGCTTGCCCGATGATGTCTGCGGCCTGCTCACGCGCGCTGGTGTTAATCTCCGTGGCCTTCTGCTGCGCCTGCTCAAGGTCGTGCACGCCCTTCTCGGCGGCCGCGAGGCCGTCTGCAATCTTCTGCTGACGGTCGCGCATCGCCGTCATGATTGGCGGCCACACGAACTTGACCATCACGTACACGAAGATGCCGAAGGTGATGAACTGCCCGAACAGCGTTGCGTTGAGGTTCACGGCGCTTTCCTCAGCCTGCCGCGACGGGCTGCAAACCGGCGAGGAACGGGTTCGCGAACGTGAAGAACAGCGCGAGACCGATGCCGATCATCGCGACCGCGTCCAGCAGGCCGGCGACGATGAATAGCTTCACCTGCAGCATCGGTGCGAGTTCCGGCTGGCGCGCCGCGCCTTCAAGGAACTTGCCGCCGAGCAGGCCGAAGCCGATTGCGGTACCGGCAGCGCCACCGGCGAGAATCAAGCCGACCGCGATGACCGTCATCCCCTGTACCTGGGCAATCAAACTCATATCCATCTGTCTTCTCCCGAAAAGTGAATAGCCAAAAAATCAGTGTGTATCGTGCGCCATGCTGAGGTACACGATTGTCAGCATCATGAAAATGAATGCCTGCAGCGGAACCACGATGATGTGGAACAGCGCCCAGGGTCCGCCCAACATCCACTGCATGTACCACGGCAGCAGCGCAATCAGCAGGAAGATCAGCTCGGCCGCGTACAGGTTGCCGAAGAGGCGAAGCGCGAGTGAGACTGGCTTCGCGAGCAGTTCGACGATGTTCAGGATCAGGTTCGCCGGGAATAGCCACGGCCCGAACGGATGCGTGAGCATTTCCTTCGTAAAGCCACCGACGCCTTTGAACCGGATGCTATAGATCAGGATCAGCGCCAGCACCGGCAGCGACATGCCGAAAGTCGCATTGACGTCCGTGGTCGGCACAATCTTGAAATACGGGTCGTAGCCGAACCAACTCGCTACGCCGGCGACCAGATCGACCGGGATCAGGTCCATGAAATTCATCAAGAGGATCCAGACGAAAATCGTCAGGGCCAGCGGCGCGATGAAATCGCGCTTGCCGTGGAAGGACTCGGCGACCGTGTTGTCGGCGAATTGCACCATCCACTCGACAAAGTTCTGCAACGGGCCGGGGACCCCCGCGGTGACGCGGCGCGCGGCAATGACGAACGGGACCAGGAACAGCAGGCCAAGCGCGAACGACACGATCATCGTGTCGAGGTGGAACGTCCAGAAGCCTTCGCCGACCTGTAGGTTGGTCAGGTGGTGCTTGATGTAGCTGGTGGGGCCGCTTTCAGCCACGTTGATTCGAATCATTTCCCCGTCGTCTCTTCAACCACAAATGGCAGTGACAGCCAGTAGGCGACCAGCGTCGCCGCGTATCCGCCGATCAGTGGCAGTACCGGCAGCCCGGCGGCGACGATTGCGACCGCGAACAACGCTGCGGTGAGTGCAATCTTGCCGATGGCGCCGAGGTAGAACGCTCGCATCATCTGGCGGGCCGTCGACCCTGGCGAGGCGGAAAACAGCCGTCGCGAGAAGAAGACCATTCCGGCGATGCCGATGACACCCCCTGCTACCGCGCTTCCTGCGGCTGCGACCCCGTCGACCAGGTATCCGACCAGCGCTGCGGCGGCGGTGGCGACCGCCTGAAAGACCAGAATATGTCGGGTAATCCGGCCGCCCCAGCGCATCTCGTTACCGCTGACCAAAGACGCGGAATTGTAGCGGGGGCGGCTGGAAGGGTCAACGCGGACCCCACTCATTACTTGATGTGCGAGAGGATACCGTCGAGCTCATCGAGCGAGTTGTATTCGATGACCAGCTTGCCCTTGCCCTTCGCCGAATGTTCGACCCGGACCCGGGCGCCGAGCTTGCCGGCGAGGTCATCCTGCAGCGTACGAATGTTCGGGTCGAGCGCCTTCCCGGACGGGCGGGATTTGCCGCCCGGACCCGCCAGTGCCTTGCGTACCAACGCCTCGGTCTCACGCGCGGTCAGGCCACCCTTGACCACCGCGCGGGCCGCTTCGGACTGTGCGGCACCGGTCAACGCGAGCAGGGCCCGGGCGTGGCCCATATCCAGGTCTCCGGCCTCCAGCAGCGCTTTGACGTCCGCGTTCAGTTCCTGCAGGCGGAGCAGGTTGGCGACGGCGGAACGCGAGCGGCCGACGGCGTCGGCCGCCTCCTGCTGGGTGAGTTCGAACTCGCGTATCAGGCGGTCCAGCGCCCGCGCTTCCTCGAGCGGGTTCAGGTCCTCCCGCTGGATGTTCTCGATCAGCGACATCGCAATCGTTGCGCGGTCGTCGACCCTCCGGACCAGCGCCGGTACGACCTCGAGGCCGGCGAGTTGCGCGGCGCGCCAGCGGCGCTCGCCGGCGATGATCTCAAACCGCCCACCGCTCATCGGCCGGACGATGATCGGCTGCACCACGCCTTGGGCTTTGATGGATGCCGCCAGCTCCTGCAGCGTGTCGTCGCGCATGTCGACGCGCGGCTGGTATTGGCCCAACGCGGGGACGCCGAAGCTCGGCGCCTCGGCGAGTCGGATGTTGCGCGGGATGATTGTGCGATAGACCTTCTCGCCGAAATGCTCGGTCAGCTGCGCCGACACTTCATTTGCAAGGTTATTGCGCGGGTCGAACATCGTCCGCAGGATGCCCTCAATTTCAAGCTCCGGGTTCACGTTGTCGCGTATCTGCTCAATCGTGTCGACCAGCGCAGACAGCCCCTCCAGCGCGTAATACTCACACTGCATCGGTATCAGCACGCCGGCCGCTGCGGCGAGCGCGTTCACGGTCAGTAGGTTCAACGACGGCGGGCAGTCGATCAGGATGTAGTCGTAATCATCGGCTACTCGGGCCAGCGCGGTACGCAGCCGGCCCTCGCGGTTGAATTCGTTCATCAGCGTGACTTCGGCTGCAGTGAGGTCGGCGTTGCCGGGCAGCACGGCGAAACCGAGGTGCTCGGGCTGAACAATCGCGCTGCGCGGATCCGCTTTTTTCAGAAGCACGTCGTACCCGGACTGCTCGACCGCGTTCTTGTCGATGCCGCAGCCCATCGTCGCGTTGCCCTGCGGGTCGAGGTCGACCAGCAGAACGCGCCGCTTGGTGGCGGCGAGCGACGCAGCAAGGTTCACCGCGGTGGTCGTTTTACCGACCCCGCCTTTCTGGTTCGCTACCGCGATGATTCGTGCCATCTAGCCCTGCTGTTTCGTCAGTATCGCGAGGTGTCGCTCGGCGTCGAGCCCGGGCACTTCCAGCCTGTGCACCGCGGTCGCCTCCCAGCCGGGCGGCAAGTCTGCCAGTTCCTGCGCCGGGTGCGAACCCTTCATTGCGAGCATCCTGCCGCCCGGCGCACAGAGGTGCCCGGCGTGCGCAACGAAGTCGGCAATGGTCGCGAAGGCGCGGCTGACCACGGTATCAAAGGATACCCCGGGGCGATAGCTTTCAACGCGCGCCTGCACAACGGTCGCGTTCGGCACGCGCAGCGTATCGATTGCATATTCACAGAAGCGGGTTTTCTTGCCGTTTGAGTCCAGCAGCGTGTAGCGGCGGGCCGGGTCTACGAGCGCGAGCACCAGGCCAGGGAGCCCGGCGCCGGTGCCGACATCGAGCACGGTCGTGCCGTGCAGGTACGGCAGGACCGCAAGGCTGTCGGCGATGTGACGCGGCCCCATGTCCGCGCGGTCGCGCACCGCCGTGAGGTTGTACGCGCGGTTCCACTTGAGCAGAAGGTCAAGGTACGCGGAATGCTTCGGATCCAGCGCTCAATCCTCGCCGGGCGGCGCCGCGCGCAGAACCTCGGCGATCGTCGTCACGCCTTCGGCCACCTTGTGGGCGCCACGAATCCGCAGCGGCTTCAGCCCGTCCTTCCAGGCGGCGCGACGCAGCGCACCGGCGTCGGTGCCGGAGAGTACGGTTTCCCTGAGGGGCGGCGTCATCGCCATCATCTCGTACAGGCCGACGCGCCCGAGGAAGCCCGTGTTTCGGCACTCGAGGCAGCCGACCGGCGCCTGAACCTTGGGCGGAACGGGCGCTTTGAAAGGCGCGACCAGCGCCTCCCAGGCAACCGCGTCGGTGTCGGCCGGCACCTTGCAGTGCGGGCACAGCGTACGCACCAGCCGCTGCGCGATCACGCCGCGCACCGTGCTTTGAATCAGGTACGCAGGCACGCCGAGCTCGAGCAGGCGCGTGACCGCGGATGGCGCGTCGTTCGTATGCAGCGTCGACAACACGAGGTGCCCGGTCAGCGCCGCCTGCACCGCCATGTTCGCCGTCTCAGAATCCCGGATCTCGCCAATCATGATTACATCCGGGTCCTGGCGCAGCAGCGTGCGCACACCCGACGCGAAATCAAGCCCTATGCCGGCGTGTACCTGCATCTGGTTGAAGGCCGGCTCAACGAGTTCGATCGGGTCCTCGACCGTGCACACGTTGACCTCGGGCCGCGCGATCTGGCGCAGCGTCGAGTACAAAGTCGTGGTCTTGCCGGAGCCGGTCGGTCCTGTAACCAAAACGATGCCGTGCGGGTGCTCGACCAATTCGCGCCAGGCCGCTTCGTCTTCGTTGTCGAAACCGAGCTCGCGGAAATTCTTAAGCAGCACGACCGGGTCGAAAATCCGCATCACGAGTTTTTCACCGAACGCGGTCGGCATCGTCGACAACCTGAGCTCGACTTCGTCGCCGGCTGGGGTGCGCGTCTTCAGGCGGCCGTCCTGCGGGCGGCGCTTCTCGGCGATGTCCATGCGCCCGAGGATCTTCAGCCGCGACAGCACCGGCGCGTACACCGCGGCCGGCAACTCGTACACATTCTGCATAACACCATCGATGCGGAAGCGCATGTTCGCGTGCTCGCGCCGCGGCTCGAGATGGATGTCGCTCGCGCGCTGGTCGAACGCGTATTGCAGCAGCCAGTCGACGATCGACACGACGTGCTGGTCGTTCGCATCGAGCTGCCCGGAGCGGCCTAGTTCCAGCAACTGTTCGAGGCTCTGCATGCGCCCGGACGGGGACGCGCCTTGGTCGCGGCCCGCACCGAACACCGATTTCGATATCGAATAGAACTCGACTTGATAACGCTGCAGGTCAACCGGGTTCATGAACACGCGCCGGAACTTTTTCTTCTGCACGTGCTCGAGTTCGGATTCCCATGCGCGCACGAACGGCTCGCTGGTCGCGACGGTGATCTCGGTCTTGCCGACTTCGACGGGCAGCGCGCCGTAGCGGGCCGCGTACGCGTACGGCATCACCGAGGTCGTGCGCGCTACATCCACTTTCAACGGGTCGATCGTGTAGTAGGGAAGGTCAACGCGAGCGGCGAGCCAGCGCGACAGCGCCTCGAGCGTCAGCGGGCGCGCCGGTTCGCGCGCATCCGTCCAGCCGCGGCCGACCACCACTTCAAGCGGATGCTTACCCGCGAACGCTCCGCCCTGCGCGAGCTGGCGCAGCATCTTCGCTTGCGCTGCCGCAAGGATGCCGTCGGCCTCGAGCCACTCGAGGACTTCAGGAAGCGTGAGCTTGTGGTCTGCGGCCGTGGCCATCAGATGACCCAGTGGCCCATGAATTCATCCACGGGGGTCAGCTCAAGGCGCGTCTGGTCGGCGCACAGGGTCTCAATCGCCTCGCACTGCTTTTCGGGCAGGCGATGGGCTATCGCAGCGCGGAATTTCTCGACCAGCACCGGTATGCCCTCACCGCGCCGCTTGCGGTGGCCGATCGGAAAGTCGATTGCGACGCGCTCCGTTTTGCCGCCGTCGTCGAAGAACACCTGGATCGCGTTGCCGATGTAGCGCTTGTCCGGGTCATAGTAGTCACGCGTGAACTGCTCGTTCTCGCTCACCACCATCTTCGAGCGCAGCATGTCGATGCGTGGGTCGTTCGCGACTGCGTCCTCGTAGTCGTCAGCAGTCAGCCGCCCGAAGATCAGCGGGATTGCGGCCATGTACTGGAGGCAGTGGTCGCGGTCGGCCGGGTTGCCGAGCTGGCCGGTCTTGTCGATGATGCGCACGCCCGGCTCCTGCGTTTCAATCACGATGCGCTCAATGTGGTCGAGCCGGCCTTTTACCTCAGGGTGCAGCTGCATCGCACATTCGACCGCCGTCTGCGCGTGGAATTCGGCCGGGTACGAGATTTTAAATAGCACGTTCTCCATCACGTACGAACCGAAACGCCGCGGCATTTCGAATTTCTTGCCATTGAACAACACGTCGTAGAAGCCCCACTTCGGCGCCGACAACGCCGACGGGTAACCCATCTCGCCGGTCAGCGCGACCAACGCGTGGCGTACCGCACGGCTGGTCGCGTCGCCCGCGGCCCAACTCTTGCGCGAGCCGGCGTTCGGAGCGTGGCGGTAGGTGCGCAGCGCGCCGCCGTCGAGCCACGCATTCGACACCGCGTTGATTACCTGCTCGCGGTTGCCGCCGAGCATGCGCGTGACTACTGCGGTCGATGCGACGCGCACGAGGATCACATGGTCGAGCCCGACGCGGTTGAACGCGTTCTCCAGCGCGAACACGCCCTGGATCTCGTGCGCCCTGATCATCGCGGTCAGCACGTCCTTCATCGTGAAGCCCGGCTTGCCGGCGACGACCGCCAAGCGCGACAGGTAGTCGGCCGTTGCGAGGATGCCGCCGAGGTTGTCTGACGGGTGGCCCCATTCCGCTGCAAGCCATGTGTCGTTGAAATCGAGCCAGCGCACCATCGCGCCGATGTTGAACGCCGCCTGCACCGGCTCCAGCTCGTGCGCGGTGCCCGGTACGCGCGCACCGCCGGGCAGCGTTGCACCTGGCACGACTGGCCCGAGCAGCTTTGTGCATGCCGGGTAGTTCAACGCGAGCATGCCGCACGCGAGCGTGTCCATCAGACAGTAGCGCGCGGTCTCGTAGGCCTCACGGCTCGGTGGCGTCCCGCTGCAAACGTAGTCGGCGATGTCGACCAGGATCTGGTCGGGGTCGGGGCGCTTGGCGGATTTGTAGTCGTGTGAAGACATCAACCGTTCCTTTCTTCGTTGTGCTGGCTCTGGCAAATCGCGGTGCGGAGCACCGCTCCTACACCCGGTCCTTTACCGGGACCCAGGCTTGTTTGTCCGGGCCGGTGTAATCCGCCGAAGGCCTGATCAGTTTGTTGTTCGCGCGTTGCTCCATCACGTGCGCGGCCCAGCCGGTCGTGCGCGCGCAGACGAAGATCGGCGTGAACAGCGGCGTCGGGATGCCCATGAAGTGGTACGTGCAGGCGCTGTAGAAGTCGAGGTTCGCGAACAGTTTCTTCTCTTCCATCATCACGCGCTCGATGACTTCTGCGACCGGGTACAACCGCTTGTCGCCGGTCTCTTCGGACAGCTTCCGCGCCCACGCTTTGATCACGATGTTGCGGGGGTCGGCATCGCGGTACACGCGGTGGCCGAAGCCCATGATTAGCGCCTTCTGCGCGAGCATCTTGCGGATGCCCGCGTCGGCGGCCTTTGGCGTTTTGAACTTCTCGATTAGCTCCATCGCGGCTTCGTTGGCGCCGCCGTGTAACGGACCTCGCAGTGTCCCGATGCCGGCGGTGATCGCCGAGTGGATGTCCGACAGCGTTGCCGCGCAGACGCGCGCCGCGAAGGTCGACGCGTTGAATTCGTGCTCGGCGTACAAGATCAGCGATACATCCATGCAGCGTATGTGCGACGCGGGCGCCTTCTTGCCATGCAGTAGGCGTAGGAAATGCGCGGCGATTGAGTCCTCGCTGCTCTCGGTCTTGATCTGTTTTCCATCGGCATGGAACCGGTACCAGTACAACAGCATGCCGGGGAACGCGGCGAGCAGCCGGTCGGCGATCTTCTGCTGGTTCTTGAAGTCGCCCTCGGGTTCCAAATTGCCGAGCATCGAGCAACCGGTGCGCAGCACATCCATCGGGTGGGCAGTCTTCGGAATCTTCTCGAGCGTTTCGCGCAGCGCCTTCGGTAACTTGCGCAGGCCCATCAATCGCTTCTTGTACGCGTTCAACTCTTTCCGGTTCGGCAGCTTCCCGTAGTGCAGCAGGTGCGCAACCTCCTCGAAGGTCGCGTGCTCCGCAAGGTCGTAGATGTCGTAGCCGCGGTAAGTGAGGCCAGCGCCTTCTTTGCCGACGGTTGCGATCGCGGTGCTACCCGCAGTGATGCCGGCGAGGCCGCCGGTTTTTTTCTTGATTGGGTCTGCCATCTTCTTGCCTCCTGCGGCTTCATACAAATCGCGGTGCGGAGCACCGCTCCTACATTCCCGCGTCCTACCTGACCAATCGCGGTGCGGAGCACCGCTCCTACATTGGAGCGCTCGGTCAATCCTTACCGAATAAATCGTCGAGCTTCTTTTCGTAATCGTGGTAGCCGAGCACTTCGTATAGTTCGTCGCGGGTCTGCATCAGGTCGACGACTTCCTGCTGCGTGCCGTGCTGGCGCAGCGCGCCGTAGACCATCTCGGCGGCGCGGCTCATCGCGCGGAACGCCGAGAGCGGGTATAGCACCAGCTGGACGCCGGCTTCGCCGAGTTCATCGACGGTGAACAGGGGCGTCTTGCCGAACTCAGTGATGTTCGCGAGCACCGGGACCGGCACCGCCTTTGTGAACGCGCGGTACTCGTCGAGCGTGGTCAGCGCTTCCGCGAAAATCATGTCGGCGCCGGCATCGACATATGCGAGCGCACGGTCGAGCGCCGCCTGCTGGCCTTCGACTGCGTGTGCGTCGGTGCGGGCCATCACAACGAATTCCGGGTCGGCACGGCCATCGACAGCGGCCTTGATCCGGTCGCACATCTCCGCTGACGCAACCAGCGCCTTACCGGGCCGGTGCCCGCAGCGCTTTGCCGCAACCTGGTCTTCCAAGTGCAGGCCGCCTGCGCCCGCACGAATCATCTCGGACACGGTTCGGGAAATGTTAAATGCTGACCCCCAGCCGGTGTCCGCATCGACCAGCAGCGGTAAATCGGTCGCGGCGCTGATGCGGCGGATGTCCTCGCAGACGTCGCCGAGGCCAGTCATCCCAAGGTCTGGGAGGCCGAACGACGCATTCGCGACGCCGGCGCCGGACAGGTAAAGCGCCCGGAACCCGGCCCGCTCGGCGAGCAGCGCGCTGTACGCATTGATAGCGCCGACAACTTGGAGCGGCCGTTCGGCTACCACCGCGGCGCGCAGCTTGGCACCGGCTGATTGAGGCTTCGGCATCCGGAAACCCTTACAGGACAAAGGGGCGGCCATTGTAACGGAGGGAAGGGGCCTTAAGCCACGCACCAAACGGACTGGGCCGCGTAAGGGCGCCCCGCGCAGCGATTTGTGAGTTCGACCGGCTCCGGAGGCGCCGGCGAACGAGGATGAGCAAGCGGGCGTGCCCGTAGCGGCCTCTGCCATCGCGGTGCGGAGCACCGCTCCCACACTGGGATTAAATTTTGACTACGGTTCGGCCTTGGACCTTGCCGGCGAGAAACGCGTCGAACGCGCCGGGCAGCTCGGCGAACGGCACGACCGAAGACAGGATCGCGTTGAGTTTCGACGGCTTCAGGTCGGTCGCAAGGCGCTTCCAGACCTGCAGCCGCAGCTTGCGCGGCGTCGCCATCGAGTTGATGCCCAGCAGGTTCACGCCCCGCAGGATGAACGGCATCACCGTGGTGTTGAGCTCGTGGCTGCCGGCGAGGCCGATGCTCGCGATGTTGCCCCACCAGCCGGTGGTACGGGTCAGCCAGGTCAGCATTTCGCCGCCGACGTTGTCGATTGCACCGGCCCACTGCGTGCGTTCGAGCGGCCGCTTGCCGTAATCGATCTCGCTCCGCAGCAGCACCGAGCTTGCCCCGAGTTTCTTCAGGTAGGCCGCCGCGTCGGACTTGCCGGTCACGGCAACCACTTCGTAACCGCGCCCAGCCAACATGTTGACGGCAAGGCTGCCGACGCCGCCGGTCGCGCCGGTGACGACCACCGGGCCGCCATCGGGCCGCTGGCCGTTGTGCTCCATGCGGTGGATTGCGAGCGCCGCGGTGAAACCGGCGGTACCAATCGCCATCGCGCGCTTTGCGTCTAGGCCGTCCGGTATCGGGATGACCCAGTCGCCATTGACGCGCGCGTACTCGGCGTAGCCGCCGTCGTGGTCCTCGCCGAGTCCGCAGCCGGTGACGAGCACCGGGTCGCCTTTGCCATAGCGGCGGTCCGACGACTCGGCGACGGTGCCGGCGAGGTCAATGCCGCCCACGAGCGGGAAGCGCCGCAGGATCTTGCCCTTACCGGTCGCCGCGAGCGCGTCTTTGTAATTGATGCTCGAATAGCGAACGCGGATGACGACATTGCCGTCCGCAAGGTCCGCAAGCGTCAGGCGCTCGAAGCGAGCGTCTACGCCACCGTTTCGTTCATGGATCCGATATGCCTGGAAGGTTTTCGCCACGGCTGCTCACCACCTTGTCCTTGCCGGTTTTCTTGCCCCGGTACATTGCATCATCAGCCGCCCGGATGCACTCGTCCAGCGTCTTGCTGGGCCAGTACTGCGAGACGCCGACGGTCAGCGTTACCGTATGCAGGGCGTCATGGATTCTAATCGGCGTCGCCGAAAGTTTTGCGCCGATCTTTCGGGCGAGAACCATGGCGCCCGCCTCGTCGGTTTCCGGCAACAATAGCAACAGCTCGTCGCCGCCCCAGCGCGCGACCGTGTCCTGCTGGCGCTTTGCACTGACGATGCGGCGCGCAACGGCGACCAGCAGCTGGTCGCCAGCCTCGTGACCGTGCTGGTCGTTGATTGCCTTGAAGCCGTCGATGTCGAGCACCGCAAGCGCGAACGGCTTGCCGCTGCGCCGCGCGCGTTTAACTTCGTATTCGATCCGGTCGCGGGCGCCGCGGCGGTTCGCGAGGCCGGTCAGCTCGTCGGTCCGCGCCGCCTGCTCCATGTCGCGCGTGTGGCGGCGGGCCAGCCGTTGCCAGCCGAGCACCGTAGCAAGGCCGAGCACGAGTAAAGCCACAAGAATCGTGCCGCCGGTCAGCCACGCCCGCTGGCGCTGCAGGCGCAGCGTTGAGATCTCCTGATGGTGCTGCAGGCGCTGGATGCGCGCAGCCTGTTCGGCGGAATCGTAGCGCGCCTGGATCTCGGCGACCCGCGACTGATGGTCGGCAGCGGCTATCTGGTCTCGAATCCGGTTCAGCGAGCGCATGCGCTCGAGCGCGGCGGCGGGGCGGTCGCGCGCTTCCTCGAGCTCGACCCACTTCTCGGCGACACCACCTTGCAGCATCAGCGAGCGGTCGACGACGAGTTCGCTCGCTGTCTCGAGGTGCGATTCCGCTTCATCGAAACGTTCGAGCGGGATATAGCTCTGCGCGAGGTGAAGGTGTGAGGTAGCGCGGCCGTCGTGGTCGCCGACGCGCTGCCGGACCTCGAGCGCACGGTGATGCAACGGAAGTGCGGCGTCGTGGTCGCCGAGCAGGTTGTACGCAACGCCTGCGTTGCTCACTGCCATCGACAAGCCCCGCAGGTGGTCCATCTCCTCGAATTGCCTGGCGGCGTCGAGGTTATGTGCGAGCGCACGCTCGCGCAGCGCGCGCGCACCGTCGGCATCGCCGTTGGCGACCAGCCCGTCGGCTTGCCGCATTAACAGGGAACCGAGGTTGATTCCGGTTCCCGCCGCGCTGACTCGATTACCGGCGGCGATGAAGCCCTGGTGGGCCAGCTCAAGGTACTCGCGCGCGCGCTCGAAATCCTGCAGGCGCGAATACATGGTGCCGAGGTTGCCGGCCGTCATCGCGGCCTCGCTCTCGTCGCCGAGCGCGATGCTGATTCTGTACGCGTGCAGCGACCGCGCGACTGCGGTCGTGTAGTCGCCGGCGCCCGCGTGCGTAATTGCCTCGCGGCGCAACACCGCAGCGAGCTGTTCGGTCTCACCGAGCGGTTCCAGCAGCGCGACGGCGCTCCGGTAATGCTCAATCGATTCGTCGCGGCGGCCGGCGACATTCAGGTTGTCTGCGAGTGACGCGTGCATTTCCGCTTCGGCCTCTACGCAACCCGCTGCGCGGGCGCGGTCCAACCCTGCCTCGGCGGCAGCGATGCCGCCGGCTGAGTCGCGGTCGCGCAACCCTCCGATGCGTTCCGCGTCGGCGAACAACTCGGCGCAGTCCTGCGCGTGTAACGCGGTGGTGGTGGCGAAGAGCATCAATGCGACTGCCAACCGCCTCATCCAGCGTCCTCGTCCGGCTGCATCATCCCGAAGCGGTTGCCTTCGGTGTCCACCGCATACGCGAGCCAACCGATGCCCTGTACCGCGCGCTTCGGGCCAGCGAGCTGCCCGCCGCTCGCGCGCACTTTCATCAGGTACCGGTCGAGGTCATCGACGGATATGGTGCAGACGAACGCGGAGACCGAGTTGCCATCGAGCGTCGTCTGGCGCCGCACAAGCCCGCCATCTATACCGGGCTGCCACGACGAGTCACCCGTGCGGATGAACCAATAATCGTCCTCGCCCGGGAAAGCGACGAATTCCCACTCGAATACGCTGCGGTAGAACTGGATCGCGCGCTCAGGCTGGTCGGCGTGGATCTCGAAGTGGACGACGCGCGACATCAGCCGGTCCTCTGCCGCCAGGCCAATAGGCCCTTTGCGTTCAAGCCGGCATCCAGCGCCAGGAGCTCGTCCTGTACCCGCACCGGCAGAACGCACCCGTGTGCGCGCAGCCTCTTACGCAGGTGCGCGGTCAGTGCCGTGGTGAGCGCCGGCAGGGCCGGCTCGTGGTGCGCCATCTCGACGAACGCATCGAGTTCCGCGTGCAGGTCGGCGGCGAGGCGCGACACCTCGGTGACCCGCGAGTAGTGCGTCAGGTAGACCGCTTCGGGCGCGTAGCCGACGATACGGTCGATCGACGCGTGGGCTTGCTCCGGGTCGAAATGGGTCGGCGTCGTTGTGGGGAAGATGAACGCTCCGTCCGCAGTATCGAATTCGCGGTACGAGACCCCGAAGGTGTCGCCGGAGAACACGAGCCGGTGCGCGCCGTCGACGATGCAGTAGTGATGGAGCGCATGACCAGGGGTGTGGATGAACTCGAGGTCCCGGCCACCGAGCGGCAGCACTTCGCCATCCGCGACCGTGCGCACGCGCGCGGCGTCAACCGGCGGGATTTCCCCATACAGTTTGTTGTACACCGCCTCGCCGTATGTCGCCTTCGTTCCGGCGACCAGCTTTTCCGGGTCGATGAGGTGCGGTGCACCGCGCGGGTGCGCGACGAGTTCCGCGTGGGGGAGGCGGCGCATCAGCTCCCCGGCGCCGCCGGCGTGGTCGAGGTGGACATGCGTGACGAGAACCCAGCGGACATCGGCTGGCGCGAGGCCGGCCTCCGCGAGGCCGTCGAGGAACCGCGGCACGGACGGAGCGACGGCGGTGTCGACGAACGCCGCCTCCCCACCGTCCACGACCAAGTGGACCGCGGCTAGGCCCGGCCGGACATACGCAGCATCAATCGTATAAACCCCCGGGCCTGCTTCTGCGAGCACGCGGTTTCCGTTTAACATGGCTGGACCCCTGCCCTAATCATCCTGCCGGAGCATGACATGTTCAAGCCCGCAATCGCTGCAATCTGCGCCGTCATCCTGTGCTGCCCGCCCGCGTTCGCCGAAGTCGAGCGTGTCGAGCGCGGCAACCTCGTGCTGGAGAACATCCCGGAAATACCTGAAGACATCGCGACGCGACTGCAACAATACCAGCATACGCGCAGCGCCGGGATGTCCGGATGGATGCCGGACGGCAGCATCCTGATCACCACGCGCTTCGGCGAAACAAACCAGGTGCACCGCGTGCGAAACCCGCTCGGTGCCCGCGAACAGTTGACCTTCTTCGGCGAGCCGGTCGGTTCCGTCAGCGTGTCGCCCGACGCGCGCCTCGATGGATTCGTGTATGGACGCGACATCGGCGGCAACGAGTTCTACCAGCTGTATTGGTTCGACCTCGCGCGCGGCGAGCACCGGCTGCTGACCGACGGCCGGTCGCGGAACACCGGTGCTGTGTGGTCTAACGTAGGGGACCGTTTCGCGTACGCGAGCACCCGCCGCGACGGCAGCAACTACGACATTTATGTCGCGGCGCCGGACAGCGGGGTCGAAGACCACCGGCTGCTGCTCGAGGGCGTCGGCTACTGGATTCCGATGGACTGGTCGCCGGACGACGCGCGGCTGCTGGTACTCAACTACCGGTCGATTACCGAAAGCCACGTGTTCGTCGTGGATATTGCGAGTGGCGAAATGACGCAAGTGAACCCGCAGCGCGAGCCGATCGGCTACGCGGGCGCGATGTTCGACCGCACCGGCGAAGGTATTTATGTGGTCCACGACCACGGCACGGAGTTCAAGCAACTGCACCACCTTGACCTCGGCAGCGGGGAATCGGAGCCGATGTCGGCGCATATCCGCTGGGATGTGTCGGCGGCGGCGCTGACCCGCGACCGCAACCGGATGGCGTTCGTCGTCAACGACGGGGGGCGCAGCCGGCTGCACCTGCTCGACCTGCGACGCAAGCGCGCACTGCCGTCACCGGACCTGCCGGTAGGGCTGATCGGCGGGCTTGAGTTCAGCGCGGACGGCAACCGGCTCGCGATGTCGGTATCCACGACACGCACACCCAGCGATATCTATATTTACGAAATCGGGCGGCGCGCACTGACCCGCTGGACCCAGAGCGAAGTCGGCGGCCTCGACACCAGCCGCTTCCCGGAACCAGAGCTGATCAGCTTCCGCAGTTTCGACGGCCTCAGCGTACCCGCGTGGGTGTACCGCCCGGGCGGTGACGGCCCGCACCCGGTCATCATCCAGATACACGGTGGGCCGGAGAGCCAGTCACGTCCGGGCTTTTCGTCCACCTACGCGTATTGGGTGAATGAGCTGGGCGCGGCAGTCATCCGGCCGAACGTGCGCGGCTCGAGCGGTTACGGCAAGACTTATCTGCAGCTCGACAACGGGGTGCTGCGCGAGGATTCGGTACGGGACATCGGTGCGTTGCTCGACTGGATTGCGACTCAGCCGGGCCTGGATGCCGACCGGGTGCTGGTATACGGGGGCTCGTACGGTGGTTACATGGTGCTCGCGTCACTGGTGCACTACAACGACCGGCTGCTCGGCGGTGTAAATATCGTGGGCATCAGCAACTTCGTGACTTTCCTCGAGAACACGGAGTCGTACCGCCGCGACCTGCGGCGCGTCGAATACGGCGACGAGCGTGACCCGGAAATGCGCGCGCACCTCGAAGCGATCTCCCCGCTGACCAACATGGACCGGGTATCGCGCCCGCTGTTCGTCGCGCAGGGCCTGAACGACCCGCGCGTGCCGGCCGGTGAATCAGAACAGGTCGTCGCCGCAGTGCGCGCGAACGGCGGCGAGGTCTGGTACATGTCGGCGAACGACGAAGGCCACGGCTTCCGGAAAAAAGTGAACGCCGACTACTTCCAGGCCGTGACGGCGCTCTTCATGCACAGGCTGTTCTCGGAGGCGCCGGAATGAAGCCAGCGGAGGGCGTTTCGCTACAGGAGCACTTCGCGCCGACCAGCATTTGCTACGGCTGTGGCCCAGCGAACGAGAAGGGGCTCCGCATTCGCTCGATCGTGCAGGGCGACGAGGTTGTCGCCGACTGGACGCCGGAAAAGCACCACGAGGCGTTTCCCGATGTGCTGAACGGCGGCATCATCGGCTCGCTGCTCGACTGCCACATGAACTGGACTGCAGCGTGGCACCTGAAGGAAAAGGCGGGCGCCGAACACACGCCGTGCACGGTCACCGCCGATTACCACGTCAAGTTGCGGCGCCCGACCCCCACCGATGGACCCGTCCACCTTGTCGCCCGAGTCGTCGAGTCGGACGACGAGCGTGCGACCGTGGAGGCGGAACTACACGCCGGCGGCAAGGTGTGCGCGACCTGTCGCGGCACCTTCGTCGCGGTCAAGCCGGGCCACCCCGCGTACTACCGCTGGTAAAACCCGTTACCGCTGGCGCAGTTCCCTCAATAAGGCGTTCGCGCCGTACACCCGCCGCAGCGCCTCGGTGATGAATCCGGCGTGCACCGACACCGCGCGGTTCACGCGCTCGTCGTACCAGTACGCACCGCCGAGCGAATGGATGTTGCCGTCGAACACGAGCCCCACCACTTCGGCGTCGCGGTTGATTACCGGGCTCCCGGAATTTCCGCCGATGATGTCGTGCGTGGTGACGAAGTTCATCCGTTGCCGCAGGTTCACCCGGTCACGTGCTCCGAGCCAGCGTTCCGATAGCGCATATGGGTGGTGGCCGGTATTCCGGCCATACGCCCCTTCAATCATCGTGAACGGGGCGACCGTGCTGCCACGCTCTTCCCAGCCGCGTACCTGGCCGTACGACAAGCGCAGCGTAAAAGTCGCATCCGGGTAGCGATCGGTGCCGCGCGTTTCGAACAACACGCGCGCAACCTTCTGTTGGTTCGCCTCCTCGACGCTCAACACTTCCTCGTCGTAGCGGTCGCGCACCCGGCGCGCTTCGCTGTCCACGCGCCGCGCGAGCTGGATCATCGGGTCGTCGGAGGCCTCGATAGCGGCTGCGCCGCCTTCCCAGAGTTCGCGGCGGTAGGCGGGCTCGAACAAGCGCGTGCCGGCGACGGCGCTTCGTGCAAGCTCGTCGGGGCCGTCCGTACCTAGCGCGAGCTGCACGAATGCGTCATCGGTGCCGAGCGCTTCGCGCAGCTTCGTCAACGACCAGGCGAGTTGCAGCTGCTCGTACTCGGCGTGTATCGGCGCGGGCGAAAACAATGAGTTGGTCAATGACTGCATCGCGCTCTCGCGGTATGCGCGCAGGCGTTCGGCGTTCGGCTTCTGCCGCTCCTCAGCCGCACGCACCAGGTGGCGTGCGATTGAAAACAGGCGTCCCCGGAAGCCGCGGGCCAACTCGATCATCGTGTAGCGGTCGTGAATCTCGCGGTACGCAAGCTGCGCGCCAGCGATCGCTTCCCACGCGTCGCCGTACTCGGCGACCCGCGCCGGGTCCGCCGCGACCCAATCGCGAAGCGCCTGTTCCTCGCGCTGCTTGAACGCGAACACGGCCGGGTCCTGCAGTGCCTGCAGCCTGCCGCGCAATACCTTATAGGTATTCTCGGTGCCGAGGATGTCGCGCTGCGAATAGCGCGCCGGCTCGCCGCCTGCAGCCGCGTACTGGTTCAGCATCCCGCGGTACTCCGCGGTGTGTACCAACATATCCAGCAACCTCACGTCACGCAGCGTCTGCAGTTGCGCGACGGTCAGCAGCCGTTGCGTCGAGCCCGGGTGGCCGGTGACGAATACCGGCTCAGCTTCTTCAGCGCCGCGAGCGTTCCAGCGGAAATGATCAGGCGTGCGGGCCGGGCGGCCATCCTCGTATGCGCGCAGGAACGACGCATCGAGTACATAGCGCGGAAAGTTGAAGTTGTCCGGGTCGCCACCGAAGAACGAGGCCTTGAGCTCCGGCGACCAGACCAGTCGGACGTCGTCGTAGCGTTTGTAGCGGTATAAGTGGTACTGACCGCCGTGGTAAAGCGTCACGACATCGCAGCGTACCGACGCTGCGTCATCGCCGACGCACGCCTGCTCTATGCGGCCCATCTCTGCGCGCAACGCATCGCTGTAGGCCGCGCCGGTTTGATTGGCGCCTGCCGCGGTCACGCGCTCAGTGACGTCGGAAATTTCGAGCAACTGGTTCAGCTCGACATTCGGGCACTGCCGCTCCTGCCCGCGCTCACGCGCTAGGAACCCTGCTTGCATCAGGTCTTCCTCGGCGCTGGAGATCTGCTCGACGCACGACCAAATGCAGTGGTGGTTTGTCAGCACCAGCCCGTCCGGTGACACGAAGGAGCCCGAGCAGCCCCCGGCGAGCCGCACCGACGCGCGCTGTACGCGGTTGACCCAGCGCCCGTCCGGGCTGAACCCGAGTTCGCGCTGCATCGCGTCGCGCGGCAGGTTGTCCATCGTCCACATGCCCTCGCCGGCATACGCGGCGGGTACGAGGAGGGAAGTGATCGCTAACAGCGCCAGCTTGCGCATGGATGGGCTCCGGGGACTGCGAATCGGGATGGACATTCTGCCAGCAATCGCGGTGCGGAGCACCGCTCCCACATTGTTTAGATGTCTTCGGCGAAGTGGCAGGCGACCAGGGAGCCACCGACCTGCCGCAGCACGGGCACGCGCTCGGCGCACAGCGGCTGTGCGTGCGGGCACCGCGTCCGAAACACGCACCCGCTCGGCGGGTCCAGGGGCGACGGCGGGTCCCCCGGAAGCGTCCGCACTGTGCGCGCGCGCGCGAGCGTTGGGTCGGGCACGGGTACCGAATCCAGCAACGCGCGCGTGTACGGGTGGCGCGGTGCAGCAAACAGCGCGTCGCGCTCGGCGGTCTCCATGATGCGGCCGAGGTACATCACGAGCACGCGGTGGCTGACCTGTCGAACAACGGACAGGTCGTGCGCGATGAACAGGAGCGCGAGCCCCATCTCGTGCTGCAGGTCCATCAGCAGGTTAACGATCTGCGCGCGCACGGACAGGTCGAGCGCCGATACCGGCTCGTCGCAAACGACCAGGTCCGGTTCGAGCACCAGCGCGCGCGCGATACCGACGCGCTGGCATTGTCCGCCGGACAGTTCGTGTGGATATCTGTCGTACAGGCCCGGGAGCAATCCGACCCGGTCCATCATTGCGACAACACGCGCTTTCCGGGCGCCGGTGTCGCGACCTTCTGCGTGCGCGCGCAACGGTTCAGCGATGATCTCCCCGATGGTCATGCGCGGGCTCAGCGATGCGAGCGGGTCCTGGAACACAAGTTGCATCGCCCGCCTGCGTTGCCGCAACGCGAAGCGGCCCAGCTTCGAGAGGTCCTCTCCGTGCAGCAGCACGCGGCCGGCGCTCGCGGGCGTTAACTGCAGGATTGCGCGCGCCAGCGTCGTCTTGCCGCAGCCGGATTCGCCGACCACCCCTAAGGTTTCGCCCCGTATCAGGTCGAAGCTGACGCCGTCCAGCGCGCGCAGCGTGCGGCGGCGCGCGAAGGGCCCCGAGCCCGGCGCGTCGAACTCGACGCTCAGACTACGCACCGACAGCAGCGGCTCAGTCACCGGCAGCATCCAGGTGGCAGGCGGCGGCGCCCGACAGCCTCGCACCTAACAACGGGCGCTCACGGTCGCAACGCTCGAAGCGGTGGCTGCACCGCGGTGCGTACGGGCACCCCGGCGGTGCGAGCATCGGGTCTGGCGGGTCGCCGGCGATTGCATTGAGCCGGCCCTGGCGATCGAGCCGCGGTATTGAACGCAACAAATCCGCCGTGTAAGGGTGCTGCGGCTGATTGAAAATTCCGTCGACGCTGCCGGATTCGACGATGCGACCCGCATACATCACCAACACGCGGTCGCACTGGCCGGCAACCACGCCAAGGTCGTGCGTAATAAGCAGCGTCGCGATGCCGCGGCTGCGCTGCAAGTCGCGCAAGATCTCCAGCACCTGTGCTTGCACGGTTACGTCAAGCGCGGTGGTCGGCTCGTCGGCAACCAGAATGTCGGGGTCGCACAGCAGCGCCATCGCAATCATCACGCGCTGGCGCATGCCCCCCGAAAACTCGTGCGGATATCGCTCGAGCACACGGACGGCATCCGGGATTCGCACCGCCTCGAGCATGGCGACCGCGCGCCGACGGGCTTCCACGCCACGCAGGCCGGCATGGTGTGCGAGTACTTCGACCATCTGCGTGCGGATGCGCAGGTACGGGTTCAAGCTGCTCATCGGGTCCTGAAACACCAGCGCAATCCGCGCACCGCGCACCGCGTTCAGTTCCGACCCCGGCATGCCTATCAGTTCGCGGCCCCGGTAACGGGCGCTGCCCGTCGCCCGTCCATTCGTGGGGAGCAAGCCAAGCACCGCCAGCACCGCCTGACTCTTGCCGGCGCCCGACTCGCCGATGATGCCGAGCGTTTCGCCGGGGTACAGCGCGAAATCGAGGCCGCGCACCGCGCGTAGTTCGCCGTCGCGCGTATCGAACGACACGTTCAAATCATCGACGACGAGAATAGGCTCGGCGGCGGCGGCCATCATCGATCCTTCGGGTCGAGCGCATCGCGCAACCCGTCACCGATAAAATTGAAACAAAACAGCGTGACCGCGAGGAACAGCGCGGGGAACAGCAGCATCCACGGCGCATTCTGCATCTCGCGTGCGCCGTCGGCGACGAGCAGGCCCCAACTTGTGCTTGGCTCCTGCACACCGAGCCCAAGGAACGACAGGAACGATTCGATGAGGATTACCTGCGGGATCGTCAGCGTCACATACACGGCGACAACCCCCAGCAGATTCGGCACGATGTGGCGCCGGATAATCGCGAACGAAGACACGCCAGCGGCCTGCGCGGCCTCGACAAACTCGCGCCGCTTCAGGGATAGCGTCTGGCCGCGCACGATGCGCGCCATGTCGAGCCACTTGATCGCGCCTATCGCGATGAAGATCAGCAGGATGTTCCGACCGAACGCGACCATGAGCAGGATAACGAGGAAGACGAAGGGAATCGCATACAGGATGTCGACAATGCGCATCATCACTGCATCGACGCGGCCACCGAGATAACCGGCGGTCGCGCCCCAACCGACCCCAATCAGCAGAGACACAAGCGTTGCGGCGATGCCGACCAGCAACGAGATGCGGCCGCCGTGCAGCGTGCGCACGAACAGGTCGCGCCCGACGGCATCGGTGCCGAAGAGGTGACCGTCAGACAGGGTTGGAGCAATCGAAACCTTGTCCCAGTAGGTGTGGTCGTACGGGTGTGGGCTCAGCGCCGGCGCGAACAAGGCCAGTAGTGTGATTGCCGCAAGGATTGCGGCCGCCACGACGGCAGCACGGTTGCGCCGTAGCCGGTGCCACGCGTCACTCAGTACCTGACTTTCGGATCCAGCCACGCGTACACCAGGTCGACGATTACATTCATCACAATTACCAGGCTGCCGTAAAAGATCACGACGCCCATTACCAGGGTGTAATCCCGATTTAGCGCACCTTGTACGAAATAGCGGCCGATTCCTGGAAGGCCGAAAATCTGCTCAACGACGAGCGAACCCGACAGCAACGCGGCAATCGCCGGCCCGAGGAACGACACAACCGGCAGCAACGCCGGCCGCAGCGCGTGGCGCAGTACCACCGTGCGCTCCGGCAGGCCCTTCGCCCTTGCAGTGCGGATGTAGTCCGAGCGCAGCACCTCGATCATCGACCCGCGCGTCAGACGCGCGATATACGCGACGAGCGGCAGCGTCAGCACGACCACCGGCAGGAGCATGTTGCGCAAAGCGCCGCCGGACCAGCCGCCAGCCGGCAGCCAGCCCAACCACACCGCGAACACGAGGATCAGCAGCGGCGCCATCACGAAGTTCGGGATCGAGATGCCGGTCATCGCCGCAGTCATCACCGCATGGTCGGTCGCGGCATTCTGGCGCAACGCAGCGAGCGTGCCCGCCGTGACCCCGAGTAGCAGGGCGAGCACCAGCGCGGTCACGCCGAGCCGCAGCGACACCGGCAGCCCGCGCGCAATCAGTTCGTTGACGGTCCAGTCCTGGTATTGAAACGACGGGCCGAGGTCGCCGCGCACGACATTGCCGAGGTAGCGCGCGTACTGCGCCGGCAGCGGTTCGTCGAGGTGGTAGATGCGGTCGAGGTTCGCCTGCACCTCCGGGGCCAGCGCCTTTTCGGCGTCGAACGGTCCGCCCGGGGCGAGCCGCATCATGAAGAAGGCGAGCGTTATTAATATGAATAGAGTGGGGACAGCACCGACGACCCGCTTGACCGAATGGGCCAGCACAGCCTCGTCAATCCCTCAGGTACAGGTGGCGGCTGGGGTGCACGTTCATCACATTCGGAACATAGCCTCCCACGGTGGGCTTCACCAGCGCCTTGCTCACGTAATAGTAGATCGGCATCACCGGGTATTCGGACAGCAGCAGGCGCTCCGCCTGTTCGAGTAACTCGCGCCTTGCTGCGGGGTCGCGCTCGCGGCCGGCGGCGACCACGAGCTGGTCGTACTCTTCGTTTTTCCAACCCATGTCGTTGAGGCCATGCGTTGACATCATCGCCTCAGCGAATGTGTTCGCGTCGTTGTAGTCGCCCACCCAGCCGGAGCGGTACACCTCGAGCTGCTGCGACTGGCGGCTGTTGAGGAAGACCTGCCACTCCTCGTTGTGGAGCGTCGCTTCGACGCCCAGCTGTTCACGCCACATGGACGCAATCGCGACGGCGATGCGCCGGTGCGATTCCGCCGTGTTGTAGCGCAGCTCGACGCGCAGCGGGTTGCGCGCCGAGTAGCCGGCCTCCGCATACAAACGGCGCGCCTCGGCGAGGCGTTGGTCACGCGGCCAGTCCGCCCACTCCGGACGCTGCGTCTCATAGTTATCTATCCCGGGGGTCACCCACGCGTAAGCGGGCACCTCGCCCGAACCGACCACCTGCTCGGCGAGCACCTCACGGTCTATCGCGAGCGACAGCGCCTTGCGCAACGGCAAGTTGCCTTGGAACGGCGGCTTCGTCAGGTTGAAGCCGTAGAAGTAAGTACTCAGATACGGCGTGACATGCAGCTCGTCCGACAGGTTTCGCTGCAGCCATTCGTACTGCTGGACCGGGATTGTCCGCGTCATGTGCAGGTCGCCGGCGCGGTAGCGCGCGAGCTCGGTCGATTCAGCTTCGATCGGGTGAAACACGACCGCGTGAATGCGCGTACGTTCGTCGTTCCAGTAATAGAGGTTCCGCTCGACGCGGACGTGCGAATGCGCCTCCCATTCGACGATGCGGTATGCGCCGTTGCTGACGTTGAGGCCCGGGCGCGTGAAGCGCTCGCCGTGCGTTTCAACGGTGGCGCGATGTACCGGGTAGGCGATCGGTTGCGCGAGCAGGCCGGGCAGGTACGGCGTCGGCCCGCTGAGGTGCAACACGAGCACGCCGGGTTCTGGAACGCTGATGTCTTCGATCACCGAAAGCATCTGCGCGTAATACGAACCGGTGTCGGGGTGCACCGCGCGGCGCAACGACCACGCGAAGTCTTCGGCAGTCACCGCGTCGCCGTTCGACCAGCGCGCATTGTCACGCAGCCGGAATCTCCAGGTCAGGCCGTCTTCGGATACCGTCCAGGTCTCCGCGACCCCCGGACCGAGTTCGCCGCCCGGTTGCTCGGCTATCAGTCCTTCATAGAGGTCACGGATGATGTTGAAGGTCTCTACGCTGCGCACGCGGTGCGGGTCGAGCGTCTCGGGTTCGAATGCGTTGCCGCGGTGCAGCACGCTGGCTGGCGGGCCATCGGCCCGCTCGCGTTCGCCACAGCCGGCCACTGCTGCGAACGCGCACAGCAACAAGACCACCGCAGGGTGCAGGCGCCGCATCGCGATCAGGCCGACCGGCGCTTCAGGTAAACGGTCAGCAACGAAACCGCGGCGGGCGTCACGCCGGCGATTCGCCCGGCCTGGCCCAGCGTCGCGGGGCGATGACGCTCAAGCTTCTGCTGAACTTCGGCCGACAGGCCGCGCACGGATGCATAGTCGAGGTCCGCGGGTATCGACCGCTCCTCTTGCCCTCGGGCGCGCTCGACCTGGTCGTTCTGGCGGTCGATGTAGCCCGCGTAGCGCGCCTGGATTTCGACCTGTTCGCCCACCGTCGGGTCTTCGACGCCGGGGCCGGCACCCGCTATCGCCATCAGTTCGGCGTAGCCGACCTCAGGGCGCCGCAACAATTCGATCGCTCGGTGTTCGCCGATGCGCAACGCGCGCAAGCGCGCCTGCTCAGCGGCGACCGCGTCGCGCTTCGCACTGAACCGCGTCCACCGCGCGTCATCGACGAGCCCGAGTTCGCGTCCGACCGGCGTCAGCCGCAGGTCAGCGTTGTCCTCGCGCAGCGTCAACCGGTATTCGGCACGGCTTGTGAACATCCGGTAAGGCTCCTGCGTTCCGCGCGTCACCAGGTCGTCGACCAGCACGCCGATGTACGCCTCATCTCGGCGCGGCGACCACTGCGTCGCGCCGGCGACCTGCCGTGCCGCGTTGACACCTGCGAGCAGCCCCTGCGCCGCTGCTTCTTCGTAACCTGTGGTCCCGTTGATTTGCCCGGCGAAATAGAGGCCGGGCAGATGCCGCGTCTCGAGCGTCGGCCGTAATTCGCGTGGGTCGAAGTAGTCGTATTCGATCGCATAGCCGGGGCGCGTCAGGTGCGCCGAGGCGAAGCCGTCGATGCTGCGCACCATCGCCACCTGAACATCGAACGGCAGGCTGGTTGAAATCCCGTTCGGGTAGACCTCGGTGACATCGAGCCCCTCCGGCTCGATGAACACCTGATGCGACGCCTTGTCGGCAAAGCGCACGACCTTGTCTTCGACCGACGGGCAATAACGGGGGCCGGTGCCGCCGATCGCGCCCGTGTACATTGGCGAGCGATCGAGCGCGCCGCGGATGAGGTCGTGCGTGCGTTCGTTGGTTTGCGCTATCCAGCACGAGACCTGGCGTGGATGGTCGGCGTGGCTGCCGACGAAGCTGAACACCGGCCGCGGGTCATCGCCCGGCTGCTCCGTGAGCGCCCGGTAATCAATCGTGCGGCCATCTATCCGCGGCGGTGTGCCGGTCTTCAGGCGGCCAACTGTGAACGGCAACTCGCGCAGGCGCGCGGCCAACGCGTTCGACGGCGGGTCTCCGGCGCGCCCACCCTGGTGGCTGCTGTCGCCGATGTGGATACGCCCACCGAGGAAGGTGCCGACGGTCAATACCGTTGAGCCTACGAAAATGGATACCGGCGTGGTCGGCGGCACGGGCCATCACGCCGCCAAGTGCATCGATTTCCCGCACCAGGTGGCCCTTGCCGATTCCACCGATCGCCGGGTTGCAGCTCATCGCCCCAAGTGTGTCGAGCGCGTGCGTCAGCAGCAGCGTGCGGGCGCCCGCGCGGGCGGCTGCGAGCGCCGCCTCCGTACCCGCGTGGCCTCCACCGACCACAATGACGTCATATTTCCCGGCGAATTCCATAATACCGACGATTGTAGGGCGCGCGCCGCGCCGACGCCATCGGCTTGACCCACATGGTTCGCCACGGCACCATCGAGAAAACAAGAGTGTAGGTCTCCATGAAGTTCCGTTCGTCAACCATTGCCTTTGCGTGCGCAGCGGCGCTCTGCGGTCATGCCGATGCCGCTGTGCGCGACGGCACCGAAGCGTTACCACTCAAAGCCTGTCACCTTTCTGTTTCTCAGGCGACGGCGCGCGTCGCCGCGCGTTGCGGCACGCTGTCGGTGCCCGAAAACCCAGCTGAACCGAATGGCCGCACCATCGATCTCGCGGTCGCGTTGCTGCCTGCCTCTGCGCGGACCCGCGCGGACGACCCGCTTGTATTCATCACCGGCGGCCCCGGACAGTCGGCGCTCGAGTCTTTCGTCCTCGCCGGCCATGCATTCCGCCGCATCGGCCGAGACCGTGACATCCTGCTGGTCGACCAGCGTGGTACCGGTGATTCGAACCGCCTCAGCTGCGACATGCCGGACAGCCACGAAGAACTGACGGCGAGCGCGGAGCAACGGCGCGAATGGATGCGCGAGTGCCTCGACCAGTTGCCTGGCGACCCACGCTTCTATACGACCAGCGTCGCGATACGCGACCTCGATGCGGTGCGCGTCGCACTCGGGTATGAGTTACTCAACTTATATGGCATCTCCTACGGCTCGCGCGTTGCGCAAGCGTACGCGCGGCGATACCCAGACAACACGCGCTCGGTGATCCTCGACGGCGTCGTGCCGATGGACCTCGCGCTCGGCCCCGACATCTCGCTCGATGCCCAGCGCGCGCTCGGGCTGCTGTTCCAGCGCTGCGCCGACGACGAGGCCTGCAACGAACGCTTCCCGGACCTCGCCGACAGCTTCGCGCAAGTGCAGGCTCAGTTGCGTGAGGGCGCGCTCCAGCTCGTGCTCGCCGACCCCGTCACTGCCGAACTCACTGAGCTGATGTTCAGCGATGAGTATTTCACCGGCGTCATCCGCATGTTCAGCTATGCGCCGGAGACCGTTGCGCTGCTGCCGTTGCTAATCGACCATGCCGCCAGCTACGGCGATTACGCGCCGCTCGCTGCGCAGGCGCTTCTCGTGATGCAGGAGCTCGGCGACTCAATAACGACCGGCATGCACCACGCGGTCGTGTGCACCGAGGACATCCCGTTCATCACGGATGACGATGCCTTGCGCGAGCAGCTGCGCGAGACTTATCTCGGTGCGAACACGCTCGAATACCTGGCGGACGCTTGCAGCGTATGGCCGCAAGGTGTGATCGACCCGGACTTCAAGGAACCCTGGACGAGCGGCATCCCGACGCTGATCCTGTCGGGCGAGGCGGACCCAGTGACGCCGCCGCGCAACGGCGAACGCCTGCTCGAGACCTTAGCCAACGCGCGCCACGTCGTCGGCCCGGGGCAAGGCCATGGCCTGGCTGCGCGTGGCTGCGTACCGCGGCTTATGGCTGACTTCGTCGCAGGTGCAGACCCGGCCGCGCTCGAAGTCGAGTGCGTCGAGCGCATTGCACCGGCGCCGTTCTTCCTGCGCTTCACCGGGCCGAACCCATGATTGAGATTGAAAACCTCGAGAAGTCGTTTGGCGCAGTTCGCGCGGTCGACGGCGTCAGTTTTCGCGCCGATGATGGCCGTATTACCGGGTTGCTCGGTCCAAACGGCGCCGGTAAATCCACAACGCTGCGCATCCTGTACACGGTGCTGCGGGCCGACGGCGGGTCGGCGCGCGTCGATGGCCACGATGTCGCCGAAGCGCCGCTGGCGGTACGCCGCTCGATGGGCGTACTGCCGCATGGCACCGGCATCTATCCGCGCCTCACGGCGCGGGAAAACATCGCATATTACGGCCGGCTGAACGGCCTGCGCGGAGCGGCGCTGGCCGCGCGCGTCGACAGCTTGATCGAAATGCTCGAGATCGAGGAGTTCAGCGAGCGCCGGGCAAAGGGCTTTTCACAGGGGCAGCGTATCAAGGTGGCCCTCGCTCGCTCGCTCGTCCACGACCCTCGTAACGTCGTTCTCGACGAACCGACCAACGGGCTCGATGTGATGGCGACGCGCGCGCTGCGCGAACTGATCCGCAAGTTGCGCGCCGACGGGCGGTGCGTGCTCTTCTCAAGCCACGTGATGCAGGAGGTCGCGGCGCTGTGCGATGACATCGTGATTATTGCGCACGGTCGCGTGGTCGCGCGCGGCTCGCCGGAGGCGTTGCGCGCAGAGATGGGCCAACAGGATTTAGAGGAAGTGTTCGTACGGGCGATTGAGCGGGGTGCGCAATGATTAGTGGCGCCTGGGTCGTCTTCGCGAAGGAATCGATTGATAATCTGCGCGACCGGCGCGCGGTGCTGTCGTCGCTGATCATGGGGCCAATCCTCGGCCCTGCAATTTTCGCAATCGCCATGACCGCCGTGCTGAAGATGACCGCCGGCGAGCTGGAGAAGCCTCTCGAGCTGCCGGTCATGGGCGCCGAACACGCACCGAACCTGGTCGCATGGCTAGAGCAGCGCGAAGTCGAAATCCTGCCGGTGCCGGAAGACCCGGAACAGTCGGTCCGCGACGGCGACCACCACGTCATCCTCGTGATTCCCGAAAGCTACGGCGAGCAGTTCCGCGCCGGCACGCCGGCGGCGGTACGCCTGATGGTCGATGCATCCAACCGCAAGGCACAGACGAACATCCGGCGTACGCGCGGGATGCTGGAAGGGTACAGCGACAGCATCGGCAGGCTTCGCCTGCTCGCCCGTGGGGTCAATCCGTCGGTCAGCGACGCGGTCGCCATCGAGACCGACGACCTTGCGTCGCCGGCGCAGCGGGCGTCGCTGATACTCGGCATGTTGCCGTATCTGATTGTGATTTCCATGATGATGGGCGGCTTCTATTTGGCTATCGACACCACGGCCGGTGAGCGCGAACGAGGCTCGCTTGAAGCGCTCCTTACAGCGCCGCTCTCCCGCGGCGAACTCATGGCCGGTAAGCTTGCGGCGACCTTCGTGTTTTCCGTACTCGGGCTGATACTCGCGTTGATCGCGTTCTGGGTGGTCATCCCGATGGTGCCGCTCGACCAGGTCGGGATGGTGATCAATTTCACGCCGCAGATGGCAACCGGCATCTTCTTCGTAAACCTCCCCTTAGCGCTGTTTGTCGCGGCGATGCTCACGGTCGTCGCCGCGTTCACCCGCAGCTTCAAGGAAGCGCAGACCTGGCTATCGCTGGCGCTGTTTGTGCCGATGATTCCGACTTTCGTAATCCTGATTCTGCCGTTCCAGGCGCAGGGATGGATGATGGTCGTGCCGAGCCTCAGCCAGGGCGTTCTGGTCAACGAGATTATCCGTGGGGAGACCCTCGACCTTTCGCAGGTCGTCATATCATGGGTGACGACCATCGCGTACGGACTCGGGCTCGGTGCGGTTGCCGCGCGCTTGTACCGGCGGGAAGCGGTGCTCGGTTGAACGACGAAGCACGCCGGCAGGAGCTGCGAATCTGGCGCTTCGGCCTGGCGACAGTCACCTTCGCCATCTGGGTCGGCTTCATCCTTTACATCAATGCGCTGGGCCTTTTCCGGCTCGAATTCGGCGCCTTCACTTTCCCGGTGGCGGCGCTCGTCGGTGGCATGGTTGTCTCAAACATGCTGTTCTTCACAGCGTTCAAGACGGGCGTGAACCTGCGCTTCCACGACCCCAGTATGACGCTGCCGATGATGCTGACTGCGCTGCTGTGGGCGTGCCTGACTGCCGGTGGGCTTCCCGAGATGCGGGCGGTCAGTTTCCCCGCGTTCATCATCGTGTTCATGTTCGGCATCTTCACGCTGCGCATATCGCATTACGTGCTGTGCTGGCTGTTTTCGATGGCCGGCTACACGCTCGTCGTGGCCACCACGATTCCGGACGATGCCGGGAACGCGCGCATCCAGCTGGAAATCATGCATGCAGCGTTACTTGCCGCGATGCTCATCTGGGTTGCGTACTTCGGGCACTATGTCGGGCGCTTGCGGGAAAAGCTGCATTCACGCAATTCGGAACTTCAGCAGGCGCTTGCGCTCGTCGAAGAGCTTGCGGTCCGCGACGACCTTACCGGGCTGCACAACCGCCGCTTCGTGATGGACGCGCTGAAGCGCGAACAGCAACGGTCGGACCGGCACGGTGACGCGCTCTCGTTGCTGGTGCTCGACATCGACCGCTTCAAGGAAATCAACGACCAGCATGGGCACCCGGTCGGCGATGAGGTGTTGAAAAGTTTCGTCACGCGCCTTTCACAGGCGGTGCGCGGCGCCGACGTGGTGGGCGCCACAGGTGTTGCGCCAGATGTCCCCGATACGATTGGTCGATTCGGCGGAGAAGAGTTCATTGTGATCCTGCCGCACACGGACACGGCTGGCGCTCAACGCGTGGCGGAACGTATTCGTGTTGCGACCTCCGCAACACCGTTCGGCACCTCCGCCGGCCCAGTCAGCGTCACCGTGTCGCTCGGCGTCGCGCGGCATCAGGAAGGCGAGACGCCCCGGTCAATCCTGGAGCGCGTAGACAGCGCGCTCTATGCGGCGAAACATGGCGGCCGTAACCGGACAGCCATCGCGTCGGGTGACCGCGACGGCACGCCGATGCTTCACGTCGCGGAAAGCTGAAACCCGTCCGGTAACGCGATCTCAACGCTTAACGGCAGGTGGTCGGAAAACGCGTGAGGCAGCACCGTCGCACGCGTGACCTCAAGGGTCGGCGTCACCAACACGTGGTCAATGTCGTGCTCAGGGCGCCAACTGGGGAAGGTGTTCAGCACCTCCGCGGGCTCGCGTAAGCCGGTGCGGCGGAACAATTCGATCATCTCCGGGCTACCGGGTCGGCAATTGAAATCGCCCATCAGCACCGCGTGCCGGTGGTCTTCCATCATCTCCGCAATGAACGCGAACTGGTTACGGCGCGCGCGCGCGGTAAGCGCCAGGTGCACGTGGAATATCGCCAATGGATCTGCGCCAGCGCCGTAGCGTGCAACGATTACGCCACGGCCCGGTATCAGGCCGGGCAATTCGTGCTCCGCGACCGATTCCGGCGCCACCCTGCTGATCAAGCCGTGCGCGTGCTGCGCGAACTGCCCGATGCGGCGGTTCACCCTGTGGTGCCAGTATGGGAATCCGGCCTTGCGCGCCAGGTATTCGGTGAGGTTCACAAAGCCGGAGCGCCTGCTGCCGGCGTCGGTTTCTTGCAGCCCGACAATGTCGTGGCCCGACAGGATCCGGGCGATGCGGTCGAGGTTACGGCCGCGCGCCGAGTGGTGCAGAACGTGCTTCCAGCCGTGGGTCAGGTAGTCGCTCGGACCCCGCGTCTCGATGCCGACCTGGATGTTGTACGACAGGATGCGCACGGTCGGTCGCGTCACTTCGCCTACAGCCAGCTGGTCGGGAACGATGAGCGCCACGAGCGTTATGCCAGCTCCGCCGGTACCGTGATTTTGTAACGCGCGTCGAGGCGCCCGCCCGCTACAACTTGGCGCTTGCCGGCGCCGGTAAACACGCGCGTGCGGTCGATTTCTGCATTCCAAGGGTGCCCGTGGCGGTCGGCGAACCACAGGAACAGCCGGTTCACCTGCACATGCCGCGACCATCCGAGCAGCGCGTTCAGCGCGGTTGCATCCAGGTTGCCGGCGGCGGCGAACATCAGATCAGCCGCAGTGAAGTCGTAGGTATCCGGCAACAACGCCATCGTCTCGAGCAGCGCGCGTTCGGGGCTCGATATCCACAACGACCAATCCCAGGGTCCCCACTGGATTGGCACGACGCCAGCGCGTACGCGCGGCGGGAGCAGTTCGAAGCGTCGCACCGCGACGTTCTCGCGCAGCTTCACCTGGGCGGCCCAAGCGGGCATACGCGCTTTGCCGAACAGGTGGATGGCCGGGTGCTCCGCGACCGCTGCGTCGGGGTAACCGTGGATTGCGAGCGCGGTAGGGCCGCCGACGTGTAGCGGTAGCTCTGCGCGCTGCAGCGAGATTGCAAGTTGCTGCCATCGCAGCGGGCGTGCGAGCGCCTTGTCGGGCCCGCGCAAATACGCGCCGCGGCCGACCAGATGCAGCCAGCCGGACTTCACATAACGATCAATCGCGGCGCCGGTCAGGCCAGAGGCGAGCAATTGTTTTCGGGTAACGGCCAAGCCTTCGGGGGCGACCTGGTGCAACAGGGTGAGCGATGCGCGTGTGGCCATTGGTTTATTCCTCGCGCTATAGACGGGCTGTATGGCCGATTGTACTCTTATTTCCCTATACAGAAACTCGTGAAGATCCGTCCCAGCAGGTCCTCGGTGGTGAATGCGCCGGTAATCTCGCCGAGTGCCTGCTGCGCGAGCCGGAGCTCTTCGGCGCAGAGTTCGGCAGCGTGCCGAGTCTCCAGCGCTTCGTAGCCATCGGCCACATGCCGCCGCGCGCGCGTAAGTGCGTCCAGGTGACGGCGGCGCGCGCTGAAGGTGCCGCCACCGGCGGTCCAGCCGGCGACTGCCTGCAAATGGGCGCGCAGCGCGTCGAGCCCGGCGCCGGTCTTTGCAGATACGCGTAGCACCGAATGGCCAGCTGCGATTTCGGCACCCGGCGGCTCGCCGCTCAGGTCAATCTTGTTGCGAACGATCGTTAATGGTCGCTCTGCGAGTTCCGGGTCTAGCGGCGTAGCGGCTGCCGGTTGCGTGGCGTCGACGACCATCAATACGTGGTCGGCGCGGACAATTTCTGCGCGCGCACGGCGCACGCCTTCTTGCTCGACCGCGTCGCCGGCTTCGCGCAGGCCCGCGGTATCGATGATGCGCACGGGCAAGCCGTCGAGCACGATGTCCTCGCGCAGCACATCGCGGGTGGTGCCGGCGACTTCCGTCACGATTGCCGCGTCGTGTCCGGCGAGGCGGTTCAGCAGGCTGGATTTACCAGCGTTCGGTGCACCGGCGATTACGACGACCAAGCCGTCGCGCAGTAGCGCGCCCTGTCGGGCGCTTGCCGCCAAGTGGTCGAGCTCCGCGAGCACGCGCGTTACGCGCGCTGCGACTTCGCCATCGCCGAGGAAGTCGGCATCTTCGTCCGGGAAATCGATCGACGCCTCTATTTGCGCGCGTAAATCAGTGACTGCTTCGACGATGGAGTTCACGCATTCCGAGAACTCGCCTGACAGCGAGCGTTCGAGTACGTGTTCGCCGGTGAGCGAGTGCGGCGCGGGGAAGTAGAGCGCGAGGCCGTCGTCTATCGCCTCGCCGGCGCCGTCACGAAAGCTTGCGCGGTGTGCGCTACGCGCCGGCGGGCATTTGCCGAGCAGCGTTTCGGCGACCAACGGCACACGCGGCCCCGACACACGCACGATGCCGATACCACCCCGACCGGGTGGCGTGGCGATAGCGGCGATCGTGTCTGAAGCCATAAGGCGATTCTAAATGCTGGAGCGGGGTTTGATTATTTCGCGGTGCGGAGCACCGCTCCTACACCCCTACTTCCCTCCGGCCTCGATCTTTCTCGTGATGTAGTACTGCTGCCCGAGCGAGATCAGGTTGTTGACGAACCAGTACAGCACCAGGCCGGCCGGGAAGAACGCGAAGAACACCGTGAAGATGATCGGGAGGAAAGTCATCACCTTCTGCTGGACCGGGTCCATCGGCGCGGGGTTCAGCCGCTGCTGCAACAGCATGCTCGCGCCCATCAGCAGCGGTAGCACGAAGAACGGGTCGCGGCTCGAAAGGTCCTGAATCCACAGCGCCCACGGCGCCTGCCTGAGCTCAACCGACTCGAGCAACACCCAGTACAACGCGATGAACACAGGGATCTGCACGAGTATCGGCAAGCAGCCGCCGAGCGGATTTATTTTCTCGGTCTTGTACAAATCCATCATCGCCTGGTTCAGGCGCTGGCGGTCGTCCTTGTAGCGCTCCTGCAAGGCCTTCATGCGCGGTTGTACCTTGCGCATGTTCGCCATCGAGCGGTAGCTGGTTTCCGACAACTTGAAGAACGCGAGCTTGATCAGAATCGTCAGCAGGATGATCGACCAGCCCCAGTTGTTGACCACCGAGTGAATCTTGTCGAGCACCCAGAACAACGGCTGCGCGAGGAAGGTGAGCCAGCCGTAATCAACCGTCCGCTCGAGACCAGGCGCAACCGCTGCAACGCGGTCTTGCAGCTTCGGGCCGAGAAAGAGCCGGCTGCTGATCGTCGCGGTCGCGCCGTCATCTATTTGGACCACTGGCTGGCGCACGCCGACGACATAACGGCCGGCATCAAGCAGCATCGAGTAATAGTGGTTGACGCCATCGGCCGGTGGGATCACCGCGCCGACGAAGTAATGCTGGACCATCGCGGCCCAACCCCCCGTGTGCTCCTCGGCTACGCGCGTGCTGACCAGGTCATCAAACGGGATTTTCCGGTATTTCCGGCCGTCGTGGACCGCGGCGCCGGTGAAGGTGTACACGAACCATGATGGCTCGACCGGCGTGGTCTCGGTGCGTTGCAACTGCAGATACGCGCCGCCGCGCCACGGCGCACCGGTGGCGTTCTCGACTTGATGCTCGACAGCGATTTCGTAATCGCCGCGGCGGAAAACGTAGGTCTTGGTAACGCGCAGCCCCGCGCCATCGTCGTATACCAGCGGCACGCGCAACTCGTCGGCGCCCTCGGCCAGGCGGAAGTCGCCGCGCGCCACCTGCCAGCGCACATGGTGCGTCGGTGCATTCTCATCGCCGGTGAGCAATCCGCCCTGCACGATGTAAAACGCCGGCAGCGTGTCCGACAGCAGCGGGAAGGAGCGGTCGGGTTCCAGCTTGTGCAACGGGTATTCCAGCAGGAGCAGGCTACGGATATCGCCGCCCGCGGTATCGAGTTCGATTTCGTAGACATCGGTGACGACCCGAATGCGACGGTCGGACGCGACTACGGACTGCGTGGGGGCATCTGGAAGCGGACCAGCCGTCGGGATGGCTTCAGTGGTCGTCGGCAGTTCGGGTAGGTCCCGCCGTGGCGTCGGCTCGCCGACCCGCTCCGGTACCTGCTGGGAGGCTGCGATCGGGTCGGGCCGGGGCGCTTGGTCGGTGCGCCAAGCCTGCCAGACCATAAACATGACCAGCGCCAACGCGGCGTACAGGAAGAAACGCGTGTTATCCATGTTGCTCCGGCCCGGGAACGGGGTCTACGCCACCTTCATGCCAGGGGTGGCAGCGCGCGACGCGCTTGACGGCCAACCAGCTGCCGCGCGCAGCGCCATGGCGATCCAGCGCCTCGAGTGCGTACGCCGAGCAGGTCGGATGATAGCGGCAATGCGGCCCCAACACCGGGCTGATGACCCAGCGGTAAGCGTTGATCAAGAATTTGACGAGAGTGCGCATCGGGAAGGCAGTTGGGCGTAATGTCGTTCCAGGCTGGCGCGGAGCTCCAGGTTGTCGAGCCGGTCGGCTCCGGGCTTCGCCATCACCACGATGTCCAGCCCTTCGAGCGCGGCCTGATGCCGGCGAAAGGTCTCGCGGGCGAGCCTCTTCAAACGATTGCGCGCGGTTGCGCGGCGTGCGGCCTTCCGTGAAATCGCGAGTCCGAGCCGGCTGTGTTCCATACCGTTCGGATGACCCAGCAGCGTGAAGCAACGGTCGCTGGAGCGCTTACCCTGCGCGAACAAACGCGCGAAGTCTCGTTTCTCCGACAGGCGCGCGGTACGCGGCAGCTTCGCTGCGGCGCGCGGGCCCGGCGTTACGGACAGAGGCGCGCCCGACCCTTCGCCCGCCGTGCTTTAAGCACTTTGCGGCCGTTTTTCGTGGCCATCCGGGCACGGAAACCGTGGGTGCGCTTACGGCGCTGGATGCTGGGCTGGAAAGTTCTTTGCATGACGGCAGGTCCGGATTTATCGAACCGCGAAGCCTACTCACCGGATGGTGAATTGTCAATCAATCACGTACGCGTCAACCTGTGGATAAGCCTGTCGGCGCGCGTTAGACTGGCCGTCTTCACGCTGCACGATCTTTTGGGGGACTGCCTTGGACGCCACGCTGTGGCAGCGTTGCATCCGGCGGCTCGAGGGCGAGCTTTCGGAGCAACAGCTGAATACCTGGATTCGTCCGCTACAGGCGGTCGAAGAGCCGCAAGTGCTCCGTCTTTACGCGCCCAACAGGTTCGTCGTGGACTGGGTATCCGAGCACTTTCTGGAGCGGCTCGGCGAAATCGCCATCGAGCTCGAGCCGGCGGAAACGCCGAAAGTCGTGCTGGAAATCGGGGCGGCGGCTCGCGCAGCGCCTCCCACCCCCGTGCTCAACGGCAGCCGGCCGACGCCGACTTCCGGGCCGCGCATGAGCGCCGGTGCGACGCGGCTCGACCCGCGTTTCTCGTTCGAGAACTTTGTCGAAGGCAAGTCGAACCAGCTCGCTCGCGCCGCGGCGCAACAGGTAGCCGAAAACCCAGGCCACGCGTACAACCCGTTCTTCATCTACGGTGGTGTCGGGCTCGGCAAGACGCACCTGATGCACGCCATCGGCAACACCATCCTGCGCCGCAACCCGCAGGCGAAGGTCGCGTACCTGAATTCCGAGCGCTTCGTCGCCGACATGGTCAAGGCGCTGCAGCACAATACGATCAACGAGTTCAAGCGTTTCTACCGTTCGGTGGATGCGCTGCTCATCGACGACATCCAGTTTTTTGCCGGAAAAGACCGCACCCAGGAAGAGTTTTTTCACACCTTTAATGCGCTGCTTGAAGCGCACCACCAGGTAATCCTGACCTGCGACCGTTACCCGAAAGAAGTGAACGGCCTGGAAGAGCGGCTGAAGTCCCGCTTTGGTTGGGGGCTTACCGTCGCGATCGGGCCGCCCGAGCTCGAGACGAGCGTTGCGATCCTGATGTCGAAGGCCTCCGACGCCGGCGTCGTGCTGCCGCACGAAGTCGCGTTTCTGATTGCGAAGCGAATCCGCTCGAACGTGCGCGAACTCGAAGGGGCGCTCCGCCGCGTAATCGCCAACGCGAACTTCACGGGACAGCCCATCACGCTCGAGTTTGCGCGCGAAGCCTTGCGGGACCTGCTGGCGCTGCAGGACCGTCTCGTCACAATCGACAATATCCAGAAAACCGTCGCTGAGTATTTCAAGATTCGCATTTCCGACTTACAGTCGAAGTCACGCAGCCGGTCGGTCACGCGGCCTCGGCAGATTGCGATGGCGCTCGCCAAGGAATTGACGAGCCACAGCCTGCCGGAAATAGGGGAAGGCTTCGGCGGCCGCGACCATACGACGGTGCTGCACGCGTGCCGGAAGGTGAAGGAATTGCGCGAGCAGGACCTGCGTTTTGACGAGGATTATCTGAACCTGTTGAGAACATTGACGACATGATGTGGAGAACCTGTGGATGGTCTGACGGTGGATTTCTTCCCCCGACTTATCCACAGGTTCCGGACAGGCGGTGCGCCGCTTATATGCGGTCTGTCCCACATAATGTTTGATTTAAGCTATTGATATAAAAAGGAATAATTGGGTCATACACAGGCTAGAGTGGTACTAGTAACCATAGTCAGTAGACCTATAAACAGCTTTAATTAACAGCCTAATCCAAGGGGCGAACCATGAAGTTCCAGGCCGATCGAGAAACCCTCCTCAAACCGATCCAGGCGGTAGTCGGTGTCGTCGAGCGTCGCCAGACGATGCCGATACTCGCCAACATGCTGCTGGTCGCCAACGACAAAGGTTTATCGGTTACAGCGACCGACCTTGAGGTCGAACTGGTCGCTACGGTCGCGCTGGATGTCCAGCAACCGGGCGAGGTCACCGTACCTGGGCGCAAGCTGCTGGATATCTGCCGAGCGCTGCCGGATGGCGCGAAGGTCTCGGTCGCCGTCGACAAGGGACGCGTCGTCATCAAGTCGGGACGCAGTCGGTTCACGCTGTCGACCTTACCGGCCACGGAATTCCCTTCGGTAGACGACATCCAGGCAAAGCAGACGACTGCAATCAAGCAAGATGTCCTGGCGGAGCTGATCGACCGCACGCACTTTGCAATGGCGCAGCAGGATGTGCGGTATTACCTGAACGGCATGCTGCTCGAGCTGCGCGACAACGCAATCCGCGCGGTCGCAACCGATGGCCATCGGCTTGCGATGAGTGAAGCGAAAGCCAGCGGCGAAGAAACGACGCAGGTCATCGTGCCGCGTAAGGGCGTCCTCGAACTGCACCGCCTGCTCGGCGGTGAGTCAGGTGACGCGAACATCAGTTTCGGCGCGAATCACCTGCGGGTGACGCTCGGCGGAAGCCGGTTGACGACGAAGTTGATTGACGGCCGTTTCCCCGATTACGAGCGCGTACTCCCGAAAGGCGGCGACAAGGACGTGATCGCTGACCGGCAGCTGTTGCGCGAGGCGTTGCAGCGCGCGTCGATCCTCTCGAACGAAAAGTACCGCGGCGTGCGCCTGCAGTTGTCTAAGAATCTTCTGAAGATTCAAGCACATAACCCGGAGCAGGAAGAGGCCGAGGACGAGGTGGAGGTTGAGTACGGCGGTGCCGAAATGGAAATCGGCTTCAATGTGAACTACCTGCTCGACGCGCTCGGCGCGATTACCACCGACACGGCGCGCATCACGCTGACCGACGGCAACAGCAGCTGCCTGATCCGGGAGCCGGGCAACGAGAAGTGCAAGTACGTCGTAATGCCGATGCGGTTATAGGAGTGACTCTCTGGCCTGTGGGAGCGAATCTGTGATTGTGGGAGCGAATCTGCGATTCGCGATTGCTTGACCAAAATCGCTTCGCAGTGCGCCCGGCGCGCCTCACACCGTAGGAGCGGCCCTTAAGTGTGGGAGCGGTGCTCCGCACCGCGATGGCAGAGGTTTGAGTAGTCGATGCTCCAATCGCTGACCATCCAGGATTTCCGCTGCATCGAGCGCGCAGAACTCGAGTTTGCCCCGGACACGAACCTGATCATCGGACCCAACGCGTCCGGAAAGACCAGCCTCCTGGAAGCGATCTTCTTCCTGGGCCGGGCGCGTTCCTTTCGCACCGCGCGGCTTGGGCCGTTGATCCGCGATGGGGCACACGAACTGATGGTGACGGGGCAGGTCCGGAATGGGCAGCGGACGGTCCCGGTTGGGCTGCGCCGCGGCCGGCGCGGGGCGGAGATGCGCCTCGGCGGACAACCGCTCCGGGGGCTCGCAGATCTCACGGAGAACTTCCCCGTTCAGATCCTCGACCCGACGGTCCACGGGCTCCTGGACGGCGGTCCGCGGGAGCGCCGGAAATTCCTGGATTGGGGCGTGTTCCACGTGGAACAGTCTTTCCATGGCTACTGGCAGCGCTACTCCCGTGCCCTAAAACAGAGAAACGTAGTCCTGCGTTCGGAAGGCGGTCGGGCCGAGGCGATACCTTGGGAGCGTGAGCTGGCGGAGGCCGGCGAAGCGATAGATAGTGCGCGGCGAGTTTATCTTCAAGCGATTACACCTAGTCTAGAGGCCGTGGCCAGTACGCTTTTAGGCTCAGGTGAGGGGGTGGCAGCCGAATACGAGCCGGGCTGGGCCGCCGGCGAGTCGCTGGCAGACGCCTTGGCCCGGTCGTGGGAACGGGACAGGAGCGCCGGCAGCACCCAGGTAGGTCCGCATCGGGGAGACCTGTCCGTCCGGCTGGGCCCGCACCGGGTCCAGGACCGCGTGTCGCGCGGTCAGCAGAAGGTTCTAGCCGGTGCGCTGGTGCTCACCCAGCTGGCCGAGTACCGCCGCCGCACGGGCCGCGCAGCGGCGCTATTGGCGGATGACCTGGCCGCTGAGCTCGACCCGGCGTTTCTCGGTCGATTTCTCGAATTGGCGCAATCCGGCGGCAGCCAGCTGTTTATCACGGTGATCCGCCCGGAAAACCTGCCTGAAACCGTGATATCGAGCGCCAAAGTGTTCCACGTGGAACACGGCGTAGTGGGCGCGGGTTAGGCAGCGAGCGTCGCACGACCTCTGCCATCGCGGTGCGGAGCACCGCTCCCACACGGAGCAGCGCTCCTACATTCGGCAGATGACCCTCGAGCATCGCGGCCAGAGGGCCGCTCCCACATTTCAAGCCGTGTCCCGGCGCAAGCGCGAAGCGACTTATGGGTTACAGCCGGCTCTGTAAAAGCCGGTGAACCCAGAGGAGCGAGCGGTGCGGCGGGCGCGGTGCGCTGTGAACGCTCTGCCATCGCGGTGCGGAGCACCGCTCCCACACGGAGCACCGCTCCTACATTCGGCAGCTGACCCTCGAGCATCGCGGCCAGAGGGCCGCTCCCACACCGATTAACAGCCCGCCAAGGAGCCGGAAATTTGAGCTTGTTTCGGGCCCTGAAAAAGGGGCATAAAAACAGGCGCAAGGTCTTAATTTTTGGTAAAATTTCGCGATTGCCGGGGGGCGGCTCAATGAGCGGGATTCATGACCGATAACAAGACGTACGATTCCAGCAAAATCAAGGTGTTAAAGGGCCTCGACGCGGTTCGCAAGCGTCCAGGCATGTACATCGGCGACACGGACGACGGAACGGGCCTCCACCACATGGTGTTTGAGGTCGTCGACAACTCGATCGACGAAGCGCTCGCCGGCTACTGCACGAATATCACCGTCATCATCCATAGCGATGAATCAATCACCGTGACCGACGATGGCCGCGGCATCCCGGTCGACATCCACCCGGAAGAAAACCGTTCCGCCGCCGAGGTCATCATGACCGTGCTGCACGCGGGCGGAAAATTCGACGACGATTCGTACAAGGTCTCCGGCGGTTTGCATGGCGTCGGCGTGTCGGTCGTCAACGCGTTGTCCGATTGGTTGCGCCTCACGATTCACCGTGACGGCAAATTGCACCTGCTCGAGTTCAAGCACGGCGTGCCGACCGCTCCGTTGCATGTAATCGGCGACACGGTGCGCCGCGGCACTGAATTGCGCTTCCACCCGAGCGCCGAGACCTTCACGAACATCGAGTTCCATTACGACATCCTCGCGAAACGTCTGCGCGAGCTGTCGTTCCTGAACCCCGGCGTGAAGATCACCCTCACGGACGAACGGACCGACAAGCAGGATGTGTTCGAGTATCAGGGCGGAATCCGCGCGTTCGTCGAGCACCTGAATCGCAGCACGACGCCGCTGCACGAGACCGTATTGTTCATCAGCGGGGAACGCGACGGTGTCGCAGCGGACATCGCGCTGCAGTGGAATGATTCGTACCAGGAGAACGTGTTCTGTTTCACGAACACGATCCCGCAACGGGACGGCGGCACCCACCTCGCGGGCTTCCGCGCTGGCCTTACGCGCACGCTCAATCAGTACATCGAGCGCGAAGGCTTCGGCAAGAAGGAAAAGGTCGCGCCGACCGGCGATGACGCACGCGAGGGATTGACCGCGGTGCTGTCCGTCAAGGTACACGACCCGAAGTTCTCCGCGCAGACGAAGGACAAGCTCGTCTCGAGCGAAGTGAAGCCGGCGGTCGAGTCACTCGTGGTCGAAAAGCTCGAAGAATTCCTGCTCGAGAACCCGCAGCAGGCGAAGGCGATTGTCGCGAAGATCATCGACGCTGCTCGAGCGCGCGAAGCCGCGCGCAAGGCGCGCGAGATGACGCGCCGCAAGGGTGCGCTCGACATCGCGGGGTTACCCGGCAAGCTTGCCGATTGCCAGGAACGCGACCCGGCGTTGTGCGAGATTTATTTAGTCGAGGGCGACTCGGCAGGTGGCTCTGCGAAGCAGGGCCGCGACCGGCGCACGCAGGCAATCCTGCCGCTGAAAGGCAAGATCCTGAACGTCGAACGCGCACGCCTCGACCGCATACTGTCGTCCGCGGAAATCGGCACGCTAATCACCGCGCTGGGCGCCGGTATCGGCGAAGAAGACTTCAACCCGGACAAGCTGCGTTACCACCGAATCATCATCATGACTGACGCGGACGTCGACGGCTCGCACATCCGCACCCTGTTGCTGACGTTCTTCTTCCGCAACATGCGCGCGTTGATTGAGCGCGGGCACATCTACATCGCGCAGCCGCCGCTCTACAAGGTCAAACGCGGCAAGCAGGAAACCTACGTGAAGGACGACCAGGAACTCGCTGCGTACCTGTTGCAGTCCGCACTGGCCGACGCCGAGCTTCACTTGTCCGGTGCCGCGCCAGCGCTGTCTGCGACAGCTTTCGAGGCGCTGGCACGCAAGTACCTCGCGGTCGTCGCGACGATCCGCCGCTTGTCACGCCGCTTCGACCAGGCAGTGCTGGAGAAGCTGATTGGCCTGCCGCCGGTCACGCTCGACAAACTCGATGACGCAAGCTGGCTCGCCGACTGGATGGCGCAGTTGCAGAAGGCGTTGAACGCCGATTCCGACGACGTGCGGTACACGGCGACGATGGAACCGGCGACCGACCGCGGCAGCTTCGCAATCCGCATCAACCGCCACCACCACGGGGTGTCGGTAGACCGTATGGTGCCGCGCGAATTCTTCAAGTCGGTCGAATACGGTTCATTGGTCGACCTCGGCACCCAGCTGAACGGGCTGATTGAGCCGGGCGCATGGGTGCAGCGCGGCGAACGCAAGCAGCCCGTCACGAGCTTCAGCGGTGCCGTGCAATGGCTGCTCGACGAAGCGAAGCGTGGCCAGCACATCCAGCGCTACAAGGGTCTCGGTGAGATGAACCCGACGCAGCTCTGGGAAACCACGATGGACCCGGCCACGCGCCGTCTGATGCAGGTGCAGATCGAGGATGCGGTCGCGGCGCACGAGGTATTCACCACGCTTATGGGCGACCAGGTTGAGCCGCGGCGGGAATTCATTGAAAGGAACGCGTTGGCTGCTACCAATATTGACGCTTAGCGAAAGCAGAACCGTCGGAGTGGCACCAGTGTGGGAGCGGCCCTCTGGCCGCGATGTACGGCTTATTGGGTCACCATTCTAAAATCTGGCGGTATTGCCGGTCACTGCGAAAACGCGATACCACGAGATTCCAGAATGGTGCTTTGCCAATCGATGCTTCGCGGCCAGAGGGCCGCTCCTACACTGGCGGCTCGAGCCGGCGCATTTGTTCTTCGACCCAAGCCTGCGCTTCGCCGTTCAGTTGCTCGACGGATTTGCCGCGCGCTTCGATGGGCGGGCCGATCACGACGCGGACGGTGCCGGGTGAAAGCATCTTCTTGCGCGGCCAGTAGTGGCCGGCGTTGTGCGCAATCGGCACGACCGGCGCACCGGTCGTCGTCGCGAGCACCGCGCCGCCGACGCCGTATTTGCGCGTCGCGTACGGCGGCAGCCGCGTTCCTTCCGGAAAAATCATCACCCAGCGCCCCGACGCGAGCAGCGCGGCGCCCTGTTCGGCGACCTGCAGGACCGCGCGCCGACCGGCACCGCGGTGGACCGCAATCGGACGCATCACCGCGAGCGCCCAACCAAGGAACGGCACCCACATCAGTTCGCGCTTGAGCACCCAGGTATGCGCAGGGCAGATCGCGATCATCGCGATCGTTTCCCACGCGGACTGGTGTTTGCAGAACACGATCGACGCGCCGTGCCCCTCAAGATGCTCGCGTCCTTCGACCGAGTAATCTAATCCGCACACCACACGCATCGTCCACAACGCGTAGCGGGACCACGCGCTGGCGACCGCCCAGCGATAGCGATAGGGCAGCACGCCGAGCACGATCACGATCGGCGTGCACACCGCTATGCCGACGCCGATGAGGAACAGCGCAACCCACGAACGGAGCACGCTCACCACCGCGTGTCTTCTTCCAGCAGCGCCTCGACTGCTTCTTCGAGGTCGGCATAAACCTCGCCGCGCGCAAGCGCGGGGTCGGCAGCCAGCGTTTCAGTGCCCTTCCCGGTCAGCACCAGTATCGGCCGCGCGCCGACCGTGGTTGCAGCTTCAAGGTCACGCGCCGAGTCGCCGATGACCGGTATGTCCGTGAGCGAGCAGCCCAGGCGCTCGGCGATTTCACGGTACATCCCGGGTGCAGGCTTGCGGCATTCGCAGCCGCCATCCGGTGCGTGTGGGCAGTAGATTACGCCGGCAAGCGCACCCCCCGCATCGGCGATCATGCGGTTCATTTTCGTGTGAATGGCCGTCAGCGCTTCGACGTCGAACAGCCCGCGGGCGAGCCCGGACTGGTTGGTCGCTACGAACACACGCCAGCCGGCGCGGTGCAGGCGCGCAATGGCGTCGAGGCTGCCGGGCAAGGGAATCCATTCGTCTGCGGATTTGATGAACGCGTCGGAGTCGACGTTGATCACGCCGTCGCGGTCGAGGATCGCGAGTTTCACGCGGCGGCCTTGGGCTGCAGCCGCCCGATGTCCGCAACCTCGCGGAACAGCGCAAGCATCGCCGCCAGCAGCGCAAGCCTGTTCGCGCGCACCGCGGTATCGTCGGCCATCACCATCACGGCGTCGAAGAACGCATCAACGGGTTCGCGCAGCGCAGCGAGCTCACGCAACGCTTCGCTGTAGCGGCCGGCGACGAGCAGCGGGCGCGCCTTCTTCTCCCGCGCGGCGAGCGCCTTCCACAGCGCCTTTTCGGCGGCTTCGGTCAGGAGCGCGTCATCGACGGCGCCGCTCGCGGCGTCCGACTGCTTCAATATGTTTGCGATGCGCTTGTTCGCCGCGGCGAGTGCGTCGGCTTCGGGCAAATCCCTGAACGCCTCAACCGCACGCGCGCGCGCCACGAAATCCGCTGGCCGCGTCGGCTGTACCGCGCTCACCGCGTCGAAGGTGTCGGCAGGGATGCCGTCGTCGGCGAGGTATCCGCGTAGCCGCTCCAGCGTGAACGCGTACACATCCTCGACAAGTAGCTTGTCGCGCAAAGCCGAGGGCAGCGCTTCGGCGGCCTCGGTTAACAGTTCATGCAGGTTGAGCGGCAGCCCACCCTCGACGACGATACGCAGCAGGCCGAGCGCCGTCCTGCGCAGCGCAAAGGGGTCCTTGTCGCCCGACGGCTTGCCGGCCGCCGCAAACACGACCACCAGCGTGTCGAGCCGGTCCGCGAGTGCGAGCGCACGGCCGACCGGCGATTGCGGCAACACATCGCCCGCGTGCGTCCTGCTCGAAGAAGAACGCGGCGTCGGCGAGGCGCGGCAAAATCACCCGCTCGTTGCCGCGCTGCACGACCGCCGGGTCGCGGCTGTCCAGATTTGCGACCGCGACGAAATGCGGGCGCAAGACGCCCGACGCATCGCGCACCGGGAAATAGCGCTGGTGTGTTTCGAGCACCGATACCAGCACTTCGGGCGGCAACTTCAGGAAACGCTCGTCGTAGCCGCCGATCACCGGCACCGGCCACTCGACCAGCGCTGCGACCTCGGCGACAAGCGCATCATCCAGCTGCGCGACGCCGCCGGCTTTGCTTGCGGCTTTGCGCACGAGTTCTGCGACCGCAAGGTCGAGCCGTCGGTCAGGCGCGTTCACCCGCACGCGGCCTTCCGCCTCAAGCCGATCGGGGTAATCGAGTGCATTGGTTAGCGCGAGCGGGGCCGGCGCGAGGAATCGGTGGCCGCGCGTCTCGCGCCCTGCCGCCAGACCGAGCACCTTGCCTTCAACCACCGCGTCACCCAACAGCATCACCAGCCAATGAACAGGGCGAACGAATTCGGCATCGCCTGCGCCCCAACGCATGCGCCGCGCAACCGGCAGGCGAGCGAGGGCGGCCTCGACAATGCCGGGCAGCAAATCGACGGCCGCGCGGCCGTCAATCTGGCGCCGGCAAACGACCCACGCGCCCTCGTCGGTCTCGAGTCGCTCGAGTGCGTCGACCGCGACGCCATTAGCGCGCGCGAAGCCCTCCGCGGCCTTCGTTGGTTTACCACTAGCATCAAATGCGGCCTTCAAGGCCGGGCCCTTGCGGACTTCCTCGCGATCAGCCTGTTGGAGGGCGACATTCGCCACGCGTGCGGCGAGCCGCCGTGGCGACCAGAACGCCTCCGCCGCCGGCGCGTCGGCGCCGATCAGGCCCGCTTCGACCAGCAGCCGATGAAGCTCCGAAGCGAACGCCTGACCGAGCGCCGCCAACGACTTCGGCGGCAGTTCCTCGGTGCCGAGCTCAACCAGAAAGTTGTCGCGATTCATTTACGATCGGCCAGCGGGAAGCCCAGAGCCTCGCGGGATGCGTAGTACGCTTGCGCGACCGCGCGGGCCTGCGCACGCACGCGCAGGATAAAGCGCTAGGCGCCGAGCGTCGGTGACTCCCAGTTGTCCTCGACGAATCGAATGTCGTGGACCAGTGGGTCGATGCCGAGCGCGGCTAGCGAATCGAGGTACACCTGCTGGATGTCGGGTGGCGACGGCTTCAAGATCACCTGGAACTGGTAGTAATGCTGCAGGCGGTTCGGATTCTTTCCATATCGGCCATCCGTCGGGCGGCGAGACGGCTGCACATACGCTGCGCTCCAAGGCTCCGGGCCAATCGCGCGCAGGAAAGTCGCTGGGTGGAAGGTGCCGGCGCCAACCTCGGTGTCGAGCGGCTGTAACAGCACGCAGCCGCGTTCCGACCAGTACCGCTGGAGGCCGATGATGAGGTCCTGGAAGGTCTTGGGCGCGGCGGTCGGCATCGCGCGGAATTATAGCGGCATCAAGGCCCCTGCGCTGCATTGCACCATGATAGTGCGGCGAGGTCGCGCGAACGCACCGCGCCGGCCCAGCAGGACCGGCGCTACGCGCGGCGACCCCCCGGAATGCAAGCGCGGTCCATCTGGCACGCTTCCTGCTTTATCCTTGATACCCAGCCACGCAGTCCGGAGGAGCCGTACATGTCCGCGAAAGCCGTAATCGAGATGCTCGAACAGAAGGGCGTCAAGTTCGTCGATTTCCGATTCACCGACACGAAGGGCAAGGAGCAGCACGTCACGGTGCCGGCCCATACGATCGACGACTCGCTGTTCGAGGACGGCAAGATGTTTGATGGCTCGTCGATCTCGGGCTGGAAGGGCATCAACGAGTCGGACATGATCCTGCTCCCGGACGCTGACACCGCGCAGATCGACCTGTTCTCGGACGAACCGACGGCAATCCTGCGTTGCGATGTCATCGAGCCGAACACGATGCAGGGCTATGACCGCGACCCGCGTTCGCTCGCGCGCCGTGCAGAAGCCTGGCTGAAATCGACCGGCGTCGCCGACACCGCTTATTTCGGGCCGGAGAATGAATTCTTCATTTTCGATGACGTGCGCTGGGGCTCGCAGATCAGTGGTTCGTTTTACAAGATCGATTCGGAAGAGGGCGGCTGGAACTCGGAGCGCATCTACCCGGACGGCAACTTCGGCCACCGCCCAACGGTGAAGGGCGGATACTTCCCGGTCCCGCCAGTCGACCAGCTGCATGACGTGCGGCAGGCGATGTGTCTCGCGCTCGAAGAGATGGGCCTGAAAGTCGAAGTGCACCATCACGAGGTCGCGACGGCCGGCCAGTGTGAAATCGGCGTGGAGTTCAACACCCTCCTGAAGAAAGCCGACGAAGTGCAGATGCTGAAGTACGTGATTCACAACGTCGCGCACGGATACGGCAAGACAGCAACCTTCATGCCGAAGCCGCTGGTTGGCGACAACGGTAGTGGCATGCACGTGCACATGTCGCTCGGGAAAGACGGCACCAACCTGTTTACCGGCGACAAGTACGGCGGCCTGTCCGAGACCGCGCTGTACTACATCGGCGGCATCATCAAGCACGCGCGCGCCCTGAACGCATTCACCAACCCGAGCACGAACAGCTACAAGCGGCTGGTGCCCGGCTTCGAGGCGCCGGTGATGCTCGCGTATTCCGCGCGCAACCGCTCTGCATCGATCCGCATCCCGTTTATCGCGAACCCGAAGGCGCGCCGCATCGAAGTGCGTTTCCCCGACTCGATGGCGAACCCTTACTTCGCGTTCAGCGCGCTGATGATGGCCGGTGTCGACGGAATCCTGAACAAGATTCACCCCGGCGACGCGATGGACAAGGACCTGTACGACTTGCCGCCAGAGGAGGAGAAGGACATCCCGCAGGTGTGCTACGCACTCGACCAGGCGCTCGCCGCGCTGGATAGCGACCGCGAGTTCCTGAAGGCGGGCGGCGTGTTCACCGACGACCTCATCGACGCGTACATAAAATTGAAGATGGCAGATGTCACGCGCTTGCGGATGACCACGCACCCGGTCGAATTCGACATGTACTATTCGCTGTAGGAGCGGTGCTCCGCACCGCGATAGGAGGCTTGTCCTTCGCGCCAGTGTAGGAGCGGCCCTCTGGCCGCGATGGCAGAGAATACCCTCTGGCAGCGATGCGTGGGCTGGCGTAGGCTGGAGCGATGAAAACCCTGTTTGTCATCATCGCGCTGGCACTTGCGGCGCCGGCCACGGCCCAGCAGGTTTACCGCTGGGTCGATGAGAACGGTGTCGTACATTATTCGGACATTCGCCCTGCGCAGAGCTACGAGTCGATGCACGAAGGTAACCCGCAGGGCTTCGACCCCGCGGCCCAGGCGGAGGCCGGCGAAGAAGGGCTGTCGTACATGACGATCCGTATCGTTGCACCGCCGGACGGTGAGGCGATTTGGGCGACGGGTGGCGTCTACACGATCCAGGTCGAAACAGTGCCGGCGTTGCAGCCCGGCGACCGTATCTCACTGTGGCTTAACGGCTCCGAACTCCCGGGCATGCCGGTTGCCAGCACCAGTATCGGGATCACCGGGCTGATCCGTGGCGAGCACACGCTGCAGGCGGCCGTCGTCGGACCCGAAGGCCAGATGCGGATTTTTTCAACGGATATCAGTTTTCATGTATTGCAGGCATCCAGTAACCAGCCTCAGCGCCGCCGTTCGGCCCCATGATGGTGCATCAGGTAGCCCACGCCCTATAATGGTGCGTGGCCGCCGTCCCCGCCGAAATCACTGAAGCCCTGTCCACCGCCATCGTAGTGGTGGACGCGGATTTGCGCACCCGTTACCTGAATCCGGCAGCTGAGGACCTTTTTGCGGTGAGCACCAGAGCACTCGCTGGTCGGCCGGCGGCCGATTGGCTGCCGGCAGTCATCGTCGAACGGGCAACCGCCACACTCGCCGACGGCCGGCCGTGGACCGCGCGCGAACTGCCGCTGGCCGTCGCCGGTGGTTCGCACGGTGTGACCGTCGACGTGACGCTGAGCCCTGCCGGCGACGGCGGCATCGTGTTCGAGTTCTCCGCGTTGGATCGACACTTGCGGATCAGCCGTGAGGAACAGCTTCATTCCCAGGATGCCGCGAGCCGCGCGCTCGTCCGCGGCCTCGCCCACGAAATTAAGAACCCGCTCGGCGGGTTGCGCGGCGCCGCGCAGCTGCTCGACCGCCGGCTCGGGGATGCCGCGTTGCGCGAATACACGAGCGTAATCATCGCCGAAGCCGATCGGCTTGGCGCGTTGGTGGATGCGATGCTCGGGCCGAACCGCCCACCACAGCATCGAGAAGTGAACATCCACGAAATTACCGAACGCGTCGCGACGCTGGTCGAAGGCGAATACCCGTCGCGCACGCTGCGCCGCTCGTATGACCCGAGCCTGCCGTCACTGCACGCCGACCCCGACCAGCTGGTGCAGGCGCTTTTGAACCTCGTGCGCAATGCGGCGCAGGCAATCGAACCAGATGGGACCGTGACGCTGCGCACCTATGTCGACAGCCAGGTGACGGTCGGGCGCGTGCGACACCGGCAGGTGATTTGTGTTGATGTCATCGACGACGGACCGGGCGTTGCGCCGGATATGGTCGAGCGCATTTTTCTCCCGCTTGTCTCGACGCGGGATGGCGGCAGCGGCTTGGGCTTGTCGATTGCGCAGGGACTCCTTACGCGTCACGGCGGACTAATTGAGTGCGTGAGCGAACCCGGCCGTACCGTTTTCACAATGGTGGTGCCGCGCGGAAAAGCTGCCGATGAATGATGTGACTACAGCCTGGGTGCTCGATGACGACGCGTCGATGCGCTGGGTGCTTGAGCGCGCGCTAACAGATGCGGGCGTGCAAGTGCGCGTGTTCGAATCAGCCGCCGGGGTGCGGCAGGCGCTGCAGTACGGCACCCCGGATGTCTTGCTGAGCGACGTGCGTATGCCCGGCGAGGACGGGATGGCGCTGCTCGCGCACCTGGTGGAACACCAGCCGGGCCTTCCGGTCATCATCATGACCGCGCACTCCGACCTGGATGCCGCGGTTGCGGCGTACGAGGGCGGCGCTTTCGAGTACTTGCCGAAGCCATTCGATATCGATGCGATGGTCGCGTTGGTGCAGCGCGCATCGACACACACGCGCGCGGTAACGGCAACCGCGCCCACGATTGATGAAGGCGAACCGGAGCTGATCGGCGAGGCACCGGCGATGCAGCAGGTGTACCGCGCAATCGGGCGCCTGCAGCGCTCACACGTCCCGGTGTTGATCACCGGCGAGACAGGCACCGGCAAGGAACTCGTAGCGCGCGCGCTGCACCGCCATGGCCCGCGCGCCGGCGGCCCGTTCGTCGCGCTCAACGCAGCGGCAATTCCGCCCGAACTGGTCGAGTCGGAGTTGTTCGGACACGAGCGCGGTGCGTACACCGGTGCGCATGCACAGCGCATCGGCCGGTTCGAGCAAGCGGACGGCGGGACGCTCTTCCTCGACGAGATTGGCGACATGCCGGCTGCTGCGCAGACGCGCCTGTTGCGTGTGCTCGCGGAGGGCGAATTACACCGCGTCGGTGGTAACCGCACGGTGCCGGTGGATGTCCGCGTAATCGCCGCGACGCACCAGCAACTTTCAAAGTTAGTCGAAGACGGCCGCTTTCGTAGCGACCTCTACCACCGCTTGAATGTCGTAGCCCTGCACCTGCCGTCGTTGCGGGAGCGGTGCGAAGACATCCCGCTGCTGTTCGGGCATTTCCTGCAACGCGCGGCGGCCGAGCTCGGCGTTGCACCGAAGACTCCCGCGCCGGGTCTCACCAACTGGCTGGAGCGGCTGCGTTGGCCCGGCAATGTGCGGGAACTCGAGAACCTGTGTCGGCGGCTGACCGCGATGGCGCCGGGTCGCGTTGTCCACATCGATGACCTGCCGGCAGAGCTGCGACCAGATGGTGGAGCGGAGCCATCACCAGGCTGGGAACACCTGCTCACCGCTTGGGCCGAAGAGCAGCTTGATAACGGCGCGACCGGATTGGCGCCGCGGATGACGGAGACGGCTGAGCGAATCCTGATTGAAGCGGCATTACGGCGCACCGGCGGTCAGCGTGCGGAGGCGGCGAAGCTGCTGGGCTGGGGCCGCAACACACTCGCACGCAAGCTGAAGAGCGGTCAGTAAATCTCGCGGATGTAGATGCGGCGCGGATTGCCGT
>JAIVGZ010000030.1 GCA_020201335.1 Natronospirales bacterium
GTAGCCGTCCGGGTGCGGCTGGTAGCCGGCACTGCCCTGCGGCGGGTCACCGCGCAGCGCGACGATGTGGCGGATGCCGCTGTCCCAGTAGCCCTGTGCGATTTCACGAATCTCGTCGCGCGACGAGCCCACGCAAGTCAGGTGCGGGACTGCAGCAAGTTTCGTTTCGCCAAGCACGCGGCTGACGACGCGGTGCGTGCGGTCGCGCGTCGAGCCATCGGCACCGTAGGTCACCGACACGAAGCGCGGACCGAGGCATTTCAGGCGCTCGATCGATGACCACAGCGTCTGCTCCATCTGCTCGGTCTTCGGCGGGAAGAATTCGAATGAAACCTGAACGGGTGCAACCGCGCTCATGGTTGTGGGCTCCCGAGGTAAAGCACCGCGCAGCCGCCCGGCAACGCAAGCCGCTGTTCAGAAAGAACCTCAATGCGGGCGGCGGTGAGCCAGCCCTTCAATGACTGGCACCAGGCGTCGAGCGGCATGCCTTCGGGCAGCACATCGAACACCAGCAGCCGGCCACTCGGCCGCAACACGCGCACCGCTTCAGACAGCGCTGCCCACGGCAGCTGCGCACCCGAAAGCACGCGGCTGATCGAGACCGTGTCGAAGCTCTCCTTGTCGAACGGCAGCGCGTACATGTCGGCATCGCGCACGCTGCAATGGGCGAGCCCCGCGTCGTGCAGCGCGGTGCGCGCCGCGAGTCGGGCGGCACGCGATGCATCAATACCGATGCCGCGCTTTGCGTCGGGGCCGAGCACGCGCAGTACGCGGCCCGAACCCGTGCCGACATCCAGAAGTTCGCCGAGGCCGTCGGGGCCGAGCGCCTTGCGGCCCATGTCGCGGATTGCTTGCTCGAGCAGCGCCCAGGCGGACGGCTGCAGCACTTCGTCGCTGTCGCCGCCGGCCGCAGCGCGCGCCTCTCGCGCTCGCGCGGCGAGTACTTCGTCCAGCCGCCGCGCATCGGCACGCACATCGGAATCGGTACGCGCGAGCAGCGCGATTGCGGCGCGCGCCAATGGCGCCGCAGGGCCGTCCGCGCGTAGCCGGTAATAGACCCAGTGCTGGTCGCGGAAGCGGCGCAGGATGCCGGCCTCTTCGAGGATGCGCAGGTGGCGCGACACGCGCGGCTGGCTCATGTCGGTCGCCTCGGTCAGCTCTTTGACGGTGAGTTCACCGGCCGCGCACAGCACGAGCAAGCGCAAGCGGGCTGAGTCAGATAGCGCACCCAGCAGGGTCGAAAGGTCTTTGAGTTCAACGGCCATGGCGCGAACTTAAAGCTTTCTTTATATTTACGCAAGCAGGTGTAAACCGCATTCCGAAGGTTTACCATGCGCAATCCCGAACCACGCGATAGGGTCCCAACTTGATGAATGCCCAAGCCAATGACTACGAAGGCGAAATCAGCCTATTGGAAATCTGGCAGATTCTGCGGGATGGGTGGTGGCTGATTGCTGGCGCGACGGTGCTAGGGGCGCTGGTGGCCGGACTTCTGGCGCTTCGGGCACCCGATGTTTACCGTGCGGAGGCGGTCGTTAGGATGGCCAGTTCGGGTGGCGGCGCCGCACCGGTAGTGGGCTCGCTCCTCGGGCAGTTTGGCGGGCTGGCGAGCCTCGCGGGGGTCGATGTCAGCAGGCTACGCGGTGCCGCGCAGTCGGGAGAGATGATCTTGGCCTCGCGAACCTTCGCCGAGGAGTTCATCGTCGAACGCGGCCTGCTTGAGGAGCTCTACCCCAACGCGTGGGACCCAGTTACGAGCGCGTGGCGACCGGAGGTCACCGACCCACCGGCAATATGGCAGGTCGCCGGCTCCCTGAAGAGCGCGTACAAGCTGCAGACGCTCGACGATCTTCCAGGCGCATGGTCATTGACCGTCGAATGGCAGGACCCGGAGCTTGCTGCGCTCTGGGCAAACCAACTGGTCGAATACGCGAATCTCGTCGCCCGGCGCAGGGACATCGCGAACGCAGCGCGGACGATTGAATATCTGCAGGCGCGTATCGCGGAGACGAACATCGTCGAACTCCAGGGGGTGTTGTACAACCTGCTGGAGACTGAGCAGAAGACGCTGATGCTCGCAAATGCGCGTGAGGATTACGCGTTCGAGG
>JAIVGZ010000038.1 GCA_020201335.1 Natronospirales bacterium
CTGCAGCGCATCGAGCGCCTGCTCATGCATCTGTCTTTCGATGTCACGGCGTTCGACATTAAGCGTGTCGAGTTGCGCAGCGAGTCCGGCGGCGGACTCAGCGTCGTCCGCCAGCAAACACGCAATGCCGACCGACATGTCCTCGAGTCGGCCGGCCGCGTTCAAGCGCGGCGCGACCCCGAAACCGATGTCGGACGCACACGCGCGCGCCGGGTCGCGACCCGCGGCGCGCAACAATGCGGTGATGCCGGGCCGGCACCGGCCGGCGCGTATGCGCTTCAGCCCCTGCGCGACCAGGATGCGGTTGTTGTGGTCGAGCGGGACGACATCCGCAACGGTGCCGACTGCAACCAGGTCGAGCCAATCCGCGAGCCGCACCGCCTCGCCGACGGCGCCGAGTGCGTTACGGAGCGCGAGCAACAGGTAGAACACGACGCCGACGCCGGCGAGCGCTTTGCTCGGGAAGCCGTCATCGGCCAGGTTCGGGTTCACGATTGCGTCGGCAGCGGGTAGCGTGCGCCCAGGCAGGTGATGGTCCGTGACGAGTACCTTGATACCGCGTGCATGTGCGGCATCGACGCCTGCGTGGCTCGACACGCCGTTGTCGACCGTGACGATCAGGTCCGGCGAGAACTTTTCAGAGGCGAGCGCAACAATTTCCGGCGTGAGGCCATAACCGTATTCGAAGCGATTCGGTACGAGGAAGTCCACGTGCGTCGCACCGAACGCGCGCAGCACGCCGACCGTGAGCGCCGCGCTGGTGGCGCCGTCCGCGTCAAAATCACCGACAACGAGAATCCGCTGATTGGCGCCGAGCGCGTCGACAAGCAGCGCGACTGCGCGGTCGATGCTGCCGAGCGCCGCCCAATGGGCTAGCGCGCCAAGCGCATCGTCGATCTCTGTCGCGTCCGCTATGCCGCGCGCCGCATACACGCGCGCGAGCACCGGGTGCAGCCCGGGGAACGCCACAACCGGCCCGGCTGCGCGGCGTTCAATCCGCTTCCAGGCCATGCTCCCCCCGCCAGAATCGCCACCGCATCAGCGGCCGCAGTGTGAACCGGTTACCCGCACAATCCAGAACCACGAACTCTTCGAGAGCGCCGTCGGCGAGCATCGCACGCGCCGGCGCGAACCAGTCGCGTTCAAGTCCGGCTAACGCACTCAGCCAGCGTTCGACATCCCCGAGGCGCGTCGCTTCGTACACCTCGTCGAGACGCACCAGGTTGTGCCCGGTCGTCGGCACCTGCGCGAGCCCGCGTGGGCCCGCGCCCGCCTCCCCACCGTGCCGCAACGCAAGGCCGACCAGTGCTGGGTCGTCGGCCAGCGTCATTGAATAGCTCCAGCGACCGGGCGCACCGAGCTTACCGCCGCCCCATGGCCAGATGCTGTTGATGGCGTGCTGGCCGCGGTCCGCGCGGCGCAGGTTCACCGGATGCGCGTGCAACAACATTTGCACTTCGTTCAGCCAGCGCCTGAGCGCGTCGCCATCCGGTCCGGACGGCAGCAATGGCTCGATGCGGCGGCCGAGCACCGCCTCCGGCCGGTGCGTGTCCGCTGCGAACGGTTCGCGTTCCAGATACCAGTGCGTCGGCGTTGCGCGGCGCAATGGCAGCTCGAGTTCGGTCGCGAGAAACACTGTCAATGACGCCGCCTCGTCATCGGTGACTTCGAGCACTTCACCGTGCACGAGCCGCAGCCCATCCGCGTCGGCCGCGAGGTGGACCGGGTCGACCCGCAGCCACCAGCGGTCGCCGGGAATTTCTTCCGCCGCAAGGGCGGTCAGCGCACCGGCCGGCAGCGTCTCCAACTCCGCCAGCGAAGCAATCGTTGCGCAGATTCCGTTTATAGGGAGTGTGTCGTGGTCGGCTTGCGCAAGCATGCGCCGCAGCGCGGGCGTGGGCGGCAGGGCCGCGGCAAGTTCGGCGAGCGGTGCCGGCGGTGCCAGCAAGCCGGGGATGAGCAGCGTGAGCTTCAAGAAGGCGCGATCAGCGCGGCGACCACGCGCCGACCTTCCCCGACCAGCACGTTATAGGTGCGCGCGGCTGCGAGCGTGTCCATCACTTCGACGCCGACGCCGCGGCGCGCGAGCGCCTGCATCAATGCGGGCGCGAGGAAGCGCTGGCGCGCACCCGTGCCGACCAGCAGCACCTCCGGGCGCAGCGCGAGCGCCGGCTCGAGCGCGGCCTCATCGAGGGACTCCGCGGAGCCGAGCGTGACCCGCAGCAGCGTGTCGGCGGAAACCACCACGTCGCCGGCAACCGTGTCATCGTTGATGCGCAGCGCACCCGCCTCCCAGCCGCGGATCAGGTTGGCATCGCCGGTGGATTCGAGGGTGAATTTCACGTTGTCATTGTAAGCGATGCGGTCCGGGGCGGTGAGCGTCCCAACGGAATCGCGAATCACAGATTCGCTCCCACAGGCCAGAGGGCCGCTCCCACACGGAGCACCGCTCCCACAACATCGGGCGGGAATTAGCGCAGAGAATCCTCGTCGAGCCCTTCAGCCGCGAGTATCTCCCGCAGGCGTTTGAGTGCATCGAGCTGGATCTGCCGCACGCGCTCGCGCGTGACGCCAATACGGGTACCCACTTCCTCGAGCGTCGCGTGTTCGTTGCCGTGCAGACCAAAACGCAGCTCGACGACTTTCCGCTGTTTATCGGAAAGCCGGTCGAGCCACGATTCCATCACCTCATGCAGGCTCTCAGCTTGCAAGATATGCGATGGGTCCGGATTGTTTTCGTCCGGGATCGCGTCGATCAGCAGCATCTCTCCGCCGCGAGCGAGCGGCGCGTCGACAGAAGTAATGCGCTCGTTCTGCTGCAGCACGCGCTCGACCTCGACCAATGGCCGTTTCAGGTGCGCAGCAACCTCCTCCAGCGTCGGGTCGCGGTCCAACTGCTGCGCGAGCGAACGCGCCGCCCGCAATACCGCGTTGATCTCCTTGATGACATGTACGGGCAGGCGGATGGTGCGGGTCTGGTTCATCAGTCCCCGCTCGATGGTCTGGCGGATCCACCAGGTCGCGTAGGTCGAGAAGCGGAAACCGCGCTCAGGGTCGAACTTCTCGACCGCGTGGATCAGGCCGAGGTTGCCCTCCTCGATCAGGTCAAGCAGCGGCAGCCCCCGGTTCAGGTAACGGCGTGCAATCCGCACCACGAGGCGCAGGTTGCTCTCGATCATCCGACAGCGGGCGGCCTGGTCGCCGCGCAACGCAGCGCGCGAGTACTCAACTTCTTCCTCGGCGGTCAGTAGCGGGCTGTAACCAATCTCCGACAGGTACATGCGCGTGGCATCGAGCTGCTCATCGCTCGCATACGCGTCATCGTCGGCTTCCGGCTGGGACATCGATCATCAGCGAGGCGGGAGATGTTGCAGCGGGTCGACGGCCAGGCCGTCTATCCGGATTTCGAAATGCAACATGGTGCGCCGCCCCGGACCTTCCCCCATCGTGGCGATGCGTTGCCCGGCGCTGACCTCGTCGCCTTCCTGCACGAGGATTCGTTGATTGTGCGCGTAGGCGCTGAGCAACTGGTTGTTGTGTTTGACGATGATAAGCTCGCCATATCCGATCAGTCCACTACCAGTGTAGACGACCCGTCCCGCCGCCGCTGCGCGTACCGCCTGACCGGAACTCCCGGCAATCGCAATACCCTTTCCATTCCCTCGCGCGATCAGCTCACCATCCGCCGGCCACTGGAACGATACGCCGGTGGTCGCCGCAGGCGATGGTCGCGGCGTGACGGGCGTCACCGGTCGCTGCGCCGTCGTGCCGCTCGGTTCGCTACGCGTAGCGGTGCGTGGCGTCGATGCGGTTTGCGGTGCGCCTTGCGATGCGCCGTGCAATTGCAGCACCTGCCCGGGGCGAATCAGGTAGCCCGGCCCGTCGATGCCGTTCCAGCGCGCGACATTCCGCCAGTCGAGCCCGTGACGGAATGCAATTGAATAGACGGTGTCGCCCGAGCGGACGGTGTAGCTGGGTGCATCCCGCCAGTGCCCGGGTTGCGCTGCACACGCGACAAGGACCGCACACGCCAGCGCAAGTGCGGCGCCGCGTGCCGCGTATTTCAGCCCCTGAGCAGCAGCCATGCGACGAGCACGGCGGCCACGACGAGCCAACCGATCAGGTCGATGTAGCGGCGGAGCAAGGGCTCGATGCGCGGACCGACCGCACGAACCAGTGCGGCGACCAGGAAGAAGCGGCAGCCGCGCCCGACCAGAGACGCAGCCGCGAACGGCAACAGCGCCATCGCAGCTGCACCGGACGCAATGGTGAACACCTTGTACGGTATCGGCGAGAACCCGGCCAGGAACACTATCCAGACGCCCCATTCGTCGTACAGGATGGTCGCGCGCAGGTATCCGTCCCACCACCCGACACGCTGCAGCAGCGGCGTGACCGCCTCGATCGCAAAGTAACCGATTGCGTAACCGAGCAGGCCGCCGGCCACCGACGCCAGCGTTGTAATCAGCGCGAAGCGCCACCAGCGCTCCGGCCGCGCTAGCGTCATCGGTGCGAGCATCACATCCGGCGGGACCGGAAAGAACGAGGATTCCGCGAAGCTCAACACACCGAGGTACCATGGCGCGTGACGGTGCGCAGACCACGCGAGCGTCCGGTCATAGAGCTGCGCGAAGATGCGCATCAGGCCGTGCCTCCGAGCAGCGGCACGAAGCTGACCGAGCCGAGCACCTCCTGTTCATAGCCTTCTTCGCTGCGGCGGATGCGTAACAAGTCCTGGCGGCCCGACGGCCCGACCGGGATCACCAGCACGCCGCCGATGTCCAGTTGTTCCAGCAGAGCTGGCGGTACTTCGGGTGGCGCGGCAGTCACGACGATGCCGTCGTACGGCGCGTAGTCCGGCCATCCCCACCCGCCGTCGCTGTGCTTCAGTTTTACATTGCGGAAGCCGAGCGTGCGCATACGCGCACGCGTTTGAATCAAAAGCGGGTTGATCCGCTCGACCGAATATACCTGCGGCACGAGCCCTGCGAGCACCGCAGTCTGGTAGCCGCAGCCGGTACCGACCTCGAGCACGTTCTGCGGCAGCCGGTGCTCGATCAACGCCTCGGTCATCTTCGCGACCACCCAGGGTTGTGAAATCGTCTGTCCGTGACCGATTGGAAGCGCGGTGTCCTCGTACGCCCGTGACGCGAGCGCCTCATCGACGAACACGTGTCTAGGCACCTGACGGATGCGCTCGAGCACGCGCTGGTCGCGGACCCCGTTGTCGGAAAGGCGCTGGATCAGCCGCTCGCGCGTGCGCGCGGAGGTCATGCCGATGCCGCGTGTATCGCTCAACGCTTGATCCCCGTCAGCCAGCCGGCGACCTTATCAAGCGCGCTGTAGCGCGTCAGGTCCACCTGCAGCGGCGTCACCGAGACAAAGCCGTTCGCGACGGCATGGAAATCAGTGCCGGGGCCCGCGTCCGCTTCCTGGCCGGACGGCCCGACCCAGTAGATGGTGCGGCCTTTGGGGTCTGCGGCGCGGATCACCGGCGCCGAGCGGTGTCGATTACCGAGCCGTGTCGCCTCAAACCCGGCGAGGCCTTCCCACGGCAGGTCGGGCACGTTGACGTTCAGGATGGTGTCCGCCGGTAGCGGGTCGCGCACCAGGTGCTGGATCAACAGGCAGACTGCGCGCGCTGCAGTGGTGAAATGTTGCGGGTCGAGCGATACCAGCGAGACGGCGATTGCGGGCAGCCCCAGATACCGGCCTTCCATCGCAGCGGCGACCGTGCCGGAGTACAACACATCGTCACCGAGGTTCGCACCGTCGTTGATGCCGGATACCACCATGTCGGGCTCGTCGTCGAGCAGGCCAGTGATTGCGAGGTGCACGCAATCGGTGGGTGTGCCGTCGACCGCGTAAACGGCATCGCCTTCGGCACGCAGTCGGAGCGGATTGTCGAGTGTCAGCGAGTTCGAAGCGCCACTGCGATTGCGGTCCGGAGCGACCACCACGACCTCGCCGAGCGCCTTCAGCTCGCGTGCCATCGTGCGCAGTCCCGGCGCGTTGTAACCATCATCATTGGAGAGCAGGAAGCGCACCGACGGCATGATAACATCGGGCCATGCCGCGCCGCCCCCGCCTGAGCGACGAAGAACGCGCACTGTTCCGCGAATTCGTCGCGGGCACGCGGCCGCTGCCCCCCGGTGAACCCCCGCCAACACAAAAGCGCCGCCCGAAACCGATTCCGCGCCAGACGCTCGACGACGAGCGTGCGGTGGTCAAGGAACTCGCCGACGCGCTGCCCGACCTCGACACCGAGACCGGCGACGAAGTGGCCTGGCGGACGCCGGGCGTACAGGACTCAGTACTCCGCAAGCTGCGGCGCGGTCACTTCCGCATCGACCGCAATCTCGATTTGCACGGCCATACCTCCGCGACCGCGAAGGTCGAGGTCGCCGACTTCCTGCGCAGCGCGCGCGAAGAGGGAATGACCTGCGTGCGCATCGTGCACGGCAAGGGCCATGGTTCGCGCGAGGGGCGCGCGGTGCTCAAGCACCGGGTCGCAAACTGGTTGATGCACCACGCCGGCGTACTCGCGTTCGTATCCGCGCGCCCAGCCGAGGGCGGCACCGGGGCTGTGCTTGTGTTGTTAAGAAAATAAAACGGGGATAAGGCATGACCGGAACTTGGATTTCCATCCTGCCACCGCTGGTGGCAATCGTCCTCGCCCTCGCCTTCCGGCAGGTTCTCATCGCGTTGTTCGCCGGTTTGTGGCTCGGCGCCTTCTTCGTCAATGGTGGTGACCTCGCCGCAGCGTGGACCGGCCTGCTCGACACCTTCGCCGTGTACCTGCGCGACGCACTTGCCGACGCGGACCACGCGGCGATCATCCTTTTCTCGCTGATGATCGGCGGGATGGTCGGCATCATTTCCCGCAATGGCGGCATGCTGGGTGTCGTCGACCGCATCACGCGCTGGGCCTCGACGCCGCGCCGCGGCCAGCTCGCGACGACCGGGCTCGGCGTCGGCATCTTCTTCGACGACTACGCGAACACGCTGATCGTCGGCAACACCATGCGCGCGGTTACCGACCGGCTACGCGTGTCGCGCGAGAAGCTTGCGTACCTTGTCGACTCGACTGCAGCCCCGATTGCTGCGGTTGCGCTGGTTACCACCTGGATCGGCATGCAGGTCGGGCTGATTGGTGAAGCCGTAGGGCGGATCGATGGCTACGACGAATCCGCGTACTCAATCTTCCTCAACTCACTCGCGTACAGCTTCTACCCGCTGCTCGCGCTCGCGTTCGTCGTGATGGTCGCGTGGAGTGGGCGTGATTTCGGTCCAATGCTGGCCGCTGAGCGCCACGCCCGTGAGCACGGCGTCGGCACAGCAACCGGTGCGCGCAACATGCGCCTCGCCAATGAACTCGAAGCGCTGATGCCGGATGCCGGCACCGCGCGCCGCGCGCGCAACGCGGTCGTGCCGATCGCGGTGCTGGTCATCGCGACGCTGGGCGGGCTGTGGGTAACCGGGCGCGCCGATGCCGGTGCCGATGCGCCGCTGCGCGAAGTGATCGGCAGCGCGGACTCGTACCGCTCGCTGCTGTGGGGCTCTCTACTCGGCGTGGTCACCGCGCTCGTGATGACCGCCGCGCAACGGCTGATGCCGCTCGAGGATGCACTTGACGCGTGGCTCGCCGGCATCAAATCGGTACTGCCTGCGATGTTGATCCTGATGCTTGCCTGGGCGCTGTCGGCGGTTTCGGAACAACTCGGGACAGCGGCGTTCCTGACCTCGGCTCTTGGCGACACGATCAGCCCCACGGTGTTGCCGACGCTGGTATTCGTGATGGCGGCAGTCACTGCTTTCTCGACCGGCACCAGCTGGGGAACGATGGGCATCCTGATGCCGCTCGTCGTACCGCTCGCTTGGGCGGTACTTGGTGCCGACGGCATTACCGGCGACGCGGCTGACCTTCAGGTGCTGTATGCATCGGTGGCCGCAGTACTTGCCGGCGCCGTCTGGGGCGACCACTGCTCGCCCCTGTCCGATACCACCATCCTCAGTTCGATGGCGTCCGGCTGCGACCACATCGCGCATGTGCGTACGCAGCTGCCGTACGCCTTGCTCGTGGGCGGCGCGGCCATCGTGCTCGGCCTGCTGCCGGTCGGCCTCGGTGTGCCGTGGTGGATTTGTTTGCCAGTTGCAATGATTGTGCTCGCTATCTCCTTGCGCCTCTTCGGGCACAAGGCCGACGGAGAGGCCTCATTTGGTCACTAAGTAAATCGCAATCCAGCTGAACAGGAATCCGGGCACGAGCTCGTACAGGTCGAAGATGCCGCCCGGGCCGCCCGACAGCATCTCCCACACAACCACCGTGATGCCACCGGTCAGGATGCCGGCGAGCGCAGCGCGGCCGGTCATCCGCTCCCAGTACAGCGACAGAATGATTGCCGGGCCGAACGCGGCGCCGAAACCTGCCCATGCATACGCGACCAGGTCGAGTACGCGGCTTTCTGGGTTCAGCGCGAGCACCCACGCGACGCCCGCAATCGCGAGCACCGCAAAGCGGCCGAGCCACAGCGTTTTGCGGTCGTCGGCCGCGCGGCTGATCATGCCGCGGTAGACATCCTCGGTCAGCGCCGACGAGGCCACCAGCAGCTGCGCTTCGGCTGTGCTCATGATTGCTGCGAGAATTGCGGCAAGCAGCACGCCGGTGACGAGCGGGTGGAACATCAACTCGGCCATCCGCATGAACACCGTCTCGGTCGCCGCACCTTCGAGGCCGGGAACCAGGCCGACGCCGACGATACCAATCACGAGCGCCGACCCCAGGCACAGCGCTGTCCAGCTGACCGCGATGCGCCGCGCCTGCGGGAGCGCCGCTTCGTCTCGAATCGCCATGAACCGGATGATGATGTGTGGCTGGCCGAAGTAACCAAGCCCCCAACCCACCAGCGAGAGCAGCGCGATGAGGCCCATCGTCGCGCCGCCGCCAGCGTTGAACGGGTCGAGCAAATCGGGGTGTTGTGCACCGAGCGCGGCAAAGCCACCGTCCAGCGCCATAGAACCTGCGACTGCAATCACCACCAGCGCCAACAGCATCAAGAGGCCTTGAAACAGGTCAGCCCAGCTGATTGCAAGGAAGCCGCCGAAGAAAGTGTACAGCACGATCGACAGCGCGCCCGCCGCGACCGCCCAGTGATACGGCAGCTCGAACACGATTTCGAAGAGCCTGCCGGCGGCGACGAGGCCGGAGCTCGTGTAGAAAGTGAAGAAGCCGAGGATCATCGCCGCGGCGACAAGGTTCAGCGCGCGCCGAAAATCCGGGAAGCGCCGCGAGAAGTACGCGGGCAGCGTCAGCGCGTCATCAAGCGCCTCGGTGCGGCGCCGTAGCGGACCGGCAACCACACGCCAGTTCACCCAGGTACCGACCAGCAGGCCGAGCGCCATCCACCCGGCTCCCAGACCCGCGGCGTACGCGAAGCCCGGCAGGCCGAGCATCAACCAGCCGCTCATGTCGGATGCGGAAGCGGCCAGCGCGGTGACCCAGGTGCCGAGGCGGCGCCCCCCGAGCAGGTAGTCGGACAGGTTCGCGGTCCGCGACCACGCATACACCGCGATTCCGAATAGCACAATTAGGTAACCGCCGAACGAAATCGCAATCGATGATGTCATTTCGCTCTCCACATCGCGGCCAGAGGGCCGCTCCTACACTGAAGCACCGCTCAACCGCTACTTTTTCTTCGCGGCCAGTTGGGCTAGAACGGCTTTCATCGTGCTTTGCGTTTCGTCGCTGAACCAGCGCTCGTTCATTGAATCGGCGAACGATGCCCCGACACGGTCGAACTCAGCGGCCAGGTCCGCGCGGCATAGCGCGCGCGTGTTGGTCATCGCCTTCGGCGGCAGCTTCAACAACGCCTCGCAGCGTGCGACAGCACGGGCGACCACCTGGTCCGGCGGCACGAGCTCATCGACCAAGCCGATTCGCAGCGCCTCTTCCATCTGCACGAGCAGGCCACCGACGCACAGTCGCTCCGCCTGCCGTGCACCAACGAGGCGCACCATCGCGGAATGGATCAGCGCGGGCATCGTCAGCCCGACCTGGACCTCGTTTACGCCGATAACGAATTCGCCTTCTGCACCGACGCGTTCGTCGCAGAAAATCGCCATCACCGCGCCGCCGGCGGGGCTATGGCCGGTGATTGCGGCGACGACCGGGATCGGCGATGTCGCCAGCGTACGGAGCAGCGATTGGAATGACTGCCAGAACTCGCCGAGTTGCGCGCGGTCCAGCGCGAGCAGCGCTTTCATGTCCAGTCCAGCCGAGAACAGGCCCGGGTTGCCGGACAGGACAACTGCGCGCGCTTCGCTGGCTGCACCGGAAATAGCCGCATCCAGCGCTGCGACAAGTCCGGGGTCCAGTGCGTTCACCGGCGGCCGATTCATGTGGACTTCGCGTACCGCCCCGTGGTCAATCATCTCCAACATCGAGGTCTCCTTCGAGCTCTTCTCCAGGCACCCGCCACTCTACCAGTTGGTCGAGCAGCGTGGTCGCGTAAGCACCGGACGGCAATTCGAACTCCAGCACCAGCGTGCCTGCATCGACGACGGTTGAAGTCAGCGCCCGGGGCATTACGCGGAACGAGCGGCGCTCCGCGTCGGCCACCCGCTCAAGCCCATCGGCGAGTGCGCGGTGTCGCGCGACGACCGCCTGCTCACACGCGGCTGCTTCGCCGGTAGCGTCGCTACCGCCCTTACCCCACAGCGGCCCGCTGGGATGGATCTCGCCGGCGGCGCAGCGCGGTTCCAGCGTCGGGTCCGAGAAGTCGACGGCGAAGCGACTACCGCGTCCGTCGAGCATCATCACGTCGCCATCTATCGGCGTTGCCCAGGTCTCCGCGGCGATCCGCAGGTCGAGGATCGCGTTGAACACCGCGGCACGGGCCGCGGAAATAAGCATGCCGCGTTGCATGCGGTCACGTGGTTCGGCGCCGCCGGCAAACCAGCGCTGCGCGCGCAGCAAGTTGCGACCACCACGACCGAAGCGTTGCGGACCGAAGCGGTTAGGCACGCCGATAGCGATGCGCGGGACCGCCAGCGCCACGCTCGCAGCATTCTCGGTGAGTTCGCGGAGAACGATGCGGAAGCGATTACCGGCCAGCGCACCGCGCCGCAATTTACGTGAATGCCGGTGCAGTTCGAGCAATTCGACACCATCGACTTCGAAAGTATCGGGGTCGGGCTGCGCGTCCATGCAATGGATGCTGTACCACTGCTCGGTCACCGCGCGGCGGTCTTTCAGGCCGGCCCAGCTGACAGCGCGTGCCGGCACACCCGCCCAACGCGCAAGCTGCGTCGCGACCCACGGCGTATTCGCGTCGCGCTTGCGGATGCGCACCATCAGGTGCTCGCCTTGGCCGTCGGGCACTACCTTCGGTATTTCGACGACGAGGAAATCGTCGGCGGTCTGGCGAATCAGCGCAGCCGGACGGTTAGCCATCGTCAATCAGCACCACGGCGAGCGCGCATAGCCCGTCGCCGCGGCCGGTGAATCCAAGCTGCTCAGTGGTTGTTGCCTTTACACTCACCGCACCGATGTCGATGCCGAGGTCTGCTGCGATGTTCGCGCGCATCGCGTCGGCGTGCGGCGCAACTTTCGGCGCTTGCGCGACGACCGTGATATCGACGTTTACTGTGCGCCAACCGCGCTCTGCCAGCAGCTCATTGCAGCGCCGCAACAGGCCACGGCTATCCGCACCGCGCCATGCGTCGTCGTTGTCAGGGAAGTGGCGGCCGATATCGCCGAGCGCCGCGGCGCCGAGCAGTGCGTCGCATAGCGCGTGGAGCGCCGCGTCGCCGTCGGAATGCGCTACCAGGCCGTGCGTGTGGGGAATGCGGACGCCACCGAGCACGATATGGTCGCCGGTTCCGAACGCGTGCACATCGACGCCCTGCCCGATGCGGACGGTCACCGTGTTTGCGCCCGCATCGCGAACAGCGCCTCTGCCATCACGAGGTCGTTGAGGGTTGTGATCTTCAGATTGGTCGCGCTGCCCCGCACGATAGTCGGCTTCATTCCGGCTTTCTCCATTGCCATCGCTTCATCGGTCACTTCGGGGCCCGCTCGCTCGAGCGCATCACGGAGCGCGCCGAGCCGGAACATCTGCGGCGTCATGGCGCGCCACAGCTTGTCGCGCGGAATGGTCTCGCTGACCATGCCGTCGTCGGCGTGCTTAATCGTATCGGCGACCGGTACGCCCAAGAGCGCGCCGTGCCCATTTTGCTCGCTTTCGTGCACGAGTGCATTGAGGTCGTCACGCGACAGGAGTGGCCGCGCTGCGTCATGGACCAGCACCCAGTCGTCCTCGCGTGCGGGGCCGTCGTGCAGCCACTGCAATGCGGCCGCAACCGACGCTGCGCGCGTCTCCCCGCCGACTACCGTGTGAACCGGGGCCGCCGGCCGCCACAACCGCGCGAACCTGTCGTCGTCCGACGCGACAGCGACGACGATCCCGGCCAGCCGCTCGAGGCCATTGAAGCAGGCGAGCGCGTGCTCGAGCACCGTCTTGCCGGCGACCACTGCGTACTGCTTCGGCAAAGAAGCACCGAAGCGTTCCCCGCGGCCGGCGGCGGGGATCACAACCCAGCGGCGTGCGTTAGCCATCGTCTCGGTCCTCATTCGTAACGGGTGTGGGTTCGACGACGTGGTAGAAGGTCTCGCCGTCGCGCACCATGCCGAGGTCCGCACGCGCGCGCTCCTCGATTGCTGCAAGCCCACTCTTCAGGTCTTCGACTTCTGCGGCGAGGGCCGCATTACGCTCGGCAAGGCGCTCGTTTTCCAGCTGCTGTGCGCGCAACTCCTGATGCAACGACCATGCCTCCCGAGCCCCGCCGTCGGCGACCCACAACTGGTATTGCAGGACGAGCAGCGCGGCTGCAAGGATTCCGATCAGCCAGCGCATTGGGTCACGAGGAAGGACTCAACGCCGCGCAGGAAACGCTTTCATGCCCGGCCAACCGGCGTGATCGCCGAGCTCCGCTTCGATGCGCAGCAGGCGGTTGTATTTCGCGATGCGGTCCGAGCGCGACAGCGAACCGGTCTTGATCTGCGTTGCGCTGGTCGCGACCGCGATGTCGGCGATCGTCGCGTCCTCGGTTTCCCCCGACCGGTGCGACACGACCGACGAATAGCCTGCGGCGGTCGCCATCTCGATTGCTGCGAGCGTTTCAGTCAGCGTCCCGATCTGGTTCGGCTTGATCAGGATCGAGTTCGCGATGCCGCGCTCGATTCCCTCGTTCAGGATTGCGGTGTTGGTGACAAACAGGTCGTCGCCGACCAACTGGACGCGCGCGCCGAGCCGCTCACTGAGCAGCTGCCAGCCAGTCCAGTCATCCTCGGCCATGCCATCCTCGATGCTGATAATCGGGTAACGGTCAACGAGCCCGGCGAGGTAATCGGTGAATCCTGCCGCGTCAAAGTGCCGGTTCTCAGAATCGAGATGGTATGCCCCATCGCGGTAGAACTCGGAGCTTGCGACGTCGAGCCCGAGCCACACGTCGGTGCCGGCCTTGAAGCCGGCACGTTCGATTGCCTCGAGAATCGTCTCAAGCGCTGCTTCGTTTGACGGCAGGTCTGGCGCGAAGCCGCCTTCGTCGCCGACTGCGGTGTTCAGCCCGCGACCGCGCAGTACCTTCTTCAGGGTGTGGAACACTTCCGCGCCGATGCGCACGGCCTCCGTCAGGCTGTTGGCACCGACCGGCAGAATCATGAACTCCTGGATGTCCACCGAGTTATCGGCATGCGCACCGCCGTTGATGATGTTCATCATCGGAACCGGCATCGAGAACGCGTCGCCTGTGCCGAGCCAACGGTACAGCGGCTGCCCGGCCGAAGCCGCCGCCGCATGCGCGTTCGCGAGCGAGACCGCGAGCAGCGCGTTCGCGCCGAGCCGCGCTTTCGTCGGCGTGCCGTCGGCTTCAATCATCGCCCGGTCGATCGCCTGCTGGTCGGCGGCATCCGCGCCATTGAGCAGCTTGCGCAGCTCGCCGTTCACGTTCGCAACGGCCTTTCGTACGCCGCGGCCGAAGTACCGCTGGTCATCTCCGTCGCGTAGTTCAACCGCCTCGCGCGTGCCCGTCGACGCACCCGATGGCACCGCTGCGCGGCCGCGGCTACCGTCGTCGAGCACGACCTCGGCTTCAATGGTCGGGTTGCCGCGTGAATCGATGATCTCGAGGGCTTCGATATCCGTAATGCGTGCCATTCAGCTCCTGCCTTCTTTTTCTTCGGGGAACCCGCTCCGCTTCACGACGGCGTCAAGTTCCACCAGCGTCTCGAGCAATGCCTGCATTTTTCCCAGCGGCCAGGCGTTCGGCCCGTCGCTCAGCGCTTTCTCCGGGTCCGGGTGCGTTTCCATGAACAGGCCCGCGACACCCGCAGCGACCGCTGCTCGAGCGAGCACCGGCACGAATTCCCGCTGGCCACCCGACTTACTGCCCTGCCCACCCGGAAGCTGCACTGAATGCGTCGCGTCGAACACAACCGGGCAGCCTGTCGCGCGCATAATCGCGAGGCCGCGCATGTCCGACACCAGGTTGTTGTAGCCGAACGAGACGCCGCGCTCGCAGACCATAATCGACTCGTTACCCGTCGCGCGCGCCTTATCAACCACGTTGACCATGTCACCCGGGGCAAGGAACTGGCCTTTCTTGATGTTGACTGGCTTGCCCTGCTTCGCGACGTTCTGGATAAAATTCGTCTGCCTGCACAGGAACGCCGGCGTCTGGAGCACGTCGACGACCGCAGCGACCGTTTCCATCGGCGTGTCTTCGTGTACGTCGGTCAGCACCGGCACACCGATGTCGCGCTTGACCTTCTCGAGTATTGTCAGGCCCGCGTCGATGCCCGGACCACGGAAACTCGTCGCTGACGACCGATTAGCCTTGTCGAACGACGACTTGTAGATGAACGGGATGCCGAGCTTTGCCGTGATCTCCTTCAACTGGCCGGCGGTATCGAGCGCGAGTTGCTCCGACTCGATCACGCACGGACCGGCGATCAGGAAGATCGGGTGGTCGATGCCGACATCAAAGCCACAGAGTTTCACGAACGCTCCTGCGCGCTTGAGCCAGTAGCGGTGCGGAGCACCGCTCCTACATTGTCCGCTTCGGCGTGCGCTCGCGCCGCTTTGAGGAAACCCGTGAAGAGCGGGTGTCCGTCGCGCGGGCTCGAGGTGAACTCCGGGTGGAACTGGCAGCCGAGGTACCACGGATGGTCCGGCAGCTCGATCATCTCCATCAGCTCGCCGTCTTCCGATTTGCCCGAGAACACCAGGCCCTTCGCCCGCAGCGGTTCGATGTAGTTGTTGTTGAATTCGTAGCGGTGGCGGTGGCGTTCTTTGATCGCGTCGGCACCGTAGGTGCGGCTCGCCAACGAGCCCGGTTCGAGCATGCAGCGCTGTGCGCCGAGGCGCATGGTGCCGCCCTTGTCGGACTCAGCGGTACGGCGCTCGATGTCGCCGGTTGCGGTGCGCCACTCGGTAATCAGCGCGATGACTGGGTGCGGCGTCGCCGCATCGAACTCCGTCGAATGCGCGCCCGCGAGCCCAGCGACGTTGCGCGCAAACTCGATGACTGCCACCTGCATGCCGAGGCAGATACCGAGGTACGGCACGCCGTGCTCTCGGGCGTAGCGCGCGGCCGCGACTTTGCCCTCGATGCCGCGCTCGCCGAAGCCGCCCGGCACGAGGATGGCGTCCATCGCCTCGAGCGCGCCAGTACCGTCGCGCTCTACCTGCTCGGAATCGAAGTAATGGATCCGAACGCGTGTACGGGTCTGAATACCGGCGTGCAGCAACGCCTCGTTCAGCGACTTGTACGCGTCGACGAGGTCGACGTACTTGCCGACCATCGCGATGTGGATCTCGCCGTCCGGGTTCGCCTTCGCATCAACGACGCGCTGCCAGTCGGACAAGTCCGCCGGCGGGACGTCGAGGCGCAGCCGTTCGACGACGATGTCATCGAGGTGCTGCGCGTGTAGCAGCAGTGGGATCTTGTAGATGTCGTCGGCGTCGACCGCGGAGAACACCGCCTTCTCTTCGACGTTGGTGAACAGCGCAATCTTGCGGCGCTCGTCTCCCGGCAGCGCCCGCTCGGAGCGGCACAGCAGGATGTCCGGCTGGATGCCGATCGAACGCAGTTCCTTCACCGAGTGCTGGGTCGGCTTGGTCTTGATCTCGCCGGCAGCTGCGATATACGGGACGAGTGTCAGGTGCATGAAGATTGCGTTGTCGCGGCCGAGCTCCACGCCGAGCTGGCGGATCGCCTCAAGGAACGGCAACGACTCGATGTCGCCGACCGTGCCGCCGATCTCGACCATGCAGATGTCGGCCCCGACGGCACCCTCACGCACGCAGCGCTTGATCTCGTCGGTGACGTGCGGGATGACCTGGACGGTGCCGCCGAGGTAGTCACCGCGGCGCTCGCGGCGGATGACGTTCTCGTAGATGCGGCCGCTGGTGAAGTTGTTGTGGCGACCCATACGGGCGTGGATAAAGCGTTCGTAATGGCCCAAGTCCAGGTCGGTCTCAGTGCCGTCATCGGTAACGAATACTTCCCCGTGCTGGAACGGGCTCATGGTGCCGGGGTCGACGTTCAGGTATGGGTCGAGCTTCACCATCGTGACCTTGAGACCCCGCGCCTCGAGGATCGCACCGAGCGAGGCCGCCGCGATGCCTTTACCGAGGCTGGATACCACGCCGCCGGTCACGAAGATGAATTTAGTCATTGAATTTCCCGGTCTTGGCACCGCGGCAGGGAGCTACGGTAACCGGGAGGCAATTGTACGCGTTTTAGCGGAGCACCGCCCGTACAGCCTGCTCGCCTTCGCTTGCGGCCCAGTCGGCGTCGACGAACAGGTCGCCGACCGCGACCAGCTGGTCGCCGGCAAACAGGAACGGAATCCGCCCACGCCGCCACGGCGGCACGCCGGCTTCGGCAAGCAGGTCCTTGACCACTCGGTGTGGGCCGAGCGGATGCGTGCGCAGGCGCTCGCCGCCGGAGCGGAACGCCACGCGCAGGGTGACACCCGCCAGCTTCGCCGCTGCGATACCCTCTTTTGCGTGGGTTAGTTCGATAACCATAGATTTATCGGGCAGTTGCAGCGCATTCTTGCCATCCCACGCGATAGCCCAGCCACTCTGCGGCTCGGGCTGCGGCCGTTCGGCAAAGAGCCTTCCTTGCCAACGTCTGAGGACCGCGCCCGGCCATTCGACCGTTGGTACTCGGTCGTCCCCGGCTTCGCGCAACTGCCGCTCCGCTTCGAGCAGCCGTTCATAAGGTGCAACCGGCAGGTCCAGGCGCGCGATCCATCGGCGCAATACATTGCGGGCGCGCACCGGGCCGAGCGCGCTAACGCCGTCGGCATCCAGCTCGGTCCCGTCGGACAGCGCTTCAAGGTCGAGGTCCGCGAACGCGGCAAGCAGCGTGTCCGCTTCTGCAGCGAGCGAAGCGCTGCGTGCGAGCGACTCTGCGACCGCGGGCCAGCGCTCGTGCAGCGCCGGCATGACCCGCTGGCGCAGGAAGTTGCGCGCCAGCCCGGTGTTCGCATTCGATGGGTCATCGATCCACTCGAGCGCGAGCTCTCGTGCCCAGGCCGCAAGCGTGTCTCGGCTGCAGCCAAGCAGCGGGCGCACCAGCAGGCCGGCTCCCAGTGGCGCCGACTCCGGCATTGCGGCGAGCCCGGCCGGCCCACTGCCACGCAACAGCGCGAGCAGCACGGTCTCCGCCTGGTCGTCGGCATGCTGCGCGGTCAGCAATCCCTCGTCGGGGTCGAGCTCCAGCGCGAACGCCGCGTAACGCGCGTCACGCGCAGCCGCTTCCGGACCGCTACCGCCGCGCGCATCCACCGCTACGCGCAGCACGGTACACGGGATGTCCAACGCCGCAGCGGTACGGATACAGTGCGTCGCCCACGCCGCCGAGTCCGCGTGCATGCCGTGGTCGACGTGCAGCGCTCGCAGCGCGTAGGGGTGCTCGTCGCGCAGGCTCGCCAGCGCATGTAGCAATACAGTGGAATCAAGCCCGCCGCTAAATGCGATGCACCAGCGCCGTCCGGGGTGTCGGTCGAGTACCGCGCGGACGTGGTCGGGGACCGGCATCACGGGACGGGGCCCTCGTGTCACTCCTTGAAGTTACCGAACGACATCAGCTTTTCGTAGCGCGCCGCGAGCAGCTCATCGAGCGGCATGTGCTCGACCTGATCCAGGCTCGCGGTCAACATCGCCTTCAGTGACTCGGCCATCGCTTCGGGGTCACGGTGCGCGCCGCCGAGCGGTTCATCGATGACCTCGTCAATCAACCCAAGCGAGTGCAGGCGCGTCGAGGTAATACCCATCGCGTGGGCGGCGTCGGCAGCTTTCTCGGCGCTCTTCCAGAGGATCGACGCACAGCCCTCGGGGGAGATCACCGAATAGATCGCGTACTGCATCATCATCATCCGGTCGCCGACGCCGATTGCCAGCGCCCCACCGGACCCACCCTCGCCGATGACCGTGCACACCAGCGGTGTACGCAGATTCGACATCTCGAACAGGTTGCGCGCGATTGCCTCGCTTTGGCCGCGCTCCTCCGCGCCGATGCCCGGGTACGCGCCCGGCGTATCGATCAGCGTGATGATCGGCAGCGAGAAACGCTCGGCGAGCTTCATCACGCGCAGCGCCTTGCGATAGCCCTCCGGCTTCGGCATGCCGAAGTTGCGCTTCAGCTTCTCTTTCGTGTCGCGCCCCTTCTGGTGCGCGATCACCGCAACCGACCGACCATCGAGCCGCGCGAGCCCGCAGACGATCGCTGGGTCGTCGCGGTACGCGCGGTCGCCGTGCAGTTCCTGGAAGTCGGTGAAGATGCGCTGGATGTAATCGAGCGAATACGGGCGGTGCGGGTGGCGCGCGAGTTGCGCGACCTGCCAGGCCGTCAGGTTGGAAAAAATCTGCTTCGTCAGCGCGCGGCTTTTGTCCTGTAGCCGGGTGATCTCCTCGGAGATATTGACCTCGGAGTCATCACCAACGAAGCGCAGCTCTTCGATTTTCGCCTCCAGTTCGGCGATTGGCTGCTCGAAATCCAGGAAATTCATATTCATTGGGGCAGTTTACCGTAAGGCGCTCAAAAATCCCCAGCCATCGCGGTGCGGAGCACCGCTCCTACACTGAAGGGACTCGGACGCCAATGTAGGAGCGGTGCTCCGCACCGCGATTAAAGCTCAGTGCCAGACCACCGCCCCACCGGCATAGACCACCCGCACCGCGCCTGGCCCGGCGATGCCGGCCAGCTTCTCCAGCAGGAGGTCGTCGGGGCGGACCCGCCATTGCGCGCCGAGTTCAACGGGCACGGCCGCGGACCAGCCGCGGTAGTTGATGAACACCGGGCAACTGCCGTTCCGGAACGGCGTCAACGCGCCGCGCAGTGCAGCGACGAATTCTGCGCCCGCGTCCGGCCCCGCCCAGTCGACCTCGATGTGCCGGCTCCATTCCTCGCGCGCCTGCGTAAGGTCGTACAACTGCTTCTGGTTGATCCGGTATCCGCCGCTGAAGTCGTCGAAGCTGAGCTTGCCCTCGACGATGAGCAGCTGGTCGCGCACGACCAGGTTGCGGTAGCGCTGCGCGACATCATCAAAGAGCGGCAACTCGACGCGCCCGCTGCGGTCGTCAAGCGTGATTGCGACTCGGCCGTTGCGTTTCTTTACATCGACAACCAGACCCGCGAGCGTTACCTGCTTTTGCGGACCCTGCCGCCAACGCTCGCCGTTGTTGCCGTTGTGACCGCCGCCCTCGCCCACCTGCTCCGACAGCTCGGCAATCTTTCCGCTGACGAACTGCGCGAGCTCCGCTTCGTAGCGCTGGATCGGGTGCCCGGTCAGGTACAGCCCAAGCGTTTCTTTTTCGCCAGCCAGCCGTTCTTGTTCGCTCCACTCGACCGCGGCGGTATCAGAAACCGATAACGCGGCAGGCGCGGCGACCGCGCCACCGCCGAGGCCGAACAGGTCTTCCTGGCCGGTTGTCACCGCAATTCCGTGCTGTTCCGCGAGACGCACTGCTTGCGGCAACGCCGCCATCAACGCCGCACGGCTGCCGCCGAGCCCGTCGAGCGCGCCGGACTTGATCATCGCCTCGAGTACCCGTTTGTTCATGCGGTGCAGGTCGACGCGGCGGCACAGGTCGGCGAGGTCGGTGAATGGGCCGTTCTGCGTGCGCTCAGCAACCAGGCTCTCGACCGCGCCCTGACCGACGCCGCGGATCGCACCGAGCCCGTACCGGATCTCCTGCGGACCTGACACCGTGAACCCGAAATCCGACTCGTTGATGCCCGGCGGGCGCACCGCGATGTCCAGCTTCGCGCACTCGTCTATCAGCATCACCACCTTGTCGGTGTTGTCCATGTCGGTCGACAGCACCGCAGCCATGAATGCAGCCGGGTGGTGCGCCTTCAGCCACGCGGTCTGGTAGCTGAGCATCGCGTACGCAGCCGAGTGCGAACGGTTGAAGCCGTAACCGGCAAACTTCTCCATCAGGTCGAAGATGTGTGTCGCCTGGCGCTCGCTTACGCCACGCGCGACCGCACCCTCCGTGAAGATGCTGCGCTGTAGCGCCATCTCTTCGGGCTTCTTCTTGCCCATCGCCCGGCGCAGCAGGTCCGCGGCGCCAAGCGTGTAGCCGGCGAGCACCTGCGCAATCTGCATCACCTGTTCCTGATAGAGGATGACGCCGTAAGTCGGCTTTAGAATCGGCTCCAGCTTTGGGTGCGGGTAGTCGACCTTCTCGCGCCCGTGTTTGCGGGCGATGAAGTCGTCGACCATCCCCGACTGGAGCGGCCCCGGCCGGAACAGCGCGACCAGCGCGATGATTTCCTCAAAATGGTCGGGCCGCAGGCGCTTGATCAGGTCCTTCATGCCGCGCGACTCAAGCTGGAACACCGCAGTCGTGCTGCAGCGCTTCAGTAGCGCATAGGTAGCCTCGTCATCGAGCGGGATTCGGTTGATATCGACCTTGGTCGCGCGCACCGCCCTGTCGATGACCGTCAGCGTGCGCAGCCCAAGGAAGTCGAACTTCACCAACCCAACCGCTTCCACATCGTCCTTGTCGAACTGCGCGACGCGTTGTGAAGAGTTCTCCTCGCAGTAGAGCGGCAGGAAATCGGTGAGCCGCGACGGCGCGATGACGACGCCACCCGCGTGCTTGCCAGCGTTGCGGGCGAGCCCTTCGAGCTTCATCGCGAGGTCAATCAGCGCGCGCACTTCGTCCTCGGACTCGTATTCGCGCTTCAGGTCCTCGTCCTCGATTGCGACGGCGAGCGTCATACCGAGCTCGAACGGCACCAGTTTCGCGATGCGGTCGACGAAACCGTATGGGTGCCCGAGTACGCGACCGACGTCGCGCACGACCGCGCGCGCGGCCATCGTGCCGTAGGTAATAATCTGGCTGACCTGTTCACGGCCATAGCGTTCGGCCACGTAATCGATCACGCGGTCGCGGCCGTCCATGCAGAAATCGATGTCGAAGTCAGGCATTGAGACGCGCTCAGGATTCAGGAAGCGCTCGAACAGCAGGTCGTAACGGATCGGGTCGAGGTCGGTGATACCGAGTACCCAGGCGACCAGAGAGCCTGCGCCGGAGCCACGGCCCGGCCCAACCGGCACGCCGTTGTCGCGCGCCCAGCGGATGAAGTCCGCGACGATCAGGAAGTACCCGGCGAAGCCCATGCCGTCGATCACGTCGAGCTCATGGCGCAGACGCTCGTCGTACACACTGCGCGGCGCGGTCGGCGTTTCGGCTGCCAGCCGCGCCTCGAGGCCGACGCGTGCGCTGTCGTGCAGGTAGCCGCCAGTGGTCTGGCCTTCTGGAACCGGGAAGTTCGGCAGGCAGGTGCGCCCGAGCTCGAGCGTGAAACTGCAGCGGCGCGCGATGCCGAGCGCGTTGTCGAGCGCCTCGGGGATATCGGAAAAGAGCGCAGCCATTTCGTCGCCAGTCTTCAAAGACTGCTCCGGCGAATAGCGCTTCGGCCGGCGCGGGTCGGACAGCGTGCGCCCTTCCCGGATGCAGACGCGCGCCTCGTGCGCATCGAAATCGGACGCAGAGAGGAAGCGTACGTCGTTGGTTGCGACAACCGGCACGCCACGGCGGGCGGCGAGCGCGACCGACGCATGCACGCACGCCTCGTCTCCCGGTCGCCCGGTCCGCATCAATTCAAGACATCCCCGAAACGCCCGCCGGACAGCGCGATGAGCCCGGCGCTGTGGCCTTCGAGCCATTCGCGGTGGATGCGTGGCTCGCCGCGGTGTTGGCCTTCGATGTAGCTGCGGGACACAAGCGAGGTCAGGTTCAGGTAACCGGCCTCGTCCTGCGCGAGCAGCACGAGCCGCGTCGGCGCTTCCGCGTCGTCTGCCTGCTCGACCAGCAGGTCTACGCCGAGGATGGGCTGCACGCCGGCAGCAAGCGCCGCCTTCTGGAACTTTACCGCGGCGAACATGTTCGACTGGTCGGTCAGCGCGACCGCTGGCATGCCGGCTGCAACCGCGGCCTCGATGAGGCGGTCGATGCGCACGACGCTGTCGACCAGCGAAAACTCGCTGTGCAGGTGCAGGTGGACGAACGGCGTCACGGCATGCCGACCAAGTCCAGGCAGCGCTGGACAGGCGCGAATGAGCGCCGGTGGACCGGGCTCGGGCCATGCTCCGCGAGCGCGGCAAGGTGTGCCGGGGTCGAATAACCCTTATGAATGGAAAAGCCCCACTGGGGGTACTGCGCGTCGAGCGCGCACATCTCGGCATCCCGCACGGTCTTGGCGATGATCGACGCGGCGCCGATCGCGCGCACGCGCGCATCGCCGCCGATGATGCACTCCGCCGCGCACGGCAGGTGCCGCGGTAGCCGGTTTCCGTCGACCAGCACGCGCTCAGGCACGCAGCCGAGCGCCGCAACCGCGCGCTCCATCGCGAGCAGCGTCGCCTCGAGGATGTTCAGCCGATCAATTTCTTCGTGGTCGGCGCGCCCGACGCCCCAATACAGCGCCCGCTCGCGGATGCGTGCCGCCAGCGACTCGCGCTGGTCGGCGGTCAGGAGCTTGGAGTCGCGGATGCCGTTGATGCGGGGACCGTCGGGGTCGAGGATTACCGCAGCCGCGACAACCGGCCCGGCGAGCGGACCCCGGCCCGCCTCGTCCACGCCAGCGAGCAGGCCTGCCGTTGATATCGCGATTAACCCCAAGACGACCCCCGTGAAACTCACCCGATTTTACACAATGTGGGGCTCACGGCCTCGGACCACTCAGACTTTTGCGACCCGCACCACCTCCGCGGCAGCGCGCGCGCTCGCGCCCGCCTTCAGCACACCACGCAGTGCAGCGAACGCGGTGCGCTGCGCGGCCGCTGTATCGGGATGGTCCAGCAGCGTACCCATCGCTGCAGCGAGAGATTCTGCGGTGCACGCTTCTTGTATCAGCTCGGGCACGATGTCGCCGCCGGCAAGCAGGTTCGGCATCGCGAACGCCCGGATGCGCAGCAACCCGAAGGTCCGCAGGATCCACGCGGTCAGCGGCGCAACCCGGTAACCCACCACCATCGGGCGGTCGAGCAACAGCGCCTCCAGCGACGCAGTGCCGGACTTGGTCAATACGAAGTCGGCCGCCGCGAGCACGCGGCGCGAGTCCTCGCGCACGAGTTGCACCGGTACACCTGGCGCGTACCGCTCGCACATGCGTGCAAACTGCGCGGCGTGCGTGTCGCTTAGCATCGGCGCGATGAAATGCGGGACCGGCCCAGCTCGCCGCGACAGCGCACCGATTGCGCCCGCGAACGCCGGCCCAAGGTTTGTGAGTTCGCTGCGGCGGCTGCCCGGCAGCACCGCAAGCACCACGCCGTCCGGGTCGAGCCCAAGCGATTTCCTGAGTTCGACACGCTCCTCGGCGCCCGGCGGTACCAACTGGTCGGCCAATGGGTGGCCGACGAACACCGCGTCGGTGCCACTGCCTTCGTAATGTGAAGGTTCGAACGGGAACAGACACAGCACGCAATCGACCGCGCGGGCGATGCCTTTGACGCGGCCGGGGCGCCACGCCCACACCGTCGGACTCACATACTGCACGGTGTGCATCCCGGCCCCGCGTAGCTTGCGCGCGACCGGGAGGTTGAAATCCGGGGAATCGATGCCGACATACACATCCGGCCGCCATTCGCACAACGCTGCGACCAGTTCGCGCCGTACCTTGAGCAGGCGCGGTAGGCGCCCGAGCACTTCGGCGAGCCCGAGAACGGACAGCTCGTCGGCGGCGAACAACGCGTCGACGCCGACTGCCTGCATGCGGGGTCCGGCGATGCCGCGGAACTCGGCGTCCGGGTCCAGCACGCGGATTGCATCGACCAGGCCGGCGCCGAGGATGTCGCCCGATGCTTCGCCGGCAATGACCGCTACGCGTAGCCCGGCCACGCGGTCAGCGCACGATGCTGCGGGTCGCGCGCACGAAGAAAGGCACGAACGGCGCAAGTTCAGGGTGGGTCGCGGCGAGCGCCTCGATACGCGTGCGAGCCTCGTCGAGCTTCAGCCCGTCGCGGTACAACAACCGGTAAGCCTGCTTGATCGTCCGAATCTGTGCGGCGGTGAAGCCGCGCCGCTTCAAGCCTTCGCTGTTGATGCCGTGCGGCTCGGCCGGGTGGCCGGACACCGTCACATAAGGCGGGACGTCGCGCGTGACGCCGCAGTCCATCCCGCAGAACGCGTGCGTACCGACGTGGCAGAACTGGTGCATCTTCGCGAAGCCGCCGAGTATCGCCCAATCGTCGATGTGTACGTGGCCGGCCAGCGTCGCGCAGTTTGCGAGGATGACGTTGTCGCCGACCACGCAATCGTGCGCGATGTGCACGTACGCCATAATCCAATTGTCGTTTCCGATGCGCGTCGTACCCGCATCCTGCGGTGTGCCACGGCTGATGGTGCAGTATTGGAAAATGGTATTCCGGTCGCCGATCTCGAGCGTGGTCTGCTCGCCGGCATACTTCTTGTCCTGCGGCGCGATACCCAGAGACGAGAATGAGTGGATGGTGTTGTCGCGGCCGATGCGCGTCGGCCCCTCAATAACGACGTGTGGCCCGATCGTCGTACCATCGCCGATTTCGACACCGGCACCGATTACGCTGAACGGGCCTACCGTCACGCCCGTACCGAGCTTCGCGCCCGCGTCGACGACCGCGCGCGGGTCGACGCTCACTCGAAGCGGCTCGCCGCGCACATCAGCTGCGCGTCGCACACAATCTCGCCATCCACAGTCGCGACGCACTCGAACTTCCAGATCGTGCGCATGCGTCGCAACACCTTGACCTCCATGCGCAGCTGGTCGCCCGGCTCCACCGGCTTGCGGAAGCGCGCACTATCGACACCGGCAAAGTAGTACAGCGACTTCTCGTCCGGTGTGCCGATGCTGGCGAACGCCAGGAGCCCGGTGGCCTGCGCCATCGCTTCGAGGATCAACACGCCCGGCATCACAGGGCGGCGTGGAAAGTGCCCCGGAAAGAACGGCTCGTTCATCGTCACATTCTTGATCGCGACCAGCGACTCACCCGGCGTGTAATCGAGCACGCGGTCGACGAGCAGGAACGGATACCGGTGCGGCAGCTGCTTGAGAATTTCATGTATGTCCATGGTCGGCATCGTTCAGTCCTTGTCGCTCTTCTTTTCCAGCGCCTTCACGCGCTTCGCGAGCTCGTCAAGGTGGCGGAAGCGTGCACCGTTCCGGCGCCAGTTGGCCAGCGAGTCGAGCGGCAAGCCGCTCGCGTACTGGCCAGCCTGGTGGATGTCGCTGGTAACCATCGACATCGCCATGATCATCACATCGTCGGCAATGTTCAGGTGCCCGGAGATACCGGACGCGCCGGCTATCAGGCAGCGCTTGCCTATCCGCGTGCTACCGGCAATTCCGACGCAACCGGCAACCACCGTGTGGGCGCCGATATGTACGTTATGCGCAACCATGATCAGGTTGTCGAGCTTCACGCCCTCCTCGAGCACCGTGTCCTCGAGCGCTCCACGATCGATCGTCGTGTTCGCGCCGATCTCGCAATCGTCGCCGACCAACACCGTGCCGAGCTGCGGAACCTTAATCCAACGACCCGCATCCTGCGCGATGCCGAAACCATCGGCTCCGATTACCGCGCCCGGGTGCACGATTACGCGCTTACCGATTTGCACGCGCTCGAGCACGGTCACATTCGCGACCAGCCAGCTGTCATCGCCGATTACCGCGCCGGCGCCGACCACGCAGCCGGGTCCCACGGTGACGCCGCTGCCGAGCGTCGCGCCTGGGTCAACGACTGCAGAAGGGTGTACGCCGGGCGCCCGCGCCGCCGGCGCGAGCCGCTGCGCGACCTTGGCGTAGGCAACATACGGGTCTGCCGCGACCAGTGCGGCCACGGGGCACGCGTCCGCGTCGGCCGCGCCGACGATAACCGCCGACGCCTTGGTGGCCTCGAGGTACTTGCGGTACTTTGAATTGGAAAGGAAAGTGATCTGGCCGACACCCGCGCCGGCAAGTGTGCCGACGCCGGTGATCGCCAGGTCCGGGTCGCCGCGCAACTCGCTGCCGGTGATTGCGGCGAGATCAGCGAGGCTGACGCCCATTACGCGAAGCTCAGCGGCGGCCGCCGCCCGCGCGCTGCAGACGCTGCAGGATGCGGTCGGTGACGTCGACGCGCTCGCTGTGGTACAGCACGCCCTGCGCGAGCACCACATCGAAGCTCTCTTCGCGCGAGAAAACCTGAATCTCGTCGAATACCTGCCGCTGGAAGCGTGCGAGCTCCTCATTGCGGCGGATGTTCAGGTCCTCTTCGAACTGCTGAGCGTTGCGCTGGAAGTCGCGCTGGCGCGTGCGCAGATCACGCTCAAGGCGCGCGGCCTCAGCGGGGTCGGCGATGGTGTCGGCTTCGCGCTGCAGGCGTTCCTGCAACTGCGTAACCGCACGCTGCTCCGCGAGCAAGTCACGCTGACGGTCGGCGAACTCGCGCTCGAGTGTCGCTTGCGCGGCCTGCGCCTGCGGCGCCTGCTCCTGTAAGCGATTCAGGTTGACCACACCGATCTTCATATCTTGCGCGACCGCCGCCATAGGCGCCGCGGCCAGCAAAGATGCTGCAAGCAGCCCGGTCGTCGAAATCTTTAGCTTTGTAAACACGTGACCTCCATAAATCAAAATGCCGACCCGATCGAGAACTGTAACCTTTCCAGCCTGTCGCCGGGCTTGTCGTTCAGCGGAACCGCGTAACTGATTTTCATCGCGCCAATCGGGGCCAGCCATGTCGCGGCCAAGCCTGCCGACATACGCATCTCGTCAAACGATACCGAATCCCGCCCCTGGAATACGTTGCCCGCGTCGACGAACAGCCCGATGCGCGAACTGTTCCGGAGCTTCTCGGACGGTGGCGGTATCATAATCTCTATTTGGCTGAACATGCGAACGTTGCCGCCGACGGGGAAGCCCGCATCGTCCTGCGGACCGAGCCAGTTCTCACGATAGCCACGTATCGACTCTGGGCCGCCAGCGAATACGAATTTGTACGGTGGCAGCCCGCTCGTGTCTCTGTAACCCCTGCCTGCAGTCAGCTCGGTCCGGAACGAAAGGACCGTATCGCCCCGGAGCGTCCAATAAGAGTGGTTGAAAAGCGTGCCCATGTAGTAGCTGATCTCGCTCGGCGGCACCGAAATCTCGCCGCTTACGCCGAGGCGCGAACCAGCGGACGGAAAAATTGCCCGGTTGCGCGTATCGCGTGACCAGCCGAGGTTCAGCTCAATCGTGCGGAAACGCGTGCCCGATACGTTGGCAAGCGGGTTGTCGGGAAACAGGTTCTCGAAGTTTTCGCCGTGGTTCGGGTTGCGCACCCACGCCTGCAGATACGGAGTTGAGTTAAACGAGGCAATCAGCTCATGTTGTGCGAGCGTCGCGCCGACGTTGATGAACATGAACTCGGACAGCGGGATGCCGAACCCGATGTTCCCGCCCCAGGTATTGATGAACATCGGCGAACCCTGCGCGAACAACTGGTCGGCCTCGCGGAAGAACACACCCCAGTTACGGCTGATTCCGTTAACCGTCCAATATGGTTCGGTGAAACTGAGGTTATAGGTCTGGCTGAACTCGCTGCGTGCGAGGTTTATCTGGACGCGTCGACCTTCACCGAGGAAGTTGCTGTGCGTGACGCCGGCATTGAGCATCACGCCGAACGCGCCCGAGTAGCCCGCCCCAAACTGGAAATGCCCGGGCTCGCGCTCCTCGATCTCAATGTCGATGTCGACGAACTCGTCGGAGCCCGCCACCGGCGTCGGCGTAATCTCGACTTCTGCGACGAACGGCAGTCGCTGCAGACGGGTCTTCGACCGGTCAATCGCGGAGTTCTGCAACCAGCTGCCTTCCAGCTGGCGCATCTCACGGCGGAAGGTCTCGTCGTTGGTCGCCGAGGCGCCCACGAAATTAATGCGGCGTACGTACACGCGGTTTCCGGGCTCGAAGAACAGCGTGATGTCGACGATGTCATCCTCTTCGCCGAAGTCCGGTAGCGGTGCAACCTCAGCGTTCGCATAGCCTTCTTCGCCAAGCCGGCGCGTCATCAGCTCGGTGGACAAGGTGATCGCACGGTGGTGGAAGCTGTCACCGGTGTTGAACAGCACCAGCCGCCGCATCTCCGGCTCGTCGAGGATGAGGTTGCCGGCAAGACGGATTTCGCCGATGCGGTACTTGCCACCTTCTTTGATGTTGACCGTGATGAACACATCACGCTTGTCGGGCGAAATCGCGACCTGCAGCGATTCGACCTCGAACGCCGCGTAACCCTGGTCCATGTAGAAGGAGCGCAGCGACTCCAGGTCGCCCTGCAGCTTCTCACGCGAGTACTGGTCGTCCTTGCGGTAGAACGACAGCCAGTTCGACCGGCGCAGTTCGAGTATGCCGGCAAGCTCGCGGTTGCTGAACGAATGGTTACCGACGAAGTTGACCTCACGGATGCGCGCGACTTGACCTTCGGCGATCGTAATCGCGATTTCGACAAGGTTGCCGGGTACCTCGCGGACCTCGGTGTCGACCGTAACCGCGTACTTGCCACGGTTGAAGTACTGGCGGCGCAGCTCCACCTCTACGCTCTCGAGCACGCCGCGGTCGAAGATGCGACCTTCGGCGAGACCGACGCCGCGCAGCACGCCGCGCAAGTCGTCGTCCTTGATGTCTTTGTTGCCGGTAACCGTGAAGCTCGCAATCGTCGGCCGCTCGGTGACGGCGACCACCAGCGTGTTGCCGTCGCGCCGTAACTCTACGTCGTGGAAGAACTGGGTCGTGAACAGCGCGCGCAGCGCCTGGGCCGTGCGATCCGGCGTCAGCGTGTCGCCGATATTGACCGGAAGGTAGTTGAACAGTGTGCCCTCGGTGATGCGCTGCAACCCGACGACCTCGATGTCCTCGACGACGAAACGCCCGGTCTCCTGCGCGGCGCCCAATGGGGGCCACGCCAGGGCGATGATCATCGGCAGCCACCACAGCGGCCGCAGCGTGCTGCGGTAGTTCAATGCAATTCCATCCTGAGCGTGATTATCCAAAGATGCGGGCCAGGTCGTTGTAGAACGCGAGGCCCATCAGCATCGCAAGCATTCCGAGGCCGATACGCTGCCCGACGATTTCTGTCTGCTCAGAAACCGGGCGGCCCTTGACCAACTCGACGAGATGATACACGAGATGCCCGCCATCCAAAATCGGAATCGGCAGCAAGTTGATGATTCCAAGGCTGATACTGACGATCGCCAGGAACGCAAGGAACGGTACCAGCCCGACCGAGGCGCTGTAACCGGCGTACTGCGCGATGTTGATGGGGCCGGAGATGTTCTTCACCGAAACGTCGCCGACGACCATGCTCCCGAGCATCTTCACCGTGAGCACCGACATTTCGACCATCCGCCGAGCGGCGCGTGGCAGCGCGGCGACCGGCCCGTAGCGCAGTTCGGATTCCATCCCTGCGAACAGGTCCGCCGGCACCGATACCCCGGCGCCCACCCGGCCGATGACCCCGCCGCCTGCTTCACCCGAATCGATTGCGCCGACCTGGACCGGCAATTCAAGCAGCGCGCCGGCTCGCTCGACCTGGAACAAGACCCGCTCGCCCGGACGCGCGCGGATGTGACCGACCAGCGCCTCCCAGTCGGCGACTGGTTCGCCGTCGAGCGCCAGCACGTGGTCACCGCTACGCAGGCCTGCCGCATCAGCGGCACCGCCGGCCTCAATGTCGCCGAGGAACGCGGGAACGCGCGGGCGCCACGGTGCGATGCCGATGCCGGGCAATAACGAGCCGGGCTCCGTCAGCGGTCGCGCCGCGCCCGCCGCCAGCATGTGCTGGCGCGCGTAACCATCCGTGTCGACGACCTCGACTTCGAACGGCTCGTTCGTAATCACACCTTCAAGCAATGCGAGCAGCGCAGCTTCCCAGGTCGGCGTGTCGCTGCCGTCTATACGCACGAACCTGTCGCCCGCCTCGAGGCCCGCGTGCGCCGCCGGTGAATCCGGCGTCACCGCACCAACGACCGGCTGCAACCCGGGTATGCCGATTACGAACATCATCCAGTACGCGAAGATCGCAAACAGGAAATTGGCGGCAGGTCCCGCGAGCGTGATTGCAACCTTTCGCAGCGGCGTCGTGCGGTTGAACGAGCGCTCTACGTCCGCCGATGCCGGCATATCCGGGTCGCGCTCGTCGAGCATCTTCACGTAGCCGCCGAGCGGTATCGCAGCAATTACATACTCGGTACCGTCGCTCGCAGTGCGCGACCAGATGGGGCGGCCGAAGCCGACCGAGAAACGCAGCACCTGCACACCGGCACGGCGCGCGACCCAGAAGTGTCCGTATTCGTGCACCGTGACCAGGATGCCGAGCGCGACGATGAACGATGCAAGCGCAATCAGGAAACTCACAGCGCAGCCTCCGCGGCGGCGCGCGCGTCGCGGTCGACCGCGAGAATCTCATCGAGGCCGTCCGCGCTGCGCGAAGCCAGCGCATCAAGCGCGGTCCTGATCACACGCGAGATGTCGGTGAAGCGGATACGCCGCGCGAGGAATGCGCCGACTGCAATTTCGTTTGCAGCGTTCAGCACCGCGGGCGCGGCGCCACCAGCAGCCTGTGCGTCGAACGCGATTTGCAGGCACGGGAAACGCTCGTGGTCCGGCGCGCGGAAATCGAGCCGCGCGAGTTCGGTAAGGTCGAGGCGGGCAACGCCGGCGTCGATGCGGTCGGGCCACGCCAGTGCGTGCGCGATTGGCGTGCGCATGTCAGGGTTACCCAACTGGGCGAGCACCGAGCCGTCGGCAAACTCGACCATCGAATGCACGATGCTCTGCGGATGCACGACGACCTCAACCTGCTCCGGCGAGGCGTCGAACAACCAGCATGCCTCGATCACCTCGAGACCCTTGTTCATCATCGTCGCCGAATCCACTGAAATCTTTTTCCCCATGACCCAGTTCGGGTGTGCAACTGCCTGTTCGGGCGTAACCGCGTCGAGCGTGCCGACCGGCGCGTCGCGGAACGGACCGCCGGATGCCGTCAGCACGATGCGCCGGATGCCAGCGCCGGCGAGGCCGTTCGGGCGCGGGTGCGGCAGGCACTGAAACACCGCGTTGTGTTCCGAGTCGATTGGCACGAGTTCTGCACCGTGCTTATGGACGGCATCCATGAACAACGCGCCGGACATCACCAACGCCTCCTTGTTAGCCAGCAGCACGCGCTTGCCGGCCCGCGCGGCCGCGAGCGTCGGTAGAAGCCCGGCCGCGCCCACAATCGCTGCCATCACCGCATCGACTTCGGGGGCCGCGGCCACCTCGGCGAGCGAATCTGCGCCGGTCCGCACCTCGGTTGTGAGCCCGAACTCCCGCAACCGGGCCGCGAGCGGGGCGACCGCGTCCCCTTTACCAATGACCGCGACGGACGGCCGATGTTCCCGGCAAAGTTCAGCGAGGCGTTCCCAATCGGAGTGTGCGGTCAGCGCATGGACGGTGAAACGGTCCGGGTGGCGGGCGACCACATCCAGCGTATTGCGCCCGATTGTGCCTGTGGCGCCTAGGATCGTCAGACACTTCATCAGAACTGTCCGGCGAACAGCAAACCGCCCGTGAACGCGGGCGCGGCCGAGGTGAGGCTGTCGATGCGGTCGAGCATGCCGCCGTGCCCCGGCAGCAGCGTGCCACTGTCCTTGACCCCCTGCTGGCGCTTGAACATCGATTCGGCAAGGTCGCCGATGATTGAGATTGCGACCGTCAGCAAGCACACGAGCGCGAAGTACCACACCGGCCCGAATGCGAGGCCTGCCGCCCAGCCGGCGACGACCACAAACGCAGTTGCGACGTAAGCGCCGACAACGCCTTCCCAGGTCTTGCCGGGACTCACCTGCGGCGCGAGCTTGTGGCGGCCGAACGCCCGGCCGAAGAAATAGGCACCGACATCGGCAAGCCAGACGAGCGCAAGCAGGAACAGCACCAGCCACGCACCTTGGTCGCGGTGCAGCATCGACACCGCGGCAAACGCGGGCACCAGCGTCAACAGACCGCACAAGCCCTTCAAGCCATATACGGAATGCGATGGCGCGCGTTGCGGATGGAATACGAGCCATGCGAGCACGAACGCCCACCACGCGAGCGCGAGCGCGATCAGCGCCGGCAGCACGCCCGCCCATTCCCGCAACGCCCACGAAGTAGCGGCGAGCAGCGCGGCGACCAGCAGCGCGTATAACCCGCGCGTGCGGCGACGGGTACATGACATCAACGCGCCCCACTCCCACGCAGCGAATGTGAACGCGACGCCGACCAGCAACTCGAACGCCCACGCCGGCGCGAAGAACATCACCGCGAGCACCGGAGGCGCAAGGAGCAGCGCTGTCAGAATGCGTGTGCTAAGCACCGGTACCTGCGTCAGGCACGCCGCCGAAGCGCCGCTCTCGCTCGGCGAATGCTTCGAGTGCGGCATGGAAATCGTCGGCGCCGAAGTCGGGCCACAGCGTGTCGGTGAAGTAGAGCTCGGTGTACGCAAGGTGCCACAACAGGAAGTTCGACAACCTCTGGTCGCCACCGGTCCGGATGAAGAGGTCCGGCTTCGGCCCGGTCCATTTCGCGCTGCAGCCCATTGCCGAACGCGGCACGGTCGCCGATGAATCGCACGCGGATGCCATTCTCGTGCAACTTCTGCACTTCACTGCCGAGCGTCGACAGGAACAGTTCCATCAACCGGCTGACCTCGCCTGCCGGTCGGCGCCAGTTCTCGCTCGAGAACGCGAACAGCGTCAGCGCACCGACGCCGGCCTTGGCGCTCGCCTCGATCACGCTCCGCGTCGATTTGACCCCGGCCTGGTGGCCGGCATGGCGCGGCAAGCTGCGCTTCCGCGCCCAGCGACCGTTTCCGTCCATGATGATCGCAACGTGCGCGGGTACGGGCCCTTCCATCATCAGATCTCGATCAGCTCCGCTTCCTTCGCGGTGAGCATCTGGTCGACTTCAGCGATGTGCCGGTCGGTGAGTTTCTGGATGTCGTCCTGCGCGCGACGCTCCTCGTCCTCGGTGACCTCCTTATCCTTCAGCAACGCCTTCAATTCATTGTTCGCATCACGGCGGATATTGCGGATCGCGACGCGCGCACCCTCACCTTCGCTCTTCACGACCTTGACGAGCTCGCGGCGACGTTCCTCGGTAAGCACCGGCAGCGGTACGCGGATTATCGTACCTGCGGTCGCCGGTGTGAGACCCAGATCGGAAGTCATGATCGCCTTCTCGATTGACGAGACCATGCCCTTCTCCCACGGCTGGATCAGCAGCGTGCGTGCGTCTGGCACGCTGATGCTGGCGACCTGGTTCAGTGCCATCTGCGAGCCGTAGTAATCAACCGTAATGTGGTCGAGCAGGCTGGTGTGCGCACGCCCGGTCCTGAGCTTTGTGAGTTCATGCTTCAGGCTTTCGATGCTCTTCGCCATGCGCGTTTCCGCGTTGCGGCGTGTTTCATTAATCATGCAGCTTCCCCGTTGTCGACTATCGTCCCCACCGTCTCGTCGCCGCGGATGATGCGCATCAGGTCGCCCTGCCGGTTCATGTCGAAAATCCGCAGCGGTACGTTGTAGTCGCGGCACAGCACGATGGCCGTCGCGTCCATCACCATCAGCTTGTCGTTGATCACGCGGTCGTACGTAAGGCGCTCGTAGCGTTTTGCATTCGGGTCTTTCTTCGGGTCGGCGGTGTAGACGCCATCGACCTTCGTCGCCTTCAGCAGCAGGTCGGCGCCGATTTCCACCGCGCGCAGGCTCGCCGCGGAGTCGGTCGTGAAGAATGGGTTGCCGGTGCCGGCGGCGAAGATGATTACGCGGCCTTTTTCGAGGTGGCGTACCGCGCGGCGGCGGATGTAGTCCTCGCAGACCTCGTTGATGCGCAGCGCCGACATCACGCGTGCGTTGATGCCAAGACCCTCAAGCGCGTCCTGGAATGCCAGCGCGTTCATCACGGTCGCGAGCATGCCCATGTGGTCGGCGGTCACGCGGTCCATACCGCCCCGGGCCAGGCCCGCGCCGCGGAAGATGTTCCCGCCGCCGACCACCACCCCGACCTCGACCCCTATTGCGGCGACATCACGGATCTCGGCGGCCAGGCGCTTGATGACCTTCGGGTCGATGCCGTAATCAGCATCGCCCATGAGAGCCTCGCCGCTGAGCTTCAGCAGGATGCGTTTGAAACGGGGCGGCGCGGGGTCGGTCATGTCCTCGGGTTCCTTGAAGAATCCGGGCGATTGTACCTCAACGCCCACGCCGCGGACCCGCTGGGCGGGGCCAAGACACCCTGTGGGAGCGAATCTGTGATTCGCGACAACCTTCGACCGGCTATACCTGCGAGGCCTTTCTTACCTCTTCGGCGAAATCCTCGGACTTCTTCTCGATGCCCTCGCCGACTTCCATTCGCATGAACGCGTGGACGGTCGCGCCGGCAGCCTTCACCAGCTGGCTAACGGTCTGGTCCGGGTTCTTCACGAACGGCTGCCCGAGCAGCGTGATTTCCGCGAGGTATTTGCGCAGGCGCCCTTCGACCATCTTCTCGATGATCGCAGCTGGCTTGCCTTCCTGCTGCGACTGCGCGGCGATGATCTCGCGCTCCTTCGCCAGCAGGTCGGCCGGCACGCCCGACTCATCGACGCAAACCGGACGGCTCGCAGCGATGTGCATCGCGAGGTCACGCGCCAGGTCGTCGTCACCGCCGGCGACATCGACGAGGACGCCGATGCGGGTGCCGTGCAGGTAAGTGCCGATGCGGTCGCCCGCACGCTCGACCAGTGCAAAGCGGCGCACGGTGATGTTCTCACCGATCTTCGCGACGAGTTCGCGCCGGCTTTCGTCCAGCGTCTTGCCACCGGTGCCCGATGCCATCAGGGCATCCACGTCAGCGGCTCCGGACTCGAGCGCAGTGCGCGCGACGCCTTCGGCGAACGCGCGGAACTCCGCACCGGTCGCTACGAAGTCGGTCTCGCAGTTCACTTCGACCATCACCGCACGCTTGCCGTCACCGGATTGCTCGATGATGATTGCGCCTTCAGCGGCAATACGGCCGGCCTTCTTGTCGGCCTTCGCGAGCCCCTGCTTGCGCATCAGCTCGACTGCGGCATCGAGGTCGCCGCCGGTTTCCACCAGCGCCTTCTTGCATTCCATCATCCCCGAGCCGGTGCGCTCGCGGAGTTCCTTCACCATCTGTGCAGTAATCGACATCACATCACCTCATTTATTTGGTGGTGGTTTTCTTTTTCGCCACCGCCTTCTTCTTCTTCACCACCGCCTTCTTCTTAACCGTGGCCTTCTTTTTCTTCGGAGCCGCGGCAGCGGTCGCACCGAGGACGGTCTCGTCTTCCGGTCCAGCCACTTCAGCCTTCTTCTCAGCGGCCTTCTTCGCGGTCTTCGGCGCCTTCTTCACCTCGGCTGCCGGTTCGGCGGCTGCCGGTTCGGCGGCTGCAGGCTCGGCCGGCTTTTCCGCGGCCTCCGGCGCTTCGACCTTCTTCGGCGCTGCCTTGCGGGTGACCGGCTTCGGCGCGCGGCGCTGCTGCGAGGCCTTCATCTTCGGGTTGCCGGCCTCATCGAGTTCGACGAACTCATCGGTGCTGTCGGCGAGCTGCGGAAGCGAATCCTTGCCGTTCAACACTGCGTCGGCGATACCGGTCGCGTAGAGGTCGATTGCACGGATCGCGTCGTCGTTGCCGGGGATTATCCAGTCGGCGCCGTCGGGCGAGTTGTTGGTATCGACGATGGCGATGACCGGGATGCCGAGCTTGCGCGCTTCGGCGACCGCGATCTTCTCGTGGCCGACATCGACGACGAACAACGCGTCGGGCAAGCTGGTCAGCTGCTTGATGCCACCAAGGCTCTTCTCAAGCTTCTCCATCTCGCGGCGCAGCGTCAGCACTTCGCGCTTACCGAAGCGTTCGAAGCCGCCTTCCTTGTCCATCTCCTCAAGGTCGATTAGGCGCTTGGTGGATAGCTTCACCGTCTTGAAATTGGTGAGCATGCCACCGAGCCAGCGCTGCGTTACGTACGGCATGCCGCAGCGAATTGCTTCGCGCTGCATGACGTCGCGCGCCGCGCGCTTCGTGCCGACGAACAGGATCTTGCCGCGGTTACCGATGAGGCTGCCGACGAAATTCTGCGCGTCGCCGAACATCGGCAACGTCTTCTCGAGGTTGATGATGTGAATCTTGTTGCGATGTCCGAAGATGTACGGTTTCATCTTCGGGTTCCAGAAACGGGTCTGGTGTCCGAAATGGACGCCCGCTTCCAGCATTTGCCGCATGGAAATGCCAGCCATGGTGTAAATCCTCATTTTGGGGGTTGAGCCTCCATGCGCCCTCACCCGACGACCCGTTCGCCTCTCGGCGGCGGGCACCCCGTGGGTGTGCCGGCGCATGTGTGGTTTGCCTTTATGGCGCGCGCTTTATACCATAGCGGGCCTTGCTCCTCAAGGGTTTAGTGGCTTAATCGCCTACACTGGTGGTTTGGAAAGCATGGCAATTTCAATTAAATCTCCTGCGGAACAGGACAAGATGCGCGTGGCGGGCCGGCTGGCCGGCCAGGCGCTGAAGTTCATCGAGCCGCATGTCCAGCCCGGGGTTACCACCAACGAGCTGGACCGGCTGTGCCATGAGTACATCACCGGCGAGCTCGACGCCGTCCCGGCGCCGCTCAACTATAAGGGCTTCCCGAAGTCTATCTGTACGTCGGTGAACCATGTCGTCTGCCACGGCATCCCGGGCGAGAAGCGTCTCAAGAACGGCGACATCATCAACATCGACATCACCGTCATCAAGGACGGGTGGCACGGCGACACGAGCATGATGTTCTTCGTCGGCGAGCCGTCGGTCCAGGCGCGCCGCGTCACGCAAGTCGCCCGTGAAGGCCTGATGCTCGGCATCGACATGGTACGGCCGGGTGTCCGCCTCGGCGACATCGGCAACGCCATCCAGCGCCATGTCGAGTCGCACAACCTGTCGGTGGTGCGCGAGTACTGCGGCCACGGGATCGGCCAGGTGTTCCACGAGGACCCGCAGGTGCTGCACTACGGCTCACCGGGCACCGGCGAAGAACTCGTCGAGGGCATGACCTTCACGATCGAACCGATGGTCAATGCCGGGCAACGGCATGTGAAGCTGCTCGGTGACGGCTGGACGGTCGTCACCAAGGACCACTCGCTGTCAGCGCAATGGGAACACACGATACTGGTCACCGCCGACGGTCACGAAATCCTGACCCGCCGGCCGGGCGACGAAGTCTGAACCGAACGACCCTTCCGTTACGCGAGTCACTCGCGGCCCTGAACGCCGAACAAGCCGAGCGCTTCCAGAACGCGGAGCGCGCGTCGGTACTTGTAAGGGAGCGGGCGGAGGCTGTTGATGGGATTTGTCGTAGTGCCTTTGCGGAATTTTTCGGGAGCGAGTGTGGGAGCGGCCCTCTGGCCGCGATTTCTTTAATCGCGGTCGGTGGCTACGGCCGCGGTGAGCTGCACCCCTGCTCCGATGTCGACCTGATGCTGCTCGTCGCCGAAGACGCGACCGATGAATTGCGCGGGCGAATCGAGTCGCTGGTCGCTTTCCTCTGGGACTGCGGGCTCGAAGTCGGCCACTCAGTGCGTACGGTCGCGCAATGCGTGACCGAGGCCGAGCGCGACATTACGGTCGCGACGAACCTGATGGAGTCGCGGCCGGTGGCCGGCTCGACGCAGCTTTACCACGAGATGCGCGCCGTTACCGGGCCCGACCGCGTTTGGCCGGGCCGCGCGTTTTTCGAAGCGAAGTGGGCGGAGCAGCAGGCGCGCCACGCGCGCTACCACGACACCGCGTACAAGCTCGAGCCGAATGTGAAGGAGAGCCCGGGCGGGCTGCGCGACATCCAGATGATTGGTTGGGTGGCGAAACGCCACTTCGGCGTTGCAACGCTCGCCGAGCTGGTCGGTCAGGGCTTCCTGACCGAGGGCGAGTACGAGCAACTGAGCGCTGGCCAGGACTTTCTATGGCAAGTGCGCTTCGCGCTGCATGTCATCACCGGCCGCCGCGAGGACCGGTTGCTGTTCGACCACCAGCAGAAGCTCGCGAAGACCTTCGGCTACCGCGACGCCGGGCATTCGCTCGCAGTCGAGCAATTCATGCAGCGCTACTACCGCGCCATCATCGACCTCAGCCGCCTGAACGAAGTGTTGTTGCAGCTTTTCCAGGAGGCCATCCTGCACGCCGGCGAGCGGCAGGAACCCGCGCCGATCAACCCGCGCTTCGAGGAGGTGAACGGCTTCCTGCAGATTACGCACCCGCGCGTGTTCGAGGACACGCCATCGGCGTTGCTGGAAATCTTCCACCTGTTGCAGCAGAACCCGCACCTGAAGGGCGTACGCGCCGAAACGATCCGGCTGCTGCTGCGCGCGCGTGACTCTATAGATGACGCGTTTCGCGCCGACCCGGCCAACCGTGAGCTGTTCATGGCAATCCTGCGCGAACCAGTCGGAATCACGCACGAGCTGCGGCGCATGAACCGCTACGGCATCCTCGGCCGCTACATCCCGGTGTTCGGCCGCATCGTCGGCCGTATGCAGTACGACTTGTTCCACGCCTACACGGTGGACGAGCACACGCTGTTCGTCGTCAGCAACCTGCGCCGCTTCGCGTTGCCCCGCTTCGACTCGGAGTTCCCGTTCGCCAGCAGCGTGATGCAGGGTTTGGCGAAGCCGGAACTTGCGTACATCGCCGGCCTGTTCCACGACATCGCAAAGGGGCGCGGGGGCGACCACTCCGAGCTCGGCGCCAGTGACGCCGAAAACTTCTGTGCCGAACACGGCTTGTCGCGCTACGACACGCGGGTCGTTTCGTGGCTGGTCCAGAACCACCTGCTGCTATCAATCACTGCACAGAAGAAAGACATCTCGGACCCAATCGTAATCCACGGCTTCGCCGCCGCGATCGGCGACCAGGCCCACCTGGACTACCTGTTCGTACTGACCTGCGCCGATGTGCGCGGCACCAACCCGGACCTCTGGAACTCCTGGAAGCGCTCGCTGTTCGAAGACCTGTACCGGCAGACACGGCGGGCGCTGCGGCGCGGCCTCGAGAACCCCATCGACAAGGACGAACTCGTCGCGGAGACGCGCAACTCGGCGCGCGCGTTGTGCGCGCTGCAAGGGTTTGACAGCACGGTGCTCGACGAACTGTGGTCCGGCTATTCCGACGACTACTTCCTGCAGCACACGCCCGACGAGATCGCGTGGCACGCGTCGGCGCTGGTCAGCGACCACGACCCGGACGCAACGGTGGTGCTCGTGCGCCAGACGATAGAGCGCGGCGGCACTGCAGTGTTCGTCCACGCGGCGCACGACCCCGGTGCGTTCGCGCGCGCGACCGCAGTGCTCGACCAGCTGCGGCTCACCGTGATGGACGCGCGGCTCGTACCAGACCGCAGCGGCCGCAGCCTCGCCACCTACATCGTGCTGGAAGCGGACGGCGAGCCGATTACCGGCCGTCAGCGCATTGAGGAGATTCAGTACACGCTGCACGACGCGATGCGGCAGCGCGGCGCGGCACCCCGACCGGTCACGCGCCGGGCGCCCCGCAAGATTCGCGCTTTTCAGACACCCACGCAGGTCACTTTCACTGCCGATGCGCGCAACGACCGCACCGTCGTTGAACTGGTGTCCGGCGACCGGCCGGGCCTGCTCGCCGAGATCGGCAAGACTTTCGCCGATAACGGCGTGGCCGTTCAGACCGCAAAAATCACGACAGTCGGAGAGCGCGTCGAGGATGTGTTCTTCGTCACGGGCCCTGCCGGCCGCGCACTGGATGGCGCCGCCGAGGCGCGCCTCGAGCAGGCATTGCTTACAACCCTCACAGCGAGCTGAGACACTTTCGGTAGAATCCGCGTGATGAACCCCGACCTCTCGAAGCTTCACCCGTACCCGTTCGAGCGCCTCGCAACGCTGAAGGAAGGCGTCACGCCGCCGGCCGCGCTCCCGCACATCGCGCTGTCGATCGGCGAGCCGCGACACACGCCGCCGGCTTTCGTGCTCGACGCGCTGCGCAACAAGCTCGAAGGGCTCGCCAGCTACCCGATGGCGCTAGGGCTGCCGGAACTACGGGAGGCGATTGTTGGATGGGCAACGCGCCGCTTCGGCCTGCGCGCGAGCATGCTCGACCCGGCACGGCATGTGCTGCCGGTAAGTGGAACACGTGAAGGCCTGTTCGCGTTCGCGCAGGCGGTGGTCGACCGTATGCAGCGCGCGCCGGTCGTGATGATGCCGAACCCGTTCTACCAAATATACGAAGGCGCCGCGCTGCTCGCCGGCGCCGAGCCGTACTACCTCAACACAACCGCCGCCAATGGCTTTGTGCCCGACCTCGACACGGTTACGAAAGATATCTGGCGCCGGTGTCAGCTCGTGTACGTCTGCTCGCCGGGCAACCCGACCGGCGCGGTACTGGAGCGCGGGTTCTACCGGCGGCTGCTCGAACTCGCCGATGAACATGACTTCATTGTCGCGTCCGACGAGTGTTATTCGGAGCTGTACGATGACGAGGCCACCCCGCCGCCGGGGCTGCTGGGCGTCTGCGCAGAGCTCGGCCGCGACGACTTCAGCCGCTGCGTGGTATTCCACTCGCTGTCGAAACGCTCGAATGTTCCGGGCCTGCGCTCGGGCTTCGCCGCCGGCGACGCGGAAGTGATGGCGAAGTTCCGGCTCTACCGTACTTACCACGGCTGTGCAGTTCCGGTGCCGACGCAGTTCGCATCGATCCCGGCGTGGAACGACGAGGCGCATGTGGTGGATAACCGCGCGCTGTACCGGCGCAAGTTCGATGACGCGCTACGCATCCTCACGCCGGTCCTCGAAGTGCAGCGTCCGCCTGCCGCGTTCTACCTGTGGCTCCCGGTGCCGGGCGGCGATGACGAGGCATTCGTGCGCGAGCTCTTCCGCGCGCAGAACCTGACGCTGCTGCCGGGCTCGTACCTGTCGCGCATGACGCCGGACGGCGACCCCGGCGCCGGCTTCGTACGCGTGTCGCTAGTGCCGTCGATCGACGAGTGCGCAGACGCGATGCGCCGCATCGCCGCATTCGTCGGCGTGTAGGAGCGGTGCTCCGCACCGCGATGGCAGAGCTTTCTAGTGGCACCGCGCCCGCCGCACCGCTCGCTCCTATGGGTTCACCGGCTTTTACAGAGCCGGCTGAAACCCATAAGTCGCTTCGCGCTTGCGCCGGGACGCGGTACTCAATGTGGGAGCGGCCCTCTGGCCTGTGGGAGCGAATCTGTGATTCGCGATTCCTTTGGCCTAGGACCGGCTCGCCGCACCGGGCGCCCGGGACAAGTGCGCGCCGCCGGCAGGCGTCGCCGACATGGATGACAGCGGTGCTCCGCACCGCGATGGCAGAGGTCGCCAATCACAGATTGGCTCCCACAGGAGGAGTTTGGCTTAGAATTGCGCGATGACCGAACTACAGCAAACCATCGACACCGCGTTCGAGCGCCGCCAGGAATACAGCCCCGTCGCCTGCCCGGACGAGGTCCGCGCCGCAGTCGACGCGGTGCTCGCGGGGCTCGACGACGGCTCACTGCGCGTCGCTGAGAAATCCGACGGTGCATGGCATGTCAATGAATGGGTGAAGAAGGCGGTACTGCTCAGCTTCCGCATCACGCCGAACCACATGGTTGATGGCGGCTTCACGCGCTTCTGGGACAAGGTTCCACTCAAGTACGAGGACTACGACGCTGAAGCGTTCACCCGTGATGGCGTACGCGTCGTGCCGCACGCGGTCGTGCGCCGCGGCGCGTACATAGAACCCGATGTGGTGCTGATGCCCTCCTATGTAAACCTTGGTGCGCGCATCGGCCGCGGCACTATGATCGACACCTGGGCGACGGTCGGCTCGTGCGCGCAAATCGGCGCGAATGTGCACATCTCGGGTGGCGTCGGCATCGGCGGCGTACTGGAACCGCTGCAGGCGGCGCCGACAATCATTGAAGACAACTGCTTCATCGGCGCCCGCTCGGAAATCGTCGAAGGCGTTATCGTCGAGGAAGGCGCAGTCGTGTCCATGGGTGTGTACATCGGCCAAAGCACACGCATCTATGACCGCGAACGCGACGAGGTCAGCCACGGGCGCGTACCCGCCGGCGCCGTCGTCGTGCCCGGCTCGTTGCCATCGAGCGAGGGCCGCTGCAGCCTCTACGCGGCAATCATCGTGAAGCGCGTCGATGAAAAGACGCGCGCGCGTGTCGGAATAAATGAGCTGCTCCGCAATGCCAAATAACACGCTTGATCTCGCCTGCGAGCTCATTCGTCGAGAATCCGTCACGCCCGACGACGCCGGCTGCCTCGACCTCATCGCCGCGCGGCTCGAGGCCATCGGTTTCCACTGCGAGCGCATGCGCTTCGCTGAGGTGGACAATCTGTGGGCGCGGCGCGGTACCGCGAAGCCGCTGTTCGCGCTCGCAGGCCACGTCGATGTCGTTCCGAGCGGCCCGGTCGAACAATGGTATACCCCGCCCTTCGAGCCGGTGATTAAAGACGGCTGGTTGCACGGCCGTGGCGCGGCCGACATGAAGGGCGGCCTCGCCGGCCTTGTCACTGCAACCGAACGCTTCATCGCGCGCCACCCGGACCACAAAGGCTCGCTCGCGTTTCTGCTGACTGCAGACGAAGAAGGAGTCGCGGTCAACGGCACGCGCAAGGTCATCGAGGCGCTCGACGCGCGCGGCGAGAAAATCGACTGGTGCCTGCTCGGGGAGCCATCGAGCCGCGCGCGCGGCGGCGATGTGTTGCGCAACGGGCGGCGCGGCTCGCTGAACGCGCTCCTGACCGTGCACGGTGTACAGGGCCATGTCGCGTACCCGGAGCTCGCCGACAACCCGGTCCACAAGCTCGCGCCGGCGCTCGCTGAACTCTGCACGGTCGAGTGGGACCGCGGCAACGAGCATTTTCCTCCGACGAGCTTCCAGGTCGCGAACCTGAACGCAGGTACCGGCGCCGACAACATCATCCCCGGCGCTGCAGTGCTGATGTTCAATATCCGCTTCTCGACCGAGTGGACCGTCGAAACGCTGCAGGCCCGCATCGTTGAACTCCTCGAACGCCACGGCCTCAAGTACGACATCGAGTGGCGCATCTCCGGTCTCCCTTTCCTCACCGCCGGCGGCCCGCTGCTCGACGCAACCTGCGACGCATTGCGTGAGGTAATGGGCATCGAGCCGGAACTCAACACCGGTGGCGGCACTTCGGACGGTCGGCACATCGCGCCATCCGGCGCCGAGGTCATCGAGCTCGGCCCGGTGAACGCGACGATCCACAAGCTGAACGAACGCGTGCGGGTCGCCGAGTTAGACGAACTGTCCGCGACTTACGAGCGCATCCTCGAAAAACTACTCACCTAAGCGGCACTCGCAAATCACCCTGTGGGAGCGAATCTGCGATTCGCGACTTTTGGGTGATAATGACGCTTGATGGCCAAGGCAATCCGCAGCGAATTCGACTGGACCCTCCGCGATGGAACGCGGCTGCACATGCGTCCGGTGGCTACAGACGACAAGGACCTGCTCGCCGGCGCGCTGCCGTTCATCTCCGCCGAGAACCTGTACCGCCGTTTCTTCATGCCAGTCGCGCGCCTGTCCGCGCAACAGCTACGCTTCCTGACCGAGGTGGACCAGGTCCACCATGTCGCGTGGCTCGCGCTCGCCGTCGACCATCCGGAGCAGCCCTTGGCGGGCGTGTGCCGCTGCGTGCAGTTCAGCGATCAGCCGGAAGTCGCGGAGTCCGCGTTGCTGGTTGTCGACAACTGGCAGCACCGCGGCGTCGGTACGCTGCTGCTCGCGACGCTTTCGGTCGTCGCCGCGCACCATGGAATCACCACGCTGCGCTCGTTTGCGCTCGAAGAGAACCTGCCATTTCTGAACACGATGATGCGGCTGGGCGCGCGCTCGCGCTGGGAATACGCGAACGTACGACGCGTCGATCTGCCGGTGCACGCAGACCCGGCCGACGTGCCCGACGCAGCCGGCACCGATGCATTCCGCCGCGTACTCGCCGAAGTGCGGGCACTGCTGGCATAATCGCCCGATGAACCGCGACCCGTTGCCGCTACCCCGTACGCTGTTTGGCATTGCGGCTGCGTTCTGCGCCGCCCTGCTCGCCTACGCTTACTACACCCAGTACGGGCTCGGCTACGAGCCTTGCCCACTGTGCATCCTGCAGCGCATCGCGGTGTTTGCCACCGGGCTCGTCTTCCTGTTGGCCGCGGTACACGCACCGCAAGCAACCGGGCGCCGTGTGTACGGCGTGCTCGGCTTTCTGTTCGCCGGCGCAGGCGCGGTCATCGCTGCGCGGCATGTGTGGCTGCAGAACCTGCCGCCCGATCAAGTTCCGGATTGCGGACCGGGTCTCGAGTACATGTTCGATGTGTTCCCGGCATGGGACGCGCTGCGCATGGTGTTCGCCGGTTCTGGCGAATGCGCCGACATCGACTGGGCGTTGCTCGGACTCAGCATGCCCGGCTGGGTGCTGATCTGCGTAGTATCCCTGAGTGTTTTCTCTATATGGAACGGGTTCCGTAAGTAACAAAACCCGACGCGGGTAACATTGTTTCCGAAGCGGTATTTAGCCTAATTCTAATGGTGGTCATGCGGTCGCTATGGTCGAACCATGCGATTGCAATCCATCACTTCACTCTTTGCGTCATTCTTGGAGCAGTTCCGTCACCGGCTCGCGTGCCTCAGCGTTGGTCTGCGGCGAACCATCTCGATTTAAGCCACAAAGCGACGCTGACGAGCCCGATCAATACCGGTACTTCCACGAGCGGGCCGATAACTGTCGCGAACGCGACCCCCGACCCAAGCCCAAATGCCGCAATCGCAACGGCAATCGCGAGTTCAAAGTTGTTGCTGGCCGCAGTGAACGACAGGCTGGTCGTCCGTTCGTAATCTGCGCCAATCCACTTGCCCATCGCGAAGCTGACCAGGAACATGACCACGAAGTAGATTGCGAGCGGTACCGCGATGCGCAGCGCATCCAGCGGCACCTCGATGATCATCCCACCCTGCAGGCTGAACATCGCGATGATTGTGAAGAGCAGCGCGAACAGTGTCACCGGCGCGATGCGCGGCACGAACACCGTGTCGTACCACTCGGCACCCTTGCGTGGGCGCAGCCAGTGCCGCGTCGCCCAACCGGCGAAGAACGGGATACCCAGATATACGAATACCGCGTAAGCGATCGTGCTGAACGGCACGTCGATTACGCTGCCCTCGAGCCCGAACAACGGCGGCAGCACGGTCAGGAAGAACCACGCGTACACTGAGAAGAATGCCAGCTGGAACACGCTATTGAACGCGACCAGTCCGGCGACGTACTCATTACTTCCGCGGGCGAGCGTGTTCCACACAATTACCATCGCGATGCAGCGCGCGAGCCCAATCAGAATCACGCCGGTCATGTACTCGGGATAGTTGCGCAGGAACAACACCGCCAACAGAAACATCAGCACCGGTCCAATCAGCCAGTTCTGCAGCAGCGAAAGCGCCAGCACCCGGCGGTCCGCGAATACCTGCGGGAGCGCCTCGTAGCGCACGCGTGCGAGCGGCGGGTACATCATCACGATCAGGCCGACCGCGATCAGCAGGTTTGTGTCGCCGATGGCCGCACGGCCGAGTACCGCAGGCAGATTCGTGAAGTAGTGGCCGAGCGCCGTACCGAGCGCCATCGCCGCGAAAATCCATAGAGTGAGATAACGATCCAAAAAACCAAGGCGCTGTGTCTGTGTGGGAGCGGCCCTCTGGCCGCGATTCTCCAAGCTCAAAGTGCCTCCAACAACGTCAGAACCCTCTGCTCGATTTCATCCCGCACCGCGCGGAAACCGTCATCGTCGAGGTGCTTCGGGTCTTCGAGCTGCCAGTCGGCACGGTGCGCGGCATCGACCAGCGGGCACTCATCACCACAGCCCATCGTGATCGCGTAGTCGTAACGGCCCTGCGGGATGTCGTCGAGGCCTTTCGAGTGGTGCGTATTGAGGTCGTAACCCCGCTCCGCCATGAACTGGATTGCACGCGGGTTCACCTGTCCCGACGGGCGGCTGCCTGAGCTGACAGCCTCGACGTCGGACGGCGCGTGCAGGCGGAGGAACGCCTCCGCCATTTGCGAGCGGTTGGAGTTTTCGATACACACGAAAAGGACGCGTTTCAAGCCAAATCTCCTGCCATCGCGGCCAGAGGGCCGCTCCTACATTGCCACGGTCGGGCACAGCTGCGCAGCGACTTGTGGGTTACAGCCGGCTCCCGAAGAGCCGGTGAACCCACCGCTCCTACATTACTATTTTTCTTCGCCGACCTCGCGGGTCATTTGCTCGATCGAGATGTGGCGCACATCCTTGCCCTCGACGAGGTAGATCACGTACTCGCCGATGTTGCGCGCGTGGTCGCCGATGCGCTCCAGCGCCCGCGCCGCCCACATCACGTCGAGCGCCCGGCGGATGTTCCGGGCGTCTTCCATCATGTAGGTGATCTGCTGGCGCAGAATCGCCTCGTACTCGCGGTCCACCTTCGGGTCCTCGCTGGCGACCTTGAGCGCCGCGCGCGAGTCCATGCGTGCGAATGCGTCGAGCGCGTCGCGCACCATCTGGCGCACGTGGTTGCCGAGGTTCTCTATCTCGACATAGCCGTCCTGCGGCGCTTCGACCTCCGCGAGTTTCGACGCGAGCCAGCCAATCTTCTCCGCTTCGTCGCCGATGCGCTCAAGGTCGGTGATGGTCTTCGAGATGGTCAGTATGAGCCTGAGGTCGGACGC
>JAIVGZ010000039.1 GCA_020201335.1 Natronospirales bacterium
GCCCCGGCGCACCGCGTCGACCAAATCTTCGAGGTCCTGGTAAATCAGCCGGTCGGCGCCGATGATGCCGGCGACCTCATCCTCGCTGCGCCCGGCGGCGATCAGTTCGGACGCTGCCGGCATGTCGATACCGTAAACATTCGGGTATCGAACCGGCGGCGCGGCGGAAGCAAAATAGACTTTTTCTGCGCCGGCTTCGCGCGCCATCTGGATGATCTGCTGGGAGGTCGTCCCGCGCACGATTGAGTCATCGACCAGCAGCACGTTCTTGCCGTGGAATTCCAGGTCGATCGCGTTGAGCTTCTGGCGAACGGACTTCTGCCGCATCGTCTGCCCGGGCATGATGAAGGTACGGCCGATGTAACGGTTCTTCACGAACCCTTCGCGGTATTTGACGTCGAGCAGGTTTGCGAGCTGCAACGCGCTCGTGCGGCTGGTGTCGGGGATCGGGATCACGACGTCGATATCGTGGTCCGGCCACTCGCGCATGATTTTCTCGGCGAGTTTCTCACCCATGCGCAGCCGCGCCTTGTAGACCGATACACGGTCGATGATCGAGTCAGGGCGCGCGAAATAAACGTACTCGAAGATGCACGGGGTGGACGCCGGCGCCTCTGCGCATTGGCGCGAGTGGAGCTTGCCGGCGAGGTCGATGAAAATGCCCTCGCCCGGTGCGACATCGCGGACCAGCGTGAACCCGGCGGCGTCGAGGGCGACGCTCTCGGAAGCGACCATGTACTCGTTGCCTTCTGCGGTCTCGCGGACGCCGAACACGATTGGGCGGATGCCGTGCGGGTCGCGGAACGCAACGATACCGTGTCCGGCAATCAGCATGATCACCGCGTAACCGCCGCGGCAGCGTCTGTGCAGCGCGGCGATCGCGTCGAATATCTCGTCGCCACCGATTTTCGCGCGGCCGCTGCGTGCGAGCTCGTGCGCGAATACGTTGAGGATGACCTCGGAATCGGACTCGGTGTTCAGGTGGCGCAAATCATCGCGGAACAGCGCTTCTTTGAGTTCGCGGGTGTTGGTCAGGTTGCCGTTGTGCGACAGCGCGATGCCGAACGGTGAGTTGACGTAGAGCGGCTGTGACTCGCTGGAATCCGAACTGCCTGCCGTCGGGTAGCGGACATGGCCGATGCCGGCGTTGCCGACCAGGCGCAACATGTCCTCTCGCTGGAACACATCGCGCACGAGACCGTTGTCCTTCCGCAGGTGCAGCCGGCCGCCATCGAAGGTGATGATTCCGGCGGCGTCCTGCCCACGATGCTGCAGCACGGTCAGCGCGTCATAGATCGCCTGGTTCACAGGACCCTGGGCGACGATTCCGACGATTCCGCACATTACAGCCTCCTACACCGTTGCGCCGATGTCCTGCGGCAGAAATCCGTGCATCCATGCGGCGAGCGGCTTCAGCACGCCGATCAATTGCGACTGGTGCCACCAGCCCTCGGACTCCAACCCGGCAAGCATGCCGAGCACCATCATCGCGGCGACCAACGCGACACCGCGCGCAAATCCGAACAGCATCCCGATTACGCGGTCCGTGCCGGCCAACCCAGTGCTCTTGACCAACGCACCGACCAGGTGGTTCACCAGCGCGCCGGCGAGCAGCGCGCCGACAAAAATCGCAATGAACGCCGCGACCGAACGGACCACTTCCGACTCGGACACGAAGCCCAGGTGCGCCGCCACCGTACCTGCAAAACTCAACGCAAGCCAGAATGCCAATACCCAAGCCGCCAGCGACAGCACTTCCCGGAAGAAGCCGCGCAGCAGGCTGATCAGCGTCGATACGGCGACGACCGCTAGTATCAGTACATCGACCCAGACCATCCGCACCTGCCCCCGGCGCCGCTTGGCGCGCTACATTATAAAGCGGCTACGGGTGTGGTACGACCACCGGGCGTTCGCCGGTCGCTCGCTCGACCCGCGCCGCCAGCGCCACCGCACCCTCACGGTCCGCAGTCGGGCCGATGCGTACCCGATACATTGCACCGCTCGACACATCCACTCTTTGCACAAACACATCAAAGCCACGCGCCCTGAGCCGTTCGGCGAGCGCCTCGGCGTTGTCGGAAGCAGAAAAGCTGCCCAGCTGCACCGCCCAGCGGGCGCTATCGGGGACCGCAGCCGGCTCGGCACGCGCCGTCTCCGTACGGGCCGCGGGGACTGGCGTCGGAATCCTCGTTTCGGATACGCGCGCCTCTGGAAGAGGCAGCGGGATTCCCTCGGACTGCGGCGGCGTCACACGGTTGACCGGTCCGTCAAGCACCATCGGCACGAAGATAACCGCGAGTCCGACCAGGACCGCGGTGCCGACGAGACGTTGTTTGAGCAGGGGATCCACGCGCCGATTGTAACTTAGACCGGCCGCATCGCCGCGGCCACCGTCAGGAACGAGCCGAATACCACGATGCGGTCGTCGGGTGCCGCCAGCGCGCGTGCGCGTGCGAGCGCAGTTGGTACATCTATACAGGCCTCAATTGACCCGTGCAGGCCGGCACGGCCGGCGCGCGCGGCAAGTTCAGCGCCAGTTGCTGCGCGCGGGCCTTCAAGCCCGGCGAGCAGCCAGTGGTCGACTTCCGCATCGAGGGCCGCGAGCGTCGCTTCGACTTGCTTGTCCGCGAACATCGCGCACACCGCGAGCCGTCGGCCCGATACCGGTTCCGCAGCGAGCTGGCGCGCCAGCATCCGTGCGCCATCCGGATTGTGTGCGACATCGAGCACGATGCGCGGCGTGTCGGAAAGGCGCTCGAAACGGCCCCGCAGACGCGCCGATACCAAGCCGCGGGCGACTGCATCACGGTCGGGCGGGAACAAATCCGGCACCGCGTCGAGCGCGGCGAGCGCGGTCGCCGCATTACCGTATTGCATAAACCCGGGGAGGTTCGGCTGCGGCAGGTCGGTGTATTCCGTGTTAAGGCCGCGGAAGTCCCACGACCCATCGCCGTGTACCGTATGCCCGTAATGCCGGCCTGTCAGCACCAGGTGCGCGCCGATTCGCTCCACATGATCGAGTAGGCTCCGAGGTGGGTTCGGGTCGCCGCAGACTGCCGGCCGGCCGCTGCGGAAGATACCCGCCTTCTCGTAGCCGATTGCCTCTCGGTCGTCACCCAGCCACTCCGTGTGGTCGATCCCTACCGACACCACAACCGCGGCGTCGGCGTCGAGTGTGTTGGTGGCGTCGAGGCGCCCGCCCATACCGACCTCGAGCACAACCACGGTGCACCCGCTTTCACGGAAATGGTGTAGCGCGGCGAGCGCGCCGAACTCGAAATAAGTCAGGCTTTCGTCGCCGCGCGCACGGTCGACGGCTTCGAATGCCTCGCACAGTTCAGCGTCGCCGGCATCCACGCCGTCGACCACGATGCGCTCGTTGTATTCAATCAAATGCGGAGAAGTGAAAGTGCCGACGCGGTGCCCGGCCGCGCGCAGCAGTGCGGTCAACCATGCTGCGCACGAGCCCTTGCCGTTCGTACCGCCGACTGTGATTACGCGGTACGGCGGTTGCGCCAAACCCAGCGCGTCGCGTACCACTGCGACGCGTTCAAGACCTAGGTCGATAGCTTGCGGGTGCAGGCGCTCCTGCCACGCGAGCCATTCTGTGAGTGTCACGCCGCCGGCGCGGGCTGGTTCGCAAGCATCGCCAGCAGGCCCGCGACGGTATCACGGAGGTCGCGACGGTCGACGATCATATCGACTGCGCCGTGCTCAAGCAGGAACTCGGCGCGCTGGAACCCTTCCGGCAGCGTCTGCCGGACGGTCTGCTCAATCACGCGCGGTCCGGCGAAACCGATCAATGCCTTCGGCTCGGCGATGATCACATCGCCTAACATCGCGAACGACGCGGACACACCGCCCATCGTCGGGTCGGTCAGCACAGAGATGAATGGGATGCCCTCGTCTGACATGCGCTTCAGTGCTGCGCTCGTTTTCGCCATCTGCATCAACGAGAACAATGCTTCCTGCATACGCGCGCCACCGCTCGCTGAGAAACAAACGAGCGGGATACGCCGCTCAAGGCATACGCGGGCGCCGCGCACGAATCGCTCACCGACCACCGCGCCCATCGAGCCGCCCATGAATTCGAATTCGAATGCAGCTGCGACGAGCGGGCTGCCTTTCAGCCGTCCCTCATACACGATCAGCGCGTCAGACTCGCCGGTTGCTTTCTGCGCCTGCACCAGGCGGTCACGGTACTTCTTCGAGTCTTTGAACTTCAGCGTGTCTACCGGCTGGATGTCGCCGGCGATTTCGGAACCGGAATCCGGGTCGAGGAACTGGTCGAGCCTCGCGCGTGCACGGATCCTCATGTGGTGGCTGCATTTCGGGCACACATCAAGGTTCCTCTCAAGTTCGGCCCGGTACAGCATAGCGTTGCAAACCGGGCATTTGAGCCACAGGCCCTCGGGGACCTGCTGCTTCTTGCCGCTGCCGTCCGTCTGGATGCGCGACGGGATAAGTTTCTGAAACCAGTTCATGTGCGGGTGGATGGTAAGCCGTAGTGGGTCGGGTACTCAACCGCCACGAGACACAGGCCCGCCGGAGAGGCAGTAGCAGCGGCCTTGCTGCGGTCGCGGCTCTCCAATACCTGCCGCAACCAGGCAGCGTCACGCTCACCATATCCGATCAGCATGAGCGAGCCGACGAGGTTGCGCACCATGTGGTGCAGGAACGCGTTCGCGTTCAAGTCGAATACGACCCTGTCGCCGACTCGACCGACTTCGAGCCGATGCATTGTCCGCACCGGCGTTTTTGCCTGGCAAGCCTGCGCGCGGAACGCGGAGAAGTCATGCTCACCGAGCAACGCTTGCGCTGCGTCGTGCATGCGCGGTACATCCAGTGGTCGGTGCTGCCAAGCGACACGGTCGTGGTCGATGCCCGGGCGGGTTGCGCGGTTGAGGAGTTCGTAGCGGTAGCTGCGAGACAGTGCATCGAAGCGCGCGTGGAAGGCGTCGGGAACCTGTTGCGCCCAAATCGCGGCGACGGTCCGCGGCAGGTTCGCGTTCGCGCCCAATACCCACGCCCAAGTTGTGCGCGGCGCATCGCTGTCAAAGTGCACGACCTGCCCGGTTGCATGCACACCCGCGTCGGTGCGGCCGGCGCAGACGACCTGCACCGGGTGGTTGGCGACGCTACTCAGCGCGCGCTCGACCGCCTCCTGGACCGTCGACTGGTCGGGCTGTACCTGCCAGCCGGCGAAAGCCGCGCCGTTGTACTCAATGCCCATCGCGTATCGGCTCACCGCTCGCTACTCATGTGGGAGCGGATCTGTGATTCGCGATTCAATAAAATTGATCACCGCCGCCGCCCTTCCAGTCAGCCGCGCCAGCGGTCCACCAGTTGTCGGGGCGGGTGTGCGTGCAATCAACGCTTGGACTTCCGGGACGGCATCCAGCGTCAGCACGAGGCGTTGTGCGAAGTGTTCGCTCTTGATACCCATATGGCGCAATGGTGCTAGCACGCGCGCCAGGCCGTCAGCCAGTGCTGTTGCTGGCAAGCCGTGGAGCGCGACGCGCACCGCGACGACCGCGCAGACCAGCACCGCGCCGCGCGCGAGCGCCTCGATCCAGCGAATGTCTTCACCCGGGGAAAGGAATGCGTACACGAGCACGATAGCGGCCAGCAACCAGCGGAGCTGCCAGACGCTGCGCCAAATCGTGCCACGCAGCGCCGCAGAAGCCGACGCCGTCACGACGGCTGCGACCGCCAACGCGGCGAAGAGCGCTGCTGCCGGAAGGAACGGAAGCAGCGCCATCGTCGCAATCAACGCAAGGATTCGGTGCTGGACACGCACCGGTCAGGAAATCAGCGCAAGCAGTTCCTGAGCTTCGCGCTTCTGGGCATCATCGCCGTCGGCCATGACTTCATCCAACAACGTGCGTGCGCCGTCGGCGTCGCCCATGTCGATGTAGGCACGTGCAAGGTCGAGCCGCGAATCGGGGGAGGCCGGTGCGTCGCCGCCGCCGTCGCCCTCAGCTTCGGCATCCTCGCCAAGCAGGGAGTCGAAGTCGAGCGACAGGTCGTCGCCGTCATCAGCCGCCGGCTCCGGTGCAGGCGCGGGAGTGCCGGCGTCGCCTTCGTCCGCGAACTGAGACTCGACGACGCCGCTGTCTGGCTCCGCCTCAAGATCCGCGAGCGCCGCATCCAGGTCGAGGTCCATCCCGCCGTCGTCACCGTCCGAATCGACCTTGAACTGCGTCGATTCGCTGGCAGGCTCGTTCAGGTCGATGGCCTGGGTCTCGCCTGCATCAATTTCTGGCGCATCGGCTTCTGGCGCATCGGCTGCCGGTTCTGCATCTGCCCCGGTATCGGTTTCGTATTCGAAGTCGCCGAGGTCGAACTCGAGGTCGTTCCCGGCTGGCGCCGCTTCGGCTGCAGGCTCTGCGGGTGCGTCCGATTCCGGCTCGCCGAGGTCGAATTCGCTCTCGAACTCTCCGGTATCGAGGTCGACCTCACCCCCGCTGTTTTCGCCGCCGCCTTCCAGGTCGAGGTCGACGCCCGAACGGGTGCCGGTCGACCCCATATCGGAGAACAGCTTCTCATCGGCACTCATCTGCCGACCGAGAATCGCGACATTCGCCCACTCGCCCGCGGCTTCCAGTTTCGGACGCCCTTCGCGCGCGTGCTGGATGAACTCGGTTGGCTTGCCCCATGCAAAGTAGATTTCGAGGAGCTTCATCAGGAAATCGACGCGGTCCGGGTGCTGTTTGTACGCACCCTCCATCAAATCCGCCGCCTGGTCGTAGAGGCCGTACGCGAGATGGAAATCGGCTTCGGACGCCGGGTCCCCTTCATCCAGCTTCATCACCGCGCTGGCATTCATCGCGTCGTCTTCTTCGGCGACCGGCTCCTCCGCTACGGGTGCCGGGGCGCCAGCAGACGCTGCGGCAGCCCCACCGCCTACAACCGTTTCCGCGCCTTCGTCTGCATCTGCATCCGACCCACCGCCGAGGACGGTTGCATCGTCGTCGCTATCTGCGTCTTCTTCTGCTTCATCCGCGTCGGATTCAAGCGCATCGGTCGCGTCGGCTGCCGCGCGACGGCGGCGTAGCGCTGCGATTGCAATCGCGATCGCGATCACAATCAGCACGCCGAGCGCGCCGCCGATAACAAGTGGCTTTGTCAGCAGGCCGAGGAGACCTGGGTCTTCGTCCACCGGCGCAGGGCCGACGCGGCGTCGGTCAGCCGGACGCTCGGTCGCAGGCGCTTCTTCTGCCGGCGTTACTTCGGCCGGAGCCTCTTCCGCTGGGGCCTCTTCTGCGGGCACGGCTGTCGCTGGCTCATCCGTCGTGGCCGGCGTCGTATCGACGGGCGGAACGACTTCGACGGGCTGCACCGGCTCCGGGCGCTGACCAGTCAGCGCCTCGAGTTCCGCGTCGCGGATCTCGAGCATGCGGCGGAGCTCCTGGGTTTCGGCCTCAAGCTCAGCGAGGCGCGTCGCAAGTGCGCTGCGCGCTGCGCGTTCATCAGAAAGCTCGCCCCGTGTCGCGGCCAGCTCGCGCTGGAGTTCGGGGTCGGCGCCTGCAGTGCCTGCGGGGTCGGTACCGATTTCGCTGCCGGTCGGCGCGGTCAGGCGCAGACGGCTATCGCCGGCAGCCGGGCCGGCGTCGCTGACGCGAGCAAAATCTACCGCCTGACCGGAGCGCCACGCCTCGTTCTGGCGGGCGGCTTCGCGGAATGCATCAGCGGATGAGCGTCGCGTGATTTCATCGCGCGACGGAACGCGGAGCACGTATCCCGTCTTCAGATTATTGATGTTGCCGTAGAACGCGTCCGGGTTCGCCTCGAACAGCGCAATCATCATCTGTGATGTGGTGATGTCGGCAGATGGCTTCGCACGCTCAGCAATCGACCACAGCGTGTCGTCGCGCTGGACTGGACCAAATTCGCTGGCGCCGGGCCGCATCCGGTCGTCGGGGATACGCCCGTGCATCGGGGTCGGCAGCGTACGCTGCGACCGCGTGGCCTGTGCTTGTGTGGTGGGCTGCGTGGATTCACGCGCGGGCTGTGCGGCGCGCACGGGCTCGACGATTGCGGGCATCATGACCGGCGGATCGAGCAACACCGTGTACTCGCGCAACAATCGGCCGCGCGCCCACGATGCTTCAATGAGGAAATTCAGGAACGGTTCGCGGACTTCTTCACGCGTGGTGACCTTTATGTACGGTTGGCCACCGTCGGTCTCAACTGAAAAACGAAGCTGGGTGAGGATGAACGGGCGGTCGATGCCGACACGCGAGAACGATTCGGGCGGCGCGAGCCGGACCTGCAACGCGTCCAACTCGCCCGCGCGGACGTTGGTGAGTTCAATCCTTGCCTCGAGCGGTTGATTCAACGCCGAATCGACGCGGACCTCTCCGAGCCCCAAGGCAAGGCCTGCCGCCGGGTACAGCAAGCACGCCAGCAGCGGCAAAATTGCGAGTTTTCGCAGCATCTCGGACTCCGTGACCCCATCCCCGCTTAACATTGTCCTTCACAATGCTCGGCTAACTATAGCTTATAGATGGCTTTTCACCAATGTTTCCGCAATCTGGACCGCATTGAGGGCGGCGCCCTTCCTCACGTTGTCCGCGACGACCCACATCAGCAGGCCATTTTCGCGGCTTGGGTCATCCCGGAGGCGCCCGACGAAAACCCCGTCATTGCTGGCCGCGTGGCCGACCGGCGTCGGATATCCACCGGGTCCCCGGGCGTCGACGACCACGACCCCCGGGGCCAGGGCCAGCAACTCACGGGCCCGCTCGGCCCCCAGCGGACGCTCCGTCTGTACCGATACCACTTCCGAGTGGCCAAAGAACACCGGGATGCGGACCGCGGTCGCGGCGACCGGCAAATCGGGGAGGTCGAGGATCTTGCGCGTTTCGCGCGTAATCTTCATCTCCTCGCGGGTGAAGCCATTCTCCTCAAATGCGTCGATGTGCGGAATCGCGTTGAACGCAATCTGCACCGGAAACGCTTCAGGCTCGCCCGCACCCTGGCCGTTCAACAGGCTGGCGGTCTGGCCGGCCAGTTCGTTGACGGCCGCGCGGCCGGCGCCCGACACCGCCTGATAAGTTGCGACGCCGACATGGCGCAGACCTGCGGCATCGGCGAGCGGCTTCAGCGCGACGACCAGTTGGATTGTCGAGCAATTCGGGTTCGCGATGATGCGCTTCGCGCGCCATCCGGCGATTGCGCCTGGGTTCACCTCCGGCACGACCAACGGCACTTCGTCGTCGTACCGCCACCTTGAGCTGTTGTCGATCACGATACTCGAGGCGCGAACCTGCCGAGTTTTCACTTGCGAGCAGAAATACTTCGCCGAGCGGCAGCGTCGATGTAGCAAGCGCCTCAATCATCGCTTCACCGACGAGGCCGGTGGCGCCGAGGATGGCTATGTTGTATGTGCGTTCGTTCATATGTCTGTGCCGATTTTGCAAATCGCGGCCAGAGGGCCGCTCCCACACTGGTGCATCGATTAAGCCTTTCTATACACCAGTAGTACGAAGGCGAGGGCGGCGGAGAGCGCCGACGCGATGAAAACCGCCGGCGGCGAGATGCCGTCCCACAGGTACCCGGCTGCAAGGCTGCCGAGCGCCGTCCCTACGCCAAATGTCAGGCTGGAGAACAGCGCCTGTCCCCTGCCCTGCAACCGTCCCGGGAAATACCGATGAACGAGTCCGATCGATACCGCGTGAAAGATGCCGAAGCTCGCGAGGTGTAGCGTCTGCGCAAGCGCGAGCGCCGCTATTTTATCAGCAAACGCGGCGATTAGAAGCCAGCGCACAACTGACAACCCGAGTGACCACGCAAGGAGGTGAACAGGCCGGAAACGAGCAAGCAGGCGGCCCATCAGGACGAAGACGACTATCTCTGCGACCACGCCAAGCGCCCACATCTGGCCGATTACCGTGCGCGTGTATCCGAGCCCCTCGAGGTACAAGCTGAAGAACGCGTAATAGGGGCCGTGCGCAAACTGAGCGAACAGCCCGATGGCGAACAAGCCCAGTACCTCTGGGCGGCGCAGCACGGACAGGAGCCCTTGCCCCGGCGCTTGGGCGTCCGGGTGGTCGCGCTCCGGTACCAACAGGCTGAATACGAACGCGCCGGCCAAGAGCGCCAGCGTCACCGGCAACAGCGCCTCGGCGCCCTGTTTGTCCAGCAGCGGTCCGACCCCGGCCACTGAAGCGATGAACCCGATCGAGCCCCACAACCGGATGCCGCCGTAGCGCTGTGCGCCCAGGTGGTTGAGCGCTGTCGCCTCGAACTGCGGCATCATCGCACTGAAGAAGAACGCCCACGACGCCAGCACCAGTACGAGCCACGCAAAGCCCGTTCCGCCCCACATGCCGACGAAGCAAATGCAGGTCATCAGCGCGGCGACACGGACGATGCGCATGCGGCGGCCGATGTGGTCGGCGTACCACGCGAGAAGGTTCGGTGCGACGATGCGCGCGCTGACCTGCAGCGCCATCAGGATGCCAATTTCCCGCGCCGAGTAGCCGGCGCCGGCGAGGTACAGGCCGATGTACGGGATCATCGCGCCTAACGCCGCAAAGTAAAAAAGGTATAGGCCTGCTAAACGGGCGTACACCGTGATCAACAGTGGGTCATAGATTCTGCGCGCGGTCACGCAGCCAGTGGTCGGCAAGCACGAGCAGCAGCATCGCCTCGGCGACCGGCACAGCGCGGATACCGACGCACGGGTCGTGGCGCCCGGTGACTTCGACTTCGGTCGCGTTACCGTCCGTGTCGACGGTGCGCGCTGGCTGGCGGATGCTCGACGTCGGCTTGACCGCGATCGATACCTCGATCTCCTGCCCGCTCGACACGCCGCCGAGGATGCCGCCGGCGTTGTTGGAAACGAAACCCTCTGGCGTGAGCTCGTCGCGGTGCTCACTGCCGGGCTGTTCGACGGAACGGAACCCCGCGCCGATCTCGACGCCCTTCACAGCGTTGATACCCATCATCGCGTGCGCGATGTCGGCATCGAGGCGGTCGAACACCGGCTCGCCGAGACCGGCCGGCACGCCGCTGGCGACGATGCCGACGCGCGCACCTGCGGAGTCGCCGCGTTTGCGCAGCGCGTCCATCCACGCCTCAAGCTCCGCGACGCGGTCTGGTTCGCCACAGAAGAACGGGTTCTCATCCACCACGGCCCAATCCGTCGGTCGCGCAAGCGGGTGGGGGCCGAGTTGCGCGAGCCATCCGTGCACCGCAATGCCGACGCGTTCCGCCAACAGCTTACGGGCGACGGCACCGGCGGCGACGCGCATCGCCGTTTCGCGCGCCGACGAGCGACCGCCGCCACGCGGGTCACGGATACCGTATTTCTTCCACCATGACCAGTCCGCGTGCCCGGGTCGGAACTTGTCGGCGAGCGGCGCGTAATCGCGGCTGCGCGCATCGACATTCTCAATCAGAAGTGCAATCGGTGCGCCGGTCGTCACGCCTTCATAGGTACCGGAAAGAATGCGTACCGTATCGGGTTCGCGCCGCTGGCTGGTGTGGCGACTCTGCCCCGGCCGACGCCGGTCGAGGTCGGGTTGGATGTCGGCCTCCGTGAGCGCGAGCCGCGGCGGACAGCCGTCTATTACGCAGCCGATTGCCGGCCCGTGACTCTCGCCGAAAGTGGTGACGACGAACAAACGGCCGATGCTGTTGCCGGACATCAGCGCGCGCGCCTTACAGTCGCGATGTGGGCACGGTGCGCCGCGAGCCCGGCTGCGTCGATTACGAACACGCCATCACCACCGCGCTCAAACTCGACCCAGGACAGCGGCAGGTCCGGGAGCAGCGCTGCAAGCGCCGGTGCGCTGGCGCCGACTTCGCAGACCAGAACGCCGCTCTCCGTCAGGTGGTCTGGCGCTTCGGCGAGGATGCGCAGCGCGATGTCCAGGCCGTCGGCGCCGGCGGTCAGCCCGACTTCCGGCTCATGGCGGAACTCGTCAGGCAGCGCGGCCATCTCTGCGGCATCGACATAAGGCGGGTTCGTGACGATCAAGTCGTAACGCTCGCCTGCGTGCGCGGCGAATATGTCGGAATGGAACAGGCGCAAGCGGTCGCCGACGCGATGGCGCGCGACATTCAAGCGCGCGACTTCGAGCGCGGGCTCTGAAATATCACTGGCATCGACGGTCGCTTCGGGGAACGCGAGCGCACATGCGATTGCGATGCAGCCGCTGCCGGTGCACAGGTCCAGCACGCGCTCGACGCCATCAGGATCCACCCATGGCTCGAAACGCTGCTCAATCAACTCCGCGACCGGAGAGCGTGGTACCAGTACGCGCTCGTCGACGGTGAACGGCAAGCCGCAGAACCATGCGGTGCCGGTCAGATACGCCGCCGGATTACGGCTGCTGATGCGTTTTCGGATCAGGTCCACGACCGCGCCAATTTCTTCGGCGGTCAGCGCGGCACCGTACAGCGGCGCAGGGATGTCCGAGCGTATGTGGAGCGCATGCAGCACGAGGTGCGCAGCTTCATCGACCGCGTTGTCGGTGCCATGACCGAAGAACAGGCCAGCCTCGCCGAAACGGCTCGCGCCCCACCGAATCAGGTCATTGATCGTCTTGAGGTTCTCCACGGCGCAATGATAAGCGATAATCCACGGATGAAATTCAAGCTGTTGTTGGCGGCCGTGATGGTCGCCGCCCTCGCCGCGGGGTTCTGGTTCGCGCAGCAGCAGCGCGCGGGCGCGGTTGCCGAACCTGACACGGATGCCGTCATCCTCGTCCAGCCACGCGACCCGGGGACGTTCCGGCTCGTCGACCACCGTGGCGATGCGTTCACGCCGGCCGAAGTTACCGGTCAGTGGACGCTCTGGTTTTTCGGCTTCACGCACTGTCCCGACGTTTGCCCGATGACCCTCACCACGCTGAATCTCGTCGACCGCGCGCTTGCCGACGCCGGGGCGGTCCGACCGCAGGTGGTGATGGTCAGTGTCGACCCGGCGCGCGACAGCCCGGAGAAGCTGGCTGAGTACGTGCCGTATTTCAACGAAGCATTCGTCGGCGTGACCGGCGACGCTGGGCAGATTCGCGAACTGACTGAGCGCGTCGGGATTCTGGTGCGGTACATCGCGCAGGATGACGACGCGTACACTGTCGACCACGGCGCGGCATTGCTGCTGACCGGACCCGATGGAAATGTTCGCGCGCTCTTCCAGGCGCCGCACGACCCGCACCGGTTGGCGCGCGACCTGGCCGAATTGATTCCATGGTTTGAAAGAAAAGACGAGGCAGGAACATGAAAGGAATGATGATTGGTTTGCTGATGGCACTTGCCGCGACGCCTGCGTTCGCGCAGGCCCCTGTCGCCGCGACCGACGCATGGGTACGCGCGCCGGCGCCTGGGGTCCCGATGACGGCAGGGTATGTGACGCTGCACAACTCAACCCGCCGGGCCATCAAGCTGACCGCAATCGAGAGCTCGCGCTTCGAGCGCATCGAGCTGCATCGCAGCCTCGTGGTGGACGGCGTGTCACGCATGGAGCGGGTGCAGGAGATCGTGGTTCCGCGTCGCGGCGAAGTCGCGCTGGAACCGGGCGGGCTGCACATGATGCTGGTCCGTCCAATCGGCTCGGTGCGCGACGGTGACTCGGTCGACCTGGTGCTCAGCTTTGACAACGGATGGTCGCTGGAACTGACCGTACCGGTACGGCGCCAGTAAAGTGGAGCGTATGTACACGCCATCCGGCGACCTGCTCAGTGACCTCAGCCGGGTGTTGCCTATGTACGCGCTGCCGCACCACGCGCTGTCGCGTATCGTGCATCGCATAACGCGCTCGAAGAATCCCGCAGTAAAGGACTACCTGATCCAGAAGCTTATCCGCCATCACCGCATCAAGCTGGACGATGTAATCGAGCCAGACACATCCAAGTACGAGAGCTTCAACGCGTTCTTCACGCGCGGGCTCAAGCCCGACGCGCGGCCGCTGACCCAGGAGGCGGACGGTATCGCGTCACCGGTCGACGGCACGGTCAGCCAGGCCGGGCGGATATCGAGCAGCCGTGTCTTTCAGGCGAAGGGGCATGACTTTTCGGTGGTCGAACTGCTCGGCGGCCTGCCGAGCGCCGCCGCACCGTTTTACGATGGGATATTCACCACGCTGTACCTGGCGCCGCGCGACTACCACCGCATCCATATGCCGTTCGGCGGCACGCTGAAGCGGATGACCCACATTCCGGGTCGCTTGTTTCCGGTCCACCCAGCATCGGTCCGGCGTGTCCCGCGCCTGTTTGCACGCAACGAGCGCGTCGCGTGCATCTTCGATACCGATGCCGGTCCGATGGCCGTCGTGCTCGTCGGCGCACTATTCGTCGGCAGCATCGAGACGGTGTGGGCCGGCGAAGTGACGCCGCCAATGGGCAGCAAGGTCACGCACACCACCTACTCCGGCGACGAAGCGCTCTATTTGAAGAAAGGCGACGAGCTGGGCCGCTTCAACATGGGTTCAACCGTAATCGTGATGTTCGGCCGCGACCGCGCCGCCTGGGTAGACGCGCTGGTCGACCAGACCAGACTACAGATGGGTGAGCTGATTGGCCGCGCGCGGCGACCCTGAACCTACATCAGTAATTGCGCGATGCGCTCGAGGCCTGCCCGCTCGACGGCGGTGAAGCGCGCGGGGACCGGGCTGTCGACATCCAGCACGCCGACCAGCGCACCGTCGCGCAACAGAGGAATCACAATCTCGGACCTCGAATCGGCATCGCACGCGATGTGCCCGGCGAACGCGTGTACATCATCGACTACCACCGTTTCGCGTTTCGCCGCAGCGGTCCCGCACACGCCCTTCCCCAGCGGAATGCGCACACACGCGGGCTTGCCCTGGAATGGGCCGACCACGAGTTCGCCGTCCTTCAGCAAGTAAACGCCGACCCAGTTCACCTCGGGCAGCGCGTGGAACAGCAGCGCCGACAGGTTCGCCGCGTTGGCGATGAAATCGGGTTCGCCGGCGACCAGGCTCCGGGCCTCGGCGAGCAATTCGTCCCAGAAAGCGGAGTCGGAGGGCATTAGCAGCGGCCGCGGATGATGATGTCGCACAGCCGCGCGTCGACCCAGCTGTGCGGCCCGACGCCGGTCATGAAACCACAGTGGCCGCCGTGCGGATGCACTTCGAGGTGGAAGTGACCACCGCTGCGGAGACCTGCGAAGTCTGCCGCCGGAATGATCGGATCGTCCGCGGCGGTGATGACCGTCAGCGGCTGCGTCGCTCCTTCAAGCATCCCGCGGTTGAGCGCGTAGCCGGCGAAGTAGTCATCGACCGTGCGGAATTCTCCGAACTTGTCGACCAGGTGCGCGGTCATCTCGCGCAGGTCGGTCATGCGCATCACTTCGCTGAAGTCGAACAGGTGCGGGTGCGCCGCCTGCTTGCGCGCGAGTGAGCGGCGCCACTTGCGTAAGAAGTACCACCTATAGATGAACAGGCCGCGCTCCATCGCGAGGTAGCTGTTCGCGGGGTCAACGACCGGCGACACTGCAACCGCGTGCGTGAGCTCAAACCCGGCGGCGGGCGCGCGGTCGGCGATGCGGACGGTAAAGTTACCGCCGAGCGACCAGCCCGCCAGGTACAGCGGACGGCCGGGGTGGGCGCGCGCGATTGCCGCAACCGCGCCGACCGCCTCATCCAGCCGGCAGGAGTGGAAAATCTCCTCGTTCAAGTGGTGTGTATCGCCATGGTCACGCAGATTCAAACGCACGACCTCCGCACCTTCGCGGTGGAGCGCAGCAGCCGCCGCCAGCAGGTACGACGACTCGGCGCTACCTTCCCAGCCATGTATCAATACGACGAGCGGCGTGCCGGGACCGGCGTCAGGCTGGCGGGCGTGCGACGCGAGCAGGCGCACACCGTCCCCGCATTCGATCAAACTCGATGTCGACGCCGCGCGGAGCGCGCTGGAGTCGACCAGTACTTTGCGCAGGGTGGCGCTCGCCAACAGCGACTGCAGATGGGGATTGGCAAGCCAGCCCGGAGGGTTGAATGGCGCAGGGATTTCAGTCGCCTGTGTGTTCAACGCAGAACTCCGCGAGGTCTGCGAGGAATTGCGCCAGCGCACGGTCGGCGGCAGCCGCGCCGTTCACAGGCCCCTCGCCGGCGATCTCCCGGTACTCGAACAGGCGCGTCGCGACCACGCGCCGGTCTTCGTACCCGCTCAGCTGCACGCGGACAACGAGTTCCAGCACATTCGGTTCGTACCGGTAATCGTGCAGCAGCTTCACCACTTCCATGTCGAGACGCAGGTCGGCCAGCGCCGGCGACGGTGATGTAACGATGGCGGCAAATCGCCCACTTCGGTCAAGCGCGCGCGTCGTGGCCGGCTGCAGCATCCGCGATGGTTCGGCGGTCCACTCGTGCCGGCCGTAATACTCGAGCTGCCGGTCGCCCTGCATGTAGGCGATGCGCGGCGTCGAATAGCCGGGCACCGTGCGCGGGACGGCAACCAGCAGCGTCAACGGTGTTGCAGGGGACTGCGCGATTTCTGCGCCAGCGCCGTCAAGGTACAGCCGTGTGATTTCGGGTGTGTTCGGCCGTGAGAGGGTCCCGCACGCGGACAGCAGCGCGAGCGCCAGCAAGGCCAGGATCGGTGCGTAGCGATTCATCAGCGTTCTCCGGGGCCAGCGCGCCGCTCGCGCCGGCCATGCAACAACAGTGCGGGGTCGTTTTCGAGGTCTTCAACAAAACGTTGCAGGCTCGCGCTGATCGCGCGCAGGTCGGTCAATACGTCGGCCGCCTGTGGCGCGAGGTGCTGCGAAACATTGCGGACTTCCGCCCGCGTCTCGCGCATCGCGCCTGCGAATTCGTCGCCGGCCTCACCCAAAGTGACGGTGAGCGCTTCGACGCGCTCCGCCATCGCGGGCAGCCGCGCGCTCGCGTCCGCGACATTGCTGATGAGCGCATCGAGGTTCTCGGCGTTGTTTGACAACGTTTGCGCGACCGCGTGCAGCGACTGCAGCGACTCGCTGAGGAGTTCGGTGTTTTCGTCGGTAAGGATCCGGTCGAGCCGCTCGGTGAAGTGTCGGATGTTCACCAGCGTCGCGCGGAAATCCGTCGCGGTCTCTTCGTCCAGGAAACCGGACAGTGAATCGGAGACCTTCTCGATGTTCGTGAACAATGTTGACGCCGCCGCGTCGAGACGTGCGAGCAGCGACGGCCCGGTCTCGATGACCGGGTAAGGCGAGCCCGGCGTTGCGTACAAGCGCGCGGACTCGCGCGTGCCACCGGTCAGGTCGATGTACGCGATGCCCGTCAGGCCCTGTAACGAAAGGATCGCGAGCGAGTCGGTCTTTACCGGCGTGCCGTGCGTAATCGCCATCAGGAGGCGCACCTCATCTGGGTTATCCGGGCGCAGCGATATTTCGCTGACATAGCCGACATCCACGCCGCGGTATTTGACGGGCGCGTTGACGTTTAGGCCGGATACCGATTCGCTCACATAGGCGAGGTAGAAGTTGTGCTGCTCGCGGCCGAGGCCGGTGGTCAGCCACAAGATGCCGGCGACGAGCGCGATGGTAAGCACGACGACGAACGCGCCGACTGCGGTGTAGTTCACCCTTGTTTCCATTGATTCTCCTTTGCCATCCGTCCGCGCGGGCCGTGAAAATATTCGCGGACCTCGGGTTCATCGGCTGCCGCAACCTCGGCGACCGGGCCGACTGCGACCGCCTTCGCGCGGGCAAGGAACATCACCCGATCCGCAATGCGCCACAACGAATCCAGGTCGTGCGTCACGAATACAATCGTCAAACCCATCGCATCGCGCAGGCGGACGACGAGGTCGTCGAACGCTGCCGCGCTGACCGGGTCGAGCCCTGAGGTCGGCTCATCGAGGAACAGGAGCTCCGGGTCGAGGGCCAGCGCGCGCGCCAAAGCAGCGCGCTTCAGCATGCCGCCCGACAGTTGCGCCGGGTACTTCCACGCGGCCGCCGGGTCGAGCCCAACCATGCCGACGCGCAACCGCGCGAGTTCGACCATATCGTCGTCGGCGAGGTGGGTGTGCTCCCGCATCGGAAACACCACATTCTCAAGCACGGTCAGACCTGAAAACAGCGCGCCATGCTGGAATAATACTCCGCATCGGCGACGGATTTCGGTGAGATCCCGCTCATCTGCGCCCGCCATCTCGTGTCCAAGCACCTTGACCGAGCCCTCGGTCGGGTCCTGGAGCATCAGCATCTGCCGCATCAGGGTCGTTTTGCCTGACCCGGACCCTCCGACAATCGCAAAAATTTCGCCTCGCTCGACCGTGTAGTCGATGCCGTCGTGGATCCAGGTATCGCCGAAACGAAGCCGGAGGTTGCGGACTTCGATGACGGGTTCCATCAGAGCCCCAGCATGCTGAACGTGACGGAAAAGATCGCGTCCGCGACGATGATCAGAAACAGCGAGTGGACCACGCTACGGGTTACCTGATGGCCAACCGAATCCGCGCTGGTCCCGACCTGGAAGCCTTGGTGGCACCCGACGCTCGCAATCAGTAGCGCGAACACCGGCGCCTTGCCGATGCCGGTCAGGTAGTCGGAGAGGTCGACCGCCGCGAGGAAGCGGTCGATGAAGTCGTTGAAGCTGACCTCCAGCATCGTCTGCGCCATCACCATACCGCCGAACACACCGAAGATGTCGGCAAACACCGTCAAGAGCGGCATGATGATGATAAGCGCTACAACCCGCGGCAGCGCAAGCATCTCCATCGGCGACACGCCGATCGTGCGCAGCGCGTCAATTTCGTCGGTGACCTTCATCGTACCGATCTCGGCCGTAAATGCAGAACCGGTGCGGCCAGCGACGATAATCGCCGCGAGCAGCGGCCCGAACTCTCGCAACACCGCGATACCGATTAAATCCGCGATGAAGATGTTCGCGCCGTAATCGGCGAGCTGCACGCCCGCCTGGTATGCGACCACGATGCCGATCAGAAAGCTGAGCAGCGCGAGGATTGGCAGCGCGCCCCACCCTGCGGTCTCGAATACATGCAGCATCGGCTTCCAGCGCAGCCGCGAAGGTTGCGCGAACGCGCGCACGGCGGTGACGGACAGTTCGCCGATGAACGCGAGGAACAACTGCGCTTCGATAACGAACGCGTGAGACGCCTCACCGACGCGGTGCAGGAAGCCGTGTTCCGCAGGCGGGGCCGCCGGTGCAATCTCCGCTAACTCCGCCACCTGGCGGTACAGCGCGTCGAACTCGCTGCGCAGGCCGTGCGGCTCGACCGCGTTTCGCTTCGCGACGCGGTGCAGCGCGAGTGCGCCAGCGGTGTCCAGCGCCTCAACGGCGCTTGCGTCCAGCGCGGACGCGCCGCCCTTCGTACCGTCGAGCGTCTTGCGGAATGCCGGGGTCAGTGCGTCAAGCAGCCAGCGTCCCGCAGCGACGAGCGTTGCGCCGCTGTCGGCGGTGTCGAGGGTAGGAGGCTGGCGTGGCGTTTCGGACACCGTTACATAATACCCACAGGAAAGAAATTGCGAATCACAGATTCGCTCCTACAGGAGGCCCGAATGCGGTCACTTGGGCGATTGAGGTGGCGCCTAGCGCGAGCATCACGACCCGGTCGAAGCCGACCGCGACGCCGGCACAGCCGGGCAGCCCTGCGTCAAGCGCGGCGAGCAAGGCTTCGTCAACCGGCATAACCGGCATCCCGGCGGCCGCGCGCGCCGCGTTGTCCGTATCGAAGCGCTGCCGCTGCTCGGCGGCGTCTGTCAGCTCGTGGTAGCCGTTCGCGACCTCGACGCCATCGATGAACAATTCAAATCTACCGGCGAACGCGGGGTCTTCATCGCGCAACCGAGCGAGCGCGGCTTGCGCGGCCGGATAGTCGGTGACAAAGCACGGGCCGTTGTGCCCGAGTGTCGGCGCGACGACCACACCCATCACGAGGTCGTGCCATGCCGCGTCGGGCATCTGTTCCGGGAATGATGCGCCTGCATCGATGAGTATGGACGCGCAGGTAGATGGCGTTGCGGCGGTGAACGCTACGCCTGTCGCGCGCTCGAACGCTGCAGCGTACCGGATGCATTCAATCGGCCCGATCGCTCGGTGTCCGTCGAATAGCATGCGCACCAGCGCATCAACCTCGTCGATCAGTTGCGCATCGTCCCATCCGATGCGGTACCACTCGAGCAGCGAGAACTCCGGGCAGTGCACGCGTCCCGCCTCGCCGTCACGTAACACGCGTGCGAGCTGCCAGCAGTCGCCGTAGCCGGCGGCGAGCAGTCGCTTCATCGGGAACTCAGGGGAGGTCTGCAGCCAGCGGCCGCCGGCGCCGGCAACCTCGGTGTACAAACTGGCTATGTGTGGGTCGGTTGGCGCAGCAGCCGCCAGTGCAGGCGTCTCGACCTCAAGTGCGCCGCGGGCGTCGAAGAATGCGCGTGTACGCCTGAGGAGCTCCGCGCGATGCGCGAGCGCGGCGCGCGTTGCCGTCGGCCGCCAACTGGCCACGCCGGAAACCTTATTCCTTCGCCGCGCGGCCCACGTACTCGCCAGTACGCGTATCGACACGGACGAGTTCCCCCTGGTCAACGAACAGGGGTACGCGCACCACGGCGCCGGTCTCGAGCTTGGCCGGCTTGCCGCCACCACCCGAAGTGTCGCCACGCACGCCGGGGTCAGTCTCGACGATTTGCAGGATCACATGGTTCGGCGGGCTGACCGACAGCGGCGCGTTGTTCCACAGCGTCACCGTGCAAACGTCGTTCTCCTTCAGCCAAGGCAGCGCTTCCTCGACCGATGCGCGCTCCGCGGCGAACTGCTCGAAGCTGTCCGGCTTCATGAAGTGCCAGAACTCGCCGTCGGTGTACAGGTACTGCATCTCGGTGTCGACCACATCGGCGGCCGGTAGCGACTCCCCCGACTTGAACGTCTTCTCGAGCACACGGCCGGTCTTCAAATTACGCAGCTTGACCCGGCTGAACGCCTGACCCTTGCCGGGTTTCACGAATTCGTTCTCGATGATCGCGCAGGGGTCCCCGTCGAGCATCAGTTTGAGGCCGGAACGGAATTCGTTGGTACTATATGTGGCCATGTCGTCACTCACCGGGAAAACAGGTCGCATATGATACCGGTAAGCGATGCCGCATGGCAGACGCCTCGCTGGCAAAGCGAGCTCGCCGACGCAATTACCGACCCGGCGGAACTCCTCGCACTGCTCGACCTGGATGCTGCGCTGCTGCCTGCAGCCCTGCAGTCTGCGGCAGCATTTCCGTTACGCGTCCCGCGCGGCTTCGTCGCCCGGATGCGCACCGGCGACCCGCACGACCCACTGCTCCGGCAGGTCCTCCCAATCGCCGACGAGCTCGCGACAATACCCGGCTATGTCGAGGATCCACTTGAGGAAACCGCCGAGCTCCCGGACGACGGTGTACTCCGCAAATACGACGGCCGGGCGCTGGTCGTCACGACCGGCGCGTGCGGGGTCCACTGCCGGTACTGCTTCCGACGCCACTTCCCCTATTCCGACACGCGCGCCGCCTCCGACGGCTGGCAGCCGGTGCTGGCGCGTTTCGCGGCCGACCCGAGCCTCGCTGAGGCGATCCTGTCCGGCGGCGACCCGCTGACGCTGTCCGACCGGCGACTGGCGCTGTTGGTCGAAGGACTCGGCGCGGTCCCGCACCTGCGCAGGCTGCGCATCCATACGCGCCAGCCGGTCGTGCTGCCGACACGCATCGACGGGCAGTTGTTGCGTTGGCTGCGCGCGACGCGCCTCGAGACTGTTGTCGTTATCCATGCGAACCACCCCGCTGAAATCGATCAAGCGGTCCGTGACGCGCTCGCGGCGCTGCGCGACGCGGGCGCGACGCTGTTGAACCAGTCGGTTCTGTTGCGAGGCGTCAACGATTCGGTACCGGTGCTGGCGGAGCTGTCCGAGGCATTGTTCGGGGCAGGCGTGCTGCCCTACTACCTGCACCTGCTGGACCCGGTTGCGGGCGCCGCGCATTTTGACCTCCCTCTCTCCACCGCACATGCGCTGCACGGTGGATTGCAGCGCCGGCTACCCGGTTACCTGGTGCCACGCCTGGTTCGTGAAGTTGCCGGCGAACCGATGAAGACGCCGGTGTACGCATGACCGGCGACATCCGCATGCTGGTAGTTTCGCCGGCGCCGGAACTTGCGTCGCGCGTCAACAGCGCGCTGCGCGGTGCCGGCCTGATCGCACAGGTCGAATGGTCGCGCGACGACAAAGACGCCGTCGGCCTGCTCGAATCACCGAACTATGACCTGGTGTTCTGCGACCTCCCGAAAGTCGCGCCACAAAAGGTGGTCGCCGCGGCGGCGAAGCACGAGCCGCCGCTACCCGTAATCGGCCTCGCTGACGAAATCAGCGACGAACTGATGGATTCGGGTCTGAAAGCTGGGCTGCGCGACCTCGTCATTTGCAGCCGGGCGACCCAGCTCGCGATGGTCACCCGCCGCGAACTCGGCGCGCTCGCGGCGCAGCGTGCACTGACGACCGCGCACGAGAGCGCCGCGGCCGCATCGCGCGAGCGCGATACGATGTTCGCGCAGAGCGGTGATGCGTTGGGGCGCGTCGACGACGGCATTCTTATTGAAGCGAACGGCGCCTGGCGCGAACTGTTCGGCGACGACAATGCGCAGCACGGTACACCGCTGATGGATCTTTTCGACCGCGACTCGCGCACGACGCTTAAAGCGGCTTTGCGCAAGGGTACCGCCGAGTCGATGGAGCTTGTTGCCGTCGGCAGCGATGGTTTGTCGCTCCCGGTCGGCGTGTCGGTGCGCATCGTACACGCTGTCGCCGGCGACTTGATCGAAATCGCGATTCGCAGCGGACGCGGACAACGCACGCTCGCCGAGGAGCTGGAGCGCGCGCAGCGGCAAGATGCCGAGACCGGCCTATTGAACCGTAATGCGTTCCTCGAAGAATTACCGCAACACCCGGAAGACACGCTGATACTGATACGCATCGACCAGTTCGCACGTGTCGTCGAGCAGATGGGCGTGATTGGCAGCGACTCCGTCGCCGTGCAGTTCGCAAAACTGATGCACGGGCGCGCGGCCGGGGGCGCACTGGCCGGACGCCTCGAAGGCTCGATGTTCTCGCTGTTGATGCGTGCGGGTAAGGACGGGGCCATCGCCTGGTGCGATGGATTGCGCGAAGCACTCGGCAAAACCGCATTCGAGCACGGCGGCCGTTCGACGCCACTCACGGCGTCGTTCGGCATCTGCTTGCCGGACACGGGCGAGCCGCTGCAGCGGTTGGACCACGCGCTTGCCGCGGTCCGCGCTGCGCGGACCGGCGGCGGTAACCGGGTCGAGGTATTTACGGTCGCGCAACCAGTGGCCGAAGCCGAGCCCGCGATCCCGGATGCCGAGTGGGCAGACCGGATCAAGCGCGCGCTGATGAAAGGCCAGTTCCGCTTGGCGTTCCAGCCGGTGGCGAGCCTGCACGGTGAAACCAGCGAGGCGCACGATTCGTTGCTCCGCCTGATAGACCCTGAACAGGGCGAGGTCCTACCCGGCGAGTTCCTGCCCGCAGCGCAGCGGTCGGGTTTGATGACCGTGATTGACCGCTGGGTCATCAACGAGGCATTGAAGACGCTCGCCGACCCGGCGCACCGGCGCAAGGGCACGCTGCTGTTCGTACGCCTGTCCGACGATTCGCTTAAGGACGCGACGCTCCTCAAGTGGCTGGAGCCCAAAATCAACACTGCAAAACCCGCCGAACGCCACCTCGTGTTCGAGTTCAGCGCGCAGCAGGCAGAAAAGTGGCTGAAGGAGAGCCGCGCGCTCGCCGAAGCGCTCAAGGCGCTGGGTTGCGGAATCCTCCTTGGGCGCGCGGGCGCGAGCGCCGCATCCGCACAGCTGCTGCAGCACCTGCCGCTCGACTACGTGAAGTTCGACGTCTCCGTGTTCGATGGGCTCGCACGCGACCAGGCACGGCAGGAAGCGGTCAAGGAGATGCTGGAACAGGCCCGGGAGCGGAAAATCCTCGCTATCGCGCCCGGCATCGAGGACGCGAACACGATGGCGCTGCTATGGCAGCTGGGCGTCGACTTCGTGCAGGGCAATTACCTGCAGGAGGCGGAGGTCGTGATTGGGGACGGCTAATATCGCGGCCGGAGGGCCGCTCCCACACGGCACTTAACTGGCGCTTTTCAGCGCCGCAATCCGCTCGCTCAATGGCGGGTGGCTCATGAAGAACCGCCTGAACCCCGAGCTGATGTTGCCGCTGATACCGAACGCCGCGAGCTGGTCAGGCAGGTCACGGTGCGCGCCGCCACGCAGCTTCTCGAGTGCAGCAATCATCTTCTGACGGCTGGCGAGCTTCGCGCCGCCCGCGTCCGCGCGGAACTCGCGGTGCCGCGAGAACCACATCGTGATTGCGCTGGCGAGTATCCCGAACAGAATCTGCGTGATGAATGCGACGATGTAGAAGCCCGGCCCATGGCCACTCTCCGTCTTGAACACCGCACGGTCGACGACATGTCCGACCACGCGCGACAGGAAGATCACGAAGGTGTTCACGACGCCCTGCACCAGCGCCATCGTCACCATGTCGCCGTTCGCAATGTGGCTGACTTCATGCGCCAGAACCGCCTCAACCTCTTCCGACGTCATCTGCTGCATTAGTCCGGTCGACACGGCCACCAGCGCCTTGTTCTTGTTCCAACCGGTGGCGAACGCGTTCATTTCCGGCGCCTGGTAGATTGCAACCTCCGGCATACCGATGCCGGCGGCGTTCGCTTGCCGCCGCACGGTCGACACCAGCCACGACTCCTGCTCGCTACGCGGGTTCGTGATGACCTGCGCGCCGACCATGCGCTTCGCCGACCACTTGGAGATCAGCAGCGAGATGAACGAGCCGGTGAACCCGATTACCGCAGAGAAGGCGAGCAGCGCCCCGAGGTCGAGCCCGACGCCCTGCTCGTCCAGGTAATGGCCGACGCCGAACACGCGCATCACGATGAACAGGACCGCGAGGACCGCGATGTTGGTAAGCAGGAAAAGTCCGAGTCGTTTCATGTTCGTTCCCAAGCTCCTTTAGTCTCAGTCATCAATATGCAGGTCGAAAGGTCAGTTTTCAATACGGCCGACGCTCAACGCCTCCACCGTCCGCCACCCTCTCGGCAACAGCGTTCCGCGACGCCCGCGCTCGCCGCGGTACGCGTCGAGGTCCTTCGGCTTCAGCTGCATATGCCGTTGACCGCTCCAGACGACCAAAGTTTCGCCCGGTGGCACCGCGGCGACCGCCACCACCCACTCGCTGCGCTTTCCACCCTTTGCCGGCGGCAGCGCCATGATCTTGTTGCCCTTGCCGCGCGCGAGCGCCGGCAGTTCGCCGACCGGAAAGACCAACAGTTTGCCAATGTTACTGACGGCGACCAATTGCGCGGCATCCGGATCCGCAACCCATGCCGGCGGCAGTACGCCAGCACCCTTCGGCACCGTCAGCACCGATTTCCCGCTGCGGTTGCGCGTCAGGCACTCGCCAAGCGTGCCGACAAAGCCGTATCCGGCGTCGCTTGCGAGTACCCAGCGCCCGGATTCTTCGCCACACATCACCCCGCGGAAGGTCGCGCCGTCCGGGGGATTCAGGCGACCGGACAGCGGCTCGCCGAGTCCACGTGCCGACGGAAGCGAATGCGCAGGCAGCGCGTACGCGCGGCCGGTCGAGTCCAGGAAAGCGGCCAACTGGTTGGTGCGGCCGAGCGCAGCGGCGAGGAAGCCGTCACCGGCACGGTACTGCAACTCCCTCGGCTCGAGGTCATGCCCCTTCGCTGCGCGCACCCAACCGCGCTCCGAAAGCACGATTGTGACCGGCTCGCTCGCAACAAGCTCTGTCTCGTCGAGCGCCTTCGCGGCGGTACGCTGCACGACCTGCGCGCGACGGTCATCCCCGTAGGTCTCCGCGTCTGCCTTCAATTCGTTCTTCACCAGCGTCTTCAGCCGACGGTCCGAGCCGAGCGTCTCGCGCAGCGCGTCGCGTTCGGTCGAAAGCGCATCTTGCTCGCCGCGGATCTTCATCTCCTCAAGCTTCGCGAGGTGGCGCAGCTTTAGCTCGAGTATCGCCTCGGCCTGGGTGTCGCTGAGCTTGAAGCGTTTCATCAGCACTGGCTTCGGCTGGTCTTCGCGCCGGATGATCGCGATCACTTCGTCGATGTTCAGGTACGCGACCAGCAAGCCGTCGAGCACCTCGAGCCGGCGCAGCACGCGACCGAGCCGATGCTCGAGGCGGCGGCGTACCGTGGCGACCCGGAACTTCAACCATTCGGACAACATGTCCTTCAGGTTGTGGACACGCGGACGGCCGTCGAGGCCAATCACGTTCATGTTCACGCGGTAGGTGCGTTCGAGGTCCGTCGTCGCGAACAAATGGTCCATCAGTTGGGCGAGGTCGACCCGGTTCGAGCGCGGCACCAGCACCAGCCGGGTCGGGTTCTCGTGGTCGCTCTCGTCGCGGATGTCCTCGACCATCGGCAGCTTCTTGTTCCGCATCTGCGCGGCCACCTGCTCGAGGATCTTCGCGCCGCTGACCTGGTACGGGAGCGCCGTGACCACGACCGCACCGTCCTCAGTCTCCCAGCGCGCGCGGGCGCGGATGCTGCCGCCGCCGGTCTCGTACACCTGCGCCAGCTCGTCGGCGGATGAGATGATTTCAGCGTCTGTCGGGAAGTCGGGGCCCAGCACGTGTTTGCGCAAGTCAGCGACCGTGCTCTTCGGGGCGTCGAGCAATTGGATGCAGGCGGCCGCGACCTCGCGCAGGTTGTGCGGCGGGATGTCGGTCGCCATGCCGACCGCAATGCCGGTCGTGCCGTTCAGCAGTACGTTCGGCAGGCGAGCCGGCAGTACTTTCGGCTCTTCCAGCGTACCGTCGAAATTCGGCTGCCACTCGACCGTGCCCTGCGCGAGCTCCGACAGCAGCACTTCCGCGTAGCGCGACAGCTTCGCTTCGGTGTAACGCATCGCAGCAAACGACTTCGGGTCGTCGGACGAGCCCCAGTTACCCTGACCATCAACCAACGGATACCGATAGCTGAACGACTGCGCCATCAGCACCATCGCTTCGTAGCACGCGCTGTCGCCGTGCGGATGGAATTTACCGAGCACGTCACCGACGGTGCGCGCCGACTTCTTCGGCTTGGCTGCCGCGTTCAACCCCAGCTCGGACATCGCGTACACGATGCGGCGCTGCACCGGCTTCAGCCCATCGCCGATGTTCGGCAGCGCCCGATCGAGGATCACGTACATCGAGTAGTCGAGGTACGCTTTCTCGGCGAATGTCCGCAGCGGGGTTTTTTCCGGTGCGTCGAAGTCGAGTTCTATTGTGGACATGTGAAACCCCTACAGGAGAATTGTGGGAGCGAATCTGCGATTCGCGACCATCAGGGTGCAACATCTGCAAGATTGCCTTTGTCTTCGAGCCAGGCCTTGCGGTCCGGGGCGCGTTTTTTGGCGAGCAGCATGTCGAGCAGGCTGTCGGTGTCGTCGCCAGCGTCGATGGTGAGCTGGACGAGGCGGCGGGTATCGGGTGCCATGGTGGTCTCGCGCAGCTGCAGCGGGTTCATCTCGCCCAAACCCTTGAAGCGGGTGACGGTGACCTTACCCTTCACACCTTCTGCCTTGATGCGGTCGAGCACGCCCTGCTTCTCGGCGTCGTCGAGCGCGTAGTACACGTTCTTGCCGGCATCCACCCGGTACAACGGCGGCATCGCGACAAAGATCCTGCCCTGCTCGACGAGCGGCCGGAAATGGCGCAGGAACAACGCGCACAGCAGCGTCGCGATGTGCAGCCCGTCGGAATCGGCGTCGGCGAGGATGCAGACCCGACGGTATCGCAGGCCATCGACTTTCGCAGAGCCTGGCTCGACGCCGAGCGCGATTGAAATGTCATGCACTTCCTGCGACCCAAGCACCTCGGCAGCGTCGACTTCCCAGGTGTTCAAAATCTTGCCCCTTAACGGCATCACCGCCTGGAACTCGCGGTCGCGCGCCTGTTTCGCCGAACCGCCCGCCGAATCGCCCTCGACGAGGAAAAGCTCTGAGCGGTCGGCATCCTGGCTGGAGCAATCGGCGAGCTTGCCCGGCAGCGCGGGGCCTGCAACCACCCGCTTACGGACAACCTTGCGCCCCGCGCGCGCGCGCTCGTGTGCGCGCTGTATCGCGAGCTGCGCGACCAGTTCACCGGCGGCGGGGTGCTGGTTCAGCCACAGACTGAGCGCGTCCTTTACGACACCCGACACGAACGGTGCACATTCGCGCGAGCTCAGGCGCTCTTTCGTCTGCCCTGAGAACTGCGGCTCGAGCATCTTCGCCGACAGCACGAATGACAGCCGGTCCCAGACATCATCAGGCGTCAGCTTGATGCCGCGCGGCAGCAGGTTGCGGAACTCGCAGAACTCGCGCACGGCGTCGGTCAGCCCAGTGCGGAAGCCGTTGACGTGTGTGCCGCCCTGCGGAGTCGGCACGAGGTTCACGTAGCTCTCGGTTACGAGTTCGCCGTCCTCCGGTAACCAGACCAGCGCCCACTCGACGCCTTCGGTATGCCCCTCGAACCGACCGGTAAACGGCTGCTCGGGAAGGGTCGGCACGCCGCGTAAGGCATCGACCAGGTAATCGGTGAGTCCGTCGGCGTAGCACCATTCATCGGACTCACCCGACGCTTCCTGCTTGAGCCGGACCAGCAGACCCGGGCACAGCACCGCTTTCGCGCGTAGCACGTGACGCAGCCGCGGCAGCGAGAATTTCGGCGAATCGAAATACTGGGGGTCGGGCCAGAAGCGCAGCGTCGTGCCGCTGTTCGCCTTGCCGACGGTACCGACCTGCTCGAGCTTGGACTTGGTCGCACCGCCCGCGAACGACATGTTCCATTCTTTACCGCCCCGCTTGATCCAAACCTCAAGTTGCTTCGACAACGCGTTCACAACCGACACGCCGACACCGTGCAGGCCGCCGGAAAAGCGGTAGTCCTTATCGGAGAATTTTGCGCCGGCGTGCAGTCGCGTAAGGATCAGTTCGACGCCCGGAATCTTCTCTTTAGGGTGCAGGTCGACCGGCATGCCGCGGCCATCGTCGCTGACGGACAGCGAGCCGTCCTTGTGCAGCGTGACCTCGATTTTCTTCGCGTGCCCTGAAACTGCCTCGTCAACGGAGTTGTCGATGACTTCCTGTGCGAGGTGGTCCGGGCGGGTGGTGTCGGTGTACATCCCCGGGCGTTTGCGCACGGGGTCGAGGCCTGAGAGGACCTCAATGGAGGAGGCATCATAAGTGCGGTTCATTGGGGCGCAATTGTACCGCTTCGCGGTGCGGAGCACCGCTCCTACATTAGGTCGGTGACCAGTGCGGCGCGTGTCCCATCGGGTACCGGGTCGAGCGCGTGCGTCGCGTTCGGGTGGTCGCATCCGATCGCGAGCGCGCTACCCTGCTTCAGCGCGGCGCGCATCGCGTCGGTGAGTTCAAAGCGGCAGAAGTGGACCGACGAGGTCTTCTCGTCGTTCTCGCGCTCGAGGTCCTCATCGGCGATCGCGTACACACGCTCATGGCCGGCTACCTGGACCCACACGCGGTCCTCGACGCCAATCAGGCGCGCGAGCTCTCGCTTGCGCTCATCGGCGTCCGGGTACTCGATCATGAATGTCGCTTTGAGGTTACCGCCGTCGGGAATCAGCGGATTGTAGGTGCCGAGCTCTTCTTCAATCGCGGCACGCTCGAAAATGCGCTCAATGCGCAGCATTTCCTGGACCTGGTACTGGACCGTGAGCCGGTCCTCGAAATACAGCGTCAGGTGTGGGCCGAGCGGGACCCGGCGCGCCTGCTTGTGCGCAAGCACCTTCTCGCGGAATTCACTCCGGACCTCGGCGTATTGTTCGAGGGAGAACAGGTCTTCTTTAGATAATTGCTTCACAACAACCTCCGAATCTGGCGAACGGCGAACGGACCTTTTTCCGGGGGCGTCCAAAAGGAATCGCGAATCACAGATTCGCTCCCACAGGCCAGAGGGCCGCTCCTGCATTCCATTAGATACCGTACGCCAACCTGAGCAGCTTGAGTGGATGTTGTGGTGCAGAACCGTCATTAAGTCCATGCGCGATCTGTGTGCCGGCCATCGGGCAATCAGAAGCGTAATGGTCGGCCTCAGCGTTCGCCACGCGGTTGAACACCGGTTTGCCGATTTTCATCGCGGTAGCGTGCGTCTCGCTCTTCACCGCGTAGGTGCCGTCGTGGCCCGAACAGCGCTCAATCGGCTCGACGACGGTGTCCTGCACAAGCTGCAGCACTTCGCGCGTCTTCAGGCCGATGTTCTGCACGCGCAGGTGGCACGCGACGTGGTAGCTGACCTTGCCGAGGGCCGTGGTGAAATCGGTGCGTAACTTGCCCGCACGGTGGCGCAGCATCAGGTACTCGAACGGGTCGAACATCGCGTCGCGGACCTTCGCTACTTCCGGGTCCTCCGGGAACATCAGCGGCAATTCCTGCTTGTACATCAGCACGCACGACGGTATCGGCGCGACAAGGTCGAAACCGTCGTCGACCAGCTTAGCGAGGCGCGGGATGTTGAACTCCTTGAGCGCCCGCACCGACTCCAGGTCCCCGAGTTCCATCTTCGGCATACCGCAGCAGCGTTCGTCCGGCGTCAGCACCATCTGGATGCCGTTGTGCTCGAACACGGCGACCAGGTCCTCGCCGATGTCGGGCTCATTGCGATTGCAATAGCAAGTCGAGAACAGCGCGACCTTACCGGTCGTTTCGCCGGCGGGCTCCGGCATTCCACGGATGCGGTGGAACATACGGACACTTCGTCATGTAGCACATGTCGCAGAGGTAGCATTCGTCGATGACCTTCCAGTAGTCGTCGCGCGCGACCCCATCGACTTCCATCGACTTAGAACCGTCGATCAGGTCGAACAGCGTCGGGAAACTGTTACACAGCGAAAAGCAGCGGCGACAGCCGTGGCAGATGTCGAACACCCGCTCAAGCTCGCCGAACAGTTTTCCCTCGTCGTGGAAATCCTTGTTCTGCCAGTCGAGCGGGTGCCGGGTCGGCGCGTCGAGGCTACCTTCGCGAGACACGCGCGGTCAGGCGTCGAGGCTGTCGAGCGCCTTCTGGAAGCGGTTCGCGTGCGAGCGTTCCGCCTTGGCGAGCGTTTCGAACCAGTCGGCGATTTCGTCGTGACCTTCATCACGGGCGGTCTTCGCCATACCCGGGTACATGTCGGTGTACTCGTGGGTCTCGCCGGCAATTGCCGCCTTCAGGTTGTTGTCCGTCGGGCCGATCGGCAGGCCGGTCGCCGGGTCACCGACCGCTTCGAGGTATTCGAGGTGGCCGTGTGCATGGCCGGTCTCGCCTTCCGCGGTCGAACGGAACACGGCTGCGACATCGTTGTAGCCTTCGACATCGGCCTTCGATGCGAAATACAGGTAGCGGCGGTTCGCCTGCGACTCGCCTGCGAACGCGTCTTTGAGGTTCTGCTCGGTCTTGCTGCCTTTCAAGCTCATTTGAATCTCCCCCTGGGTCAATTTAGACGGAGTCTAATATCAGGAAATCTACCGCTCGACGGGTCGGTAGTCAACCTGAGTGCCGTACACTTCACGCACATGGCCAAAACCAAAGACAAAGACGCGCCGGATTTCGAGAAATCACTCGCTGAGCTCGAACAACTCGTCGAAACGATGGAAAGCGGCGACCTGCCGCTTGACGAAGCGCTACGCCATTTCGAACGCGGCATCGCGCTGACGCGTCTGTGCCAGGCTGCGTTGAAGCAGGCGGAACTCAAAGTCGAGCAGCTGCTCGAGAAAAACGGTCGCGCGGAACTCGTACCGCTCGACCCGGACCAGGCCGACGACGACTGATGGATTTTTCAGACCGGGTGGGCGAATACCAGGCCCGGGTCGAGGCCGCGATGGACCGCTGGCTACCAGACCCGGACGTGTCACCTGCCCGCCTGCACCAGGCAATGCGTTACGCAGTGCTCGGCGGAGGCAAGCGCGTACGACCTTTGCTGATTTATGCAACCGGCGAGACCTTGGGCATCCCGGCGGCGCAACTGGATTCGGCTGCCGCTGCGGTTGAGATGATTCACGCCTACTCGCTGATCCACGATGACCTGCCCGCGATGGACGACGACGACTTGCGCCGCGGCAGGCCGACCTGTCACCGCGCCTACGACGAAGCGACCGCGATCCTTGCCGGTGACGCGCTGCAGGCGCTCGCACTTGAAGTACTCGCGGCAGATGCGCACCTCACAATGGTCGGCCTTCTCGCGCGAGCGAGCGGTTCACGCGGGATGGCCGGCGGACAGGCGCTCGACCTCGACGCGGAAGGCCAACTGTTGACGCTCGAGGAACTCGAAGCCGTGCACGCGCTTAAGACCGGCGCGCTGATCGTCGCCAGCGTATTGCTGGCAGCGGATGCTGCAGCGGACCTCGCGCCGGAACACCGTGATGCGCTCGCACGCTTCGGCACGGCCATCGGACTCGCGTTCCAGATTCGTGATGACATTCTGGATGTCGAAGGTGACACCGCGGTACTCGGCAAGCAGCAAGGTGCCGATGCGCGGCTCGCCAAATCGACCTTTCCTGCGCTACTCGGTCTGGATGGCGCAAAACGCCGCGTCGAAGAAGCGAAAGCGGACGCACTCGCAGCGCTCGCACCTTTCGGCGACGACGCGGAGCCGTTGCGCTGGCTGGCGAGTTACATCGTCGACCGAAACCACTAATGTAGGAGCGGTGCTCCGCACCGTACGAAGTAGCTCCTTGAAGAGAGGGCCCTCCACCGGGGATAATAGCGGGCTTGCCTCCCAGGACCGCCGATGACAGTTGACCCCGACCAGTTCCCGCTGCTTTCGCGTATCGATGCGCCCGCGGACCTGCGTGCGCTGCCCGAATCGGAACTGTTGCAGGTTGCGCGCGAACTGCGTGGTTACCTGGTCCACGCTCTGAGCCACGGCGGTTGCCATTTCGCCGCGAACCTCGGCACCGTCGAGCTGGCCGTCGCACTGCACTACGTCTATGACACGCCACGCGACCGCCTGGTCTGGGACGTTGGTCACCAGGCGTACCCGCACAAGATACTGACGGGCCGCCGGGACCGACTGTCGACGATTCGTCAGCGCGGTGGGCTTGCGCCGTTTCCGACCCGCACGGAAAGCGAGTACGACACATTCGGGGTTGGGCATTCATCGACTTCCATCAGCGGCGCACTCGGCATGGCGATCTCGGCGTCGCTGCAGGACAGCGAGAATCGCGCGGTCGCGATCATCGGCGACGGTGCGATGACGGCCGGCATGGCGTACGAGGCCCTGAACCACGCGGGCGCCCTCGACGCAGACATCCTCGTCGTGTTCAACGACAACGACATGTCGATTTCACCGAATGTCGGCGCGCTGTCGAATTACCTTGCAAAGATGCTGTCCGGGAAGCTGTACGCGAACCTGCGCGAGGGCAGCAAGAAGGTGCTGAGCCTGATGCCCACGGTGTGGGAGCTCGCACGCCGCTCGGAAGAGCACATGAAAGGCATGATGCTCCCGGGCACGCTGTTCGAGGAGTTCGGAATGAACTACATCGGGCCGGTCGATGGGCACGACCTACCGACGCTCGTCGCGACCCTGAAGAACGTGCGCAAGCTGCGCGGCGCGCAGTTTCTCCACGTAGTTACGCGCAAGGGTAAGGGCTATCCGCCGGCCGAGGCGGACCCGGTGCAGTGGCACGCGCCCGGCGCGTTCGACCCCGAGAGCGGCACGCTCAAGCCCAAAGCAAAGGGCAAGACAACCTACACCCAGGTGTTCTCAGAGTGGGTCTGCGATATGGCGGAAGCTGATCCGCGGCTGGTCGCAATCACACCGGCGATGCGCGAAGGCTCGGGCCTCGTAGAGTTCGAGCAGCGGTTCCCCGACCGTTACTTCGACGTCGGGATTGCAGAACAACATTCAGTCACGCTCGCGGCGGGCTTCGCGTGCGAGGGTTCGAAGCCGGTCGTCGCAATCTACTCGACATTCCTGCAACGCGCGTACGACCAGCTGGTCCATGACGTGGCACTGCAGAACTTGCCGGTGCTTTTCGCCATCGACCGCGCGGGCGTCGTCGGCCCCGACGGTCCGACGCACGCGGGCAGCTTCGACCTGACCTTCCTGCGCTGCATACCGAACCTCGTAATCATGGCGCCCGCCGACGAGGCAGAGTGCCGTGCGATGCTCACAACCGGGTTCCGACACGATGGCCCCGCCGCGGTACGGTATCCGCGCGGAAGCGGACCCGGCGCCACTGTGCCGGCAACGCTCGAGGTGATCCCCATCGGCAGCGCGGAGACCCGGCGGCGTGGCCGGCGCATTGCGCTGCTCGCGTTCGGCAGCGTCGTGGCGGCAGCAGCTGAGGCGGCCGAGACGCTCGATGCCACGTTGGTGAACATGCGTTTCGTGCGGCCGCTGGACGAGGCGACACTCGCTACGGTCATCGCCGAGCACGAATTGCTGGTCACCATCGAGGACAACGCAATTGCCGGCGGCGCCGGCAGCGCGGTCAATGAATGGCTTGCGCGCAACGGCCATACCGCGGATATCATGAACCTCGGCCTGCCGGACCGCTTTCTGGAACACGGCAGCCGTGAACAGCTGCTGGCAGACGCCGGCATCGACGCGGCCGGGATTGTCGCGTCCATCCGCAAGAGAGGCGTGCTATGAGCACTGTAGTGAAGAAGTCGAAGACGATCGAAGATGTACAGAGCAAGGCCGATACCCGCCGCATCCGCATCAACAAGGTGGGCGTGAAGGACATCCGCCATCCGGTACGCGTTGCGGACCGCGCCGGCGACGAGCAACACACCGTCGCAACCTTCAACATGTACGTTGACCTGCCACAGGATTTCAAGGGCACGCACATGTCGCGCTTCGTCGAGATCCTGAACAACCACGAACGCGAAATCACGGTGAAGTCGTTCCGCGAGATGTTAAAGGAAGTCACCGAGCGCCTTGGCGCTGAGTCCGGCCACGTTGAGATGCGCTTTCCGTACTTCGTCACCAAGGAAGCGCCGGTGTCGAAGGTGCGCAGCGTGCTCGACTACGATGTATCGTTCCTTGGCGAGTGCGTCGACGGCGAGACGATTATCTGGTTAAAGGTGGTCGTGCCCGTAACCAGCCTGTGTCCATGCTCAAAGCAGATTTCGGATTACGGCGCGCACAACCAGCGCTCCCACGTCACGGTGCTGGCGCGCACGCGCGGCTTCATCTGGATTGAAGAGATCATCGACCTCGTTGAGGCCGAGGCATCATGCCAACTCTACGGGCTGCTGAAGCGCCCAGACGAGAAATTCGTCACCGAGCGCGCGTACGACAACCCGAAGTTCGTCGAGGATATGGTGCGCGACGTCGCGGTGGTGCTGAACGCCGATGAGCGTATCCGGGCATACACGGTGGAGTCCGAGAACTTCGAGTCAATCCACAACCACTCGGCATACGCCTTGGTCGAGCACGACAAAGACCGTTGAAGATGTCGGCGACGCCTGCCGGCGCGCCTCCACGCTTATCAAAAAATGCGATTTTTGATTCGCTTCGCCGCTACGCGGCGGGCATTCTAATCAATCCTGATTGTCTTGTGCTTATTAGACAGGCCGCCTGCCGGCGGCGCGCATCGCGGCCAGAGGGCCGCTCCCACATTCGGGCTCATGCCGAGGTGCATGGAGAAATGTGGGAGCGGCCCTCTGGCCGCGATTCTCGACGCCGATTTACTTCTGCGCTGAGCGCGCCAGTCGTTCGACCAGAGTCTTTAAGAATACGCGCGTGAACTTCAGCTGCGTGGCTACCGACATCTGCTCTAAACGCGATGCCCGCAGCTTCAAGAGATTCGATGGCTGTAGCGCGCCGATCGATGCGGTGCGCGGCAGACCGACGAGCGCCATCTCGCCAAAGCAGTCGCCGGGTGCCAGCGACGCGATGCGGGTGCCGCCGCGCCAGACTCCCGCCTCGCCCGATATGAACACGTAGAAACAGTCGTCGACATCGCCCTCCGTGACGATGACATCACCGGTCGACGCCTGCATCCAATCGCTGCCGCGGATGATTTCCCACGCTTCTTCATAACTGAAATCCTTGAAGAAGCTGAGCTCACTGACCATCGCGTAGCGTTCCTGCTCCGCAACCTCAGAAACGAGGCGCTCGAGCTCGCTGCCGGCGAGCGACAGCTCGGTCGCCATCGCGAGCGCGTTGCTGTAGCGCGCCTTCAGGTCCTTGCACAGCGCCTTGGTGGCGATCTTGTCGACGAGCGGCGGCACTTCCGCGCGGTAGGCCGACGGCGGCTCGGGTGTCGCGTTGATGATCTGCCAGACGAGCTCCGACAGGCTGCCACCTTTGAACGGACGGCGTCCACTCAGCAATTCGTACATCACAATGCCGAGCGAAAAGATGTCGGATTGCCCGGTGACGCGTCCGCCCTGGGTCTGCTCGGGGGACATGTAGCTTGGTGAGCCCATCACCCCACCAACCTCTGTCGTGTCGGCCGCGGCATCCTGCGCGATACCGAAGTCACAGATGTAAAGTTCGCCGGCTGCGGTCAGCAACAGGTTGCCGGGCTTGATGTCCCGGTGGACGACGCCGTGCCGGTGCGCGAAGTCGAGCGCGCGCGCGGCCTTGAACATCAGGCGGATCACTTCCTGTACCGGCATCAGCGATTCGGGGCGCACGTAGGCGCTCAGCGGCTTGGCGTCACCCAGGTACTCCATTACGAGGTACCAACGGTCGCCCTCCTCGCCGGCGTCCAGGATCGGCAGGATGTTCGGGTGGCGCAGCTTCCCGGCAGTGCGTGCCTCGTTGAAGAACATCTTCCGGCGCACTTCGCTGGTGACCTGGTCGGAATGCTGGGGCGTGAACAGCTTCACTGCGACCTCGCGGCCGATGAACGGGTCTTCGCACAGGTAGACGACCGCCTGCGTGCCGCGACCAATCTCGCGGCGGACGGTGTACTTCCCGATTTGCTCCGGTAAATCTTGCATTCAAAACATCCTTTCTATCAATGTCGCCGTCAACGCGGCAAACGCACCAGCCAACACGCCGGCAACGAGGTCATCCGCCATCACACCCAAGCCGCCGTTCCAGCGCCGCTCTGCGGCACCGACCGGCCACGGCTTCGCGATGTCGAGCACGCGGAATGCAACGACTGCGAGTATCACCGCGAGCCAACCCGGCCCCGCCAGCCACAGCGCGAGCCAAACGCCTGCGAATTCATCCCACACAATCGCCGGATGGTCGTCGACACCCAAGCGCACGACCGCGCGGTCACAGAGCCAGACGCCAAACACACCGGCGACCACGGCGACGAGCCCCTGCGCGACCCAAGGCAGCGCAGCGAACATGCCGACCCACAACACGGCGGCGAGTAGCGTACCCGCCGTACCCGGCGCGCGCGGCGCAAGCCCGCTGCCGAATCCGCATGCGACCAGCAATACCGGGTCACGCAGGTCACGCCATGCGGGTGCAGGAACGTTCACCCGAAATGCTCGTAGCCTGCCGCGGTAACTTTCACCGGCCGCCCGGTGCCGTCGACGCAGCGTACGCCGCGCTCGGCTTCTACCGTGCCGATGCGCGTCACGCTGTGCGCAGCCAAGCCCGGCAACGCTGCTGCGGGCAGCGCGAACAGCAATTCGTAATCATCACCACCTCCGAGCATCATTTCCGTCGTGCCGCCGCTCGCCGCGAAGCGCTCCGAGCGCGGCAGCTGCTCGATCTCAACTGTCGCGCCGAGGCCGTCCGCCTCGATCAGTTTTCGAAGGTCGGACAGCAAGCCATCCGACACGTCGATCGCAGCGTGCGCGATGCCGCGCAATGCGAGCCCGAGCGCGACGCGCGGCTCCGGGAGGTCGAGTCGTGCTGCCAGCTCGACATCCCGAACGCCACCGGCGCGCCATTGTGCAAGCGCGAGCGCTGCATCGCCGAGCGTGCCGGAAACGCACAATGCGTCACCGGGCCGCGCGCCTGCGCGCCGCAATGCGCCACCGGCCGGGACCTGCCCAAGCGCCGTCACCGAAACCGTCAGCGGTCCGCGGGTCGTGTCGCCACCGACCAGCATTACCTCGAAGCGGGTGGCCAATTCTGAGAACCCCGTCGCGAATTCGCGAAGCCATGCTTCGTCCGCTTCGGGCAGTGTCAGCGCCAGCAGCGCCCATCCGGGCTCAGCGCCCATCGCTGCCAGGTCCGAGAGATTGACGGCCAACGCCTTGTGGCCGATAGCCGAAGGTGCGGTACCGTCCGGAAAGTGGACGCCCGCTACCAGCGTGTCTGCACACACTACCAGTTCGTGGCCGGAACGGGGTTGCAGAACCGCAGCGTCGTCACCGATACCGAGCGCGACATCGTCGCGCGGTGCGCCGGTTTTACCCGTGATGAGCTTGATGATTTCGCGTTCGGACAGCATCGAGGGATGATACCGCGCCGCATCTACTGTGGGAGCGAATCTGCCATCGCGGTGCGGAGCACCGCTCCCACACGGAGCACCGCTCCCACACTTCAGCCTTTGGAGGCCTCGGTATTACGCAAGGTGCGGGCTGCCTTATCGACGACGGCATTGATGAACTTGTATGACTGGTCGGCACCGAACATTTTGGCGAGCTCGACCGCCTCGTCGACTACGACCCTGTACGGAACCTCGAGACGGTCGCGCAGTTCCGCGGTCGCGAGCAACAGGATTGCGTGTTCTACAGGGTCGAGCTGCACCAGTGGGCGATCGAGCAACGGACCGATTTCCGCCTCAAGCGCCTCGCGGTCGTCGCACGAAACTGTGACCATTTCGCGAAAAAAGTCCAGGTCCGCGCGTCCGGTGTTGCGGCCTTCAATAAACTGCCGGATGACTTCCGCCGGCGCAGCGGCGCCGACCAGGTACTGGTACACCGCCTGCACGGCCAGCCGCCGCGCACGGCTTCGTGCACGGTTGAAAGAACCTTCAGACATCGAGCCGCCGCAGCACGTCGATCATTTCGAGTGCGGCGAGCGCGGCCTCGGCGCCCTTGTTCGCGGGCCCGTCGACTGCCCTTGCGCGCGCTTGCGCGTCGTCATCGCAGGTCAGCACGCCGAACGCTACCGGCACGCCGAATTCTTGCTGCACCTGCATCAAACCAGTCGCGCAACCGTCGCACACGTACTCGAAGTGTGGCGTACCACCGCGGATGACCGCGCCGAGCGCAATCAGCGCGTCGAAGCGGTCCTGGTCTGCGAGGTGTGCCGCCGCGAGCGGGAGTTCCCATGCGCCCGGCACGCGCACGACCTCCACCTGCTTGGCGTCGATGCCGTGTGCGTGCAGTGTATCGAGCGCGCCGGCGAGCAGCTTGTCGACGACCGACGCGTTGTAGCGCGCCGCGACGATAGCGATGCGCGCACCGCTAAGCTGCCAGCCGTCATCTGACCCCGGCCTCTCTTTGCTCATTTTTCCTCCGGTGGTACGTATTCAACGATTTCGAGCCCGAAACCTGAAATGCCGTGCATGCGTTTCGGCGCCGACAATACACGCATTCGTTGCACGCCGATATCGGCGAGAATCTGTGCACCTACACCATATGTACGCAATACCGCAGTGTCGTCACCCTCTGCGACCCCGGGGTGCTCGTCCCCGAAGCGCTGCACCAGCGCCGCGTCGGTCTCTTGCCCACGCAACACCACCACGACGCCGCCGTCAGCGGCGACCCGTCGCATCGCCGCCCGCACCGGCCAACCGAGTTCGTCCGACACGACGCCGACATCGGACAGCGTGTTCTGCACGTGCACGCGTACCAGCGTGGGCGCAGCCGGGTCGATAACGCCACGCACGAGTGCCACCTGCACGGAGCCGCCGACGAGGTCACGGTAAGCGATGGCGTGGAAAGGTCCGAACTCGGTCTGCATCTCACGCTCGGCCAGCCGGGTGATGCTGCGTTCGCGGCCGAGACGCCAGCGGATCAGGTCCGCGATCGTGCCGATTTTAAGTTTGTGGTCGCGAGCGAAACGCACCAGGTCCTCGCCGCGCTTCATCGAACCGTCGTCGTTGACGATTTCGCAGATGATTGCTGCCGGTGCGAGGCCGGCGGCACGCACGAGATCCACCGACGCCTCGGTATGGCCGGCGCGGCGCAGCACGCCGCCTTCCGCGTAGCGCAACGGGAAGATGTGCCCGGGTCTGGAGAAATCTGCGGGGCGCGCTGTCGGATCGGCGAGTGCGCGGATCGTGCGTGCGCGGTCGGCTGCGGATATGCCGGTCGTGGTGCCGTGCACATAGTCGACGGACACGGTGAACGCGGTCCGGTGCGACTCCGTGTTCTCCGCGACCATCTGCGGCAGGCGCAGCTCTTCAAGGCGCTCACGCGTCATCGGCTGGCAGATGATGCCGCTGGTGTATCGCACGACGAATGCGACTGCTTCCGGCGTAACCTTTTCAGCCGCCATGATGAGGTCGCCCTCGTTCTCACGACCTTCATCGTCCATCACGACGACCATGCGGCCGGCCTGCAGCTCGGCGATCAGGTCCTCGGTGCGGTCCACTGAGGCGGCGTTCATGCGTCGTTAGTCCCTTGCATCAGGCGCTCCACATAGCGCGCAATCATGTCCACTTCCAGGTTAACCGTGTCGCCGGGCCCCAGCACGCCCAGCGTTGTGTTTGCCAGCGTGTGCGGCACGAGGTTCACTTCGAACTCCGACCCATCGACCGCATTGACCGTAAGGCTCGCGCCGTCGATGCACACCGACCCCTTCCGTGCGATGTAGCGCGCGAGTTCCGAAGGCGCGCGCACGCGCAATAGCCGCGACTCACCGGCATCGTCGAGCGACAGCACTTCTCCTACCCCGTCAACGTGCCCGCTGACCAAATGACCCCCTAGCGGCATCGTGGGCATCAGCGCGCGTTCCAGATTCACCGGCGTGCCGGCGGCAAGCGCGGCGAGCGTGGTTGCCGCGAGGGTCGCGCCCGACACATCGGCGGTGAAGCGTGTGCCGTCACGCCGCGTCACGGTGAGACAGACGCCGCTGACCGCAATGCTGCCGCCGACCGGCACCGCCTCCAGCGGCAATTCGCCCGCGTCGACCTCCACCCCGATGCCGTCTTCGTTCGGTGTGCGGGTGGTGACGCGGCCGACTGCTTCTATGATGCCGGTGAACATCAGCGCACGGCCGCGGTGATTCGCCAATCGTCGCCCACCTGGCGCACATCGCTGATGTCGAGTCGGCGACCCGCGCTCATGTGCGGTAGTGGCGGCATGGCGAACAAGGCGCGCGCGCTCGAGCCAAGCAACATCGGCGCGAGATAGATGACCAGCTCATCAATCATGCCGGCATCCAGCAGCGCACCGTTCAGCGTTGCGCCCGCCTCGACCAGAACCTCGTTGAAGTCCTGCGCGGCTAGCCAGCCGGCAACCGCATTGAGGTCAATCCGACCGTCGGCGAGTTTCGGCAAGCGTACGACCGTCGCGCCGGCCTGGCTAAGCCTGCGCACGCGCTCGAAGTCGTCGTGCGCGGTCACGACGAACACCGCCCCGCCTTCGGCGAACAATTTGGCGTCCGGCGGGCAACGCAATGACGGGTCAAGCACGATGCGTGCCGGCTGCCGCCATTCGCCTTCCATGCGTACGGTGAGCCGCGGGTCGTCGGCCAGCACCGTGCCGATACCGGTGAGGATTGCCGATGCGCGTGCCCGCATGTGCTGCACCTCAGTACGCGAATCCTTGCTGCTGATCCAGCGGCTCTCGCCACTAGCAAGCGCGGTGCGGCCATCCAGCGACGCGGCACACTTGACCGTGAACCACGGGCGGTTCTCGGTATGGCGCTTCAGGAAGCCACGGTTCAGCGCCGCCGCCTCGGCCGCGAGCAGACCGTATCCGGTCTGAATGCCGGCCTGCTCCAGTACCGCAAGCCCTTTGCCAGACACGAGCGGGTTTGGGTCGACAATCGCCGCGACGACGCGTGCGACGCCGGCCTGCACCAATGCCTGCGCGCACGGACCAGTGCGGCCTTGGTGCGCACACGGCTCGAGGTTCAGGTACGCGGTCGCTCCACGCGCTGCGTCTCCAGCGGCTGCGAGCGCGTGGATCTCCGCGTGCGGCGTACCGGCCTGGCGGTGCCAGCCCTCGCCGACGACTTCCCCATTGCGCACCAGCACGCAACCGACCAATGGGTTTGGGTCGGCGGTGTACGCGCCCTGCTCCGCAAGCTCCAGTGCGCGCGCCATCCAGCGTTGATCTTCAGTCGTGAAGTCGGTCATTTCCCGTCGTCCGGCAACAGTGGTATCTGTGCGCGCGGCACGGCGTCGCCCGCCGCGCGCTCCAATCGCTCAATTTCATCGCGGAACGCCTCAATGTCCTGGAAGCTCCGGTACACCGACGCGAACCGCACGTACGCAACCTGGTCGATATCGCGCAGTTCATCCATCATCCACTCACCGACCTGCAACGACGGCACTTCGCGCTCGCCGGCCGCTCGCAGCTTGTGCATCACATGCGTGACTGCCGCCTCGACGCGTTCCGCGCCGACCGGCCGCTTCTCAAGCGCGCGCATCAGGCCGGTGCGCAACTTGCTCTCGTCGAACGGCACGCGCCGTCCATCCTGCTTGATGATGCGAGGCATCACCAGCTCCGCACTCTCGAATGTCGTGAACCGCTCGTTGCAGCGTACGCATTCGCGGCGACGCCTGACCTGCTCGCCCTCCGCCGCGAGGCGCGAGTCGATCACCTTCGTGTCGTCATTGCCGCAGAACGGGCAATGCATGGCTTAGCGACGGTAAACCGGGAAGCGCGAGCAGAGCTCGCTCACCTGCTCGCACACCCTCGCATTCACGGTGTCGTCTTCAATCTCGTCGAGCAAGTCGCAAATCCATCCGGCAACCGCACGTACCTCGGTATCGCCGAAGCCGCGCGTGGTGACCGCCGGCGTACCAAGACGCAGGCCCGAAGTCACGAACGGCGACCGTGGGTCGTTCGGCACCGCGTTCTTGTTCACGGTGATGTGCGCACGCCCGAGCGCCGCGTCCGCGTCCTTACCCGTTATATCCTTGTCGATGAGATCGACGAGGAACAGGTGGTTGTCGGTGCCGCCGGATACAATCTTGTAACCGCGAGCGAGTAACACATCCACCATCGCGCGAGCGTTCGCCACCACCTGCTGCTGATAAGACTTGAACTCCGGCTGCAGCGCCTCGAGGAACGCGACTGCCTTCGCCGCGATCACGTGCATCAGTGGGCCACCCTGGATGCCGGGAAATACGAGCGACGACAGCTTCTTCTGGATCGCCTCATCGGCGCCGGCGAGGATTACGCCGCCGCGCGGGCCACGCAGAGTCTTGTGCGTGGTCGAGGTCACGACGTGTGCGTGTGGCACAGGGTTCGGGTACACATCCGCGGCGACGAGCCCCGCGACGTGTGCCATGTCGACCATCAGGTAGGCACCGACCGAATCGGCGATCGCACGGAAGCGCGCCCAGTCGATTACGCGCGAGTATGCCGAAAAGCCGCCAATCAGCATCTTCGGCTTGTGCTCGCGCGCCAGTGCCTCTACCGCGTCGTAGTCGATTAGGCCGGTTGCCTCGTCGATGCCGTATTGGACCGCATTGAAAATTTTGCCGGACAGGTTTGGGGCCGCGCCATGCGTTAGGTGGCCGCCGTGGGCAAGGCTCATGCCGAGGATTGTGTCGCCCGGGTTCAGCAACGCGAAGAACACTGCCTGGTTCGCCTGGGAGCCGGAATGCGGCTGCACGTTCGCGTAAGCGGCGCCGAACAGCTGCTTGGCCCGGTCGATTGCGAGCGATTCCGCGACATCGACGAATTCGCATCCGCCGTAGTAGCGCTTGCCGGGGTAGCCCTCGGCGTACTTGTTGGTCAGCACCGAGCCCTGGGCCTCCAGCACCCGCGGGCTCGCGTAATTCTCCGATGCAATCAGCTCGATGTGTGCTTCCTGGCGACGGTTCTCGTTCTCGATGGCCTCGGCCAATTCGGGGTCGAATCCGGCGATGCGCTGGTCGGGGCTGAACATGCGGTGGCTCCGTTCTCGTGGAACCGGGGATTTTAAAGGATTGGCGGGGCTTCTGCCGCGCGTATCGCGATTGGTTGGCGGTTTTAAGCCTGGGGCGTTTCCAGCAGCGCCTGCAACACCGCAGTCCAAGCGGCGCCGATGTTCGCGCGGTCGTACCCACCACCGCCGAGCGCAAGTACGCGGCCCTGCGCGTGGCGATTCGCAAGCTCGGAAAGGCGACGCGCCGCATGGGCGTGCGCGGCGCTTGAGTATGCGAGGTGCGTCAGAGGGTCGCCGGCGACGCTGTCGGCGCCGCACTGCAGGATGATGAATTCCGGCCGGTGCGCGTCCAGGATTGCCTCGACGCGTTCCCATGCCTCCAGAAACGCTGCGTCGTCGGCGCCAGGCGGCAGCGCGATATTGAGCTTGGTACCGACGGCATCACCGGTGCCGGTTTCCTCGGCGTGACCGGTGCCGGGAAAAAGGAAGCGCCCGTCTTCGTGGATATCCGCGAATATCACCGCAGGGTCCGATTCGAACGCGTAGAAGACGCCGTCGCCGTGGTGCGCATCGATATCTACATAGGCGACGCGTTCCAGGCCGTGATGGCACCGCAGCCTTTCGATCGCGACGCCGCAATCGTTGTAGATGCAGAACCCGGACGCGTGGTCCCGGCCCGCGTGGTGCAGCCCGCCGATCGGGACCATTGCACGAATCGCATCGCCGGCCATCAGCGCATCGACCGCGGCAACCGTCGTCCCGACGACCCATTCGGCAGCCTCCTCGAGTCCCCGTTCGGCCGGCGTGTCGCCTTCGTCCAGGAAGCCGGTGCCCTCGGCGCACCGGGCCCGCACGAAATCGACATAGCGGCGCGTGTGGAACAACAGCAGATTGTCGTCGGTCGCGCGCTGCGGCGTGCCCGGCAGCGCGAGGGCGTCGAGCCCCTGCCGGCGGGCCTGGCCCATGAACGCTGCCTGCCGGTCGCGGCCAAACGGGTGGCCGGCACCGAATCCGTAGGACGCGAGCGGGTCGCCGGTATAGAGCAGGACGGGAGTCATCGCGGACATGCTAGCATTCGGCATGCCATCTGAATCGCTGCTGGTCGGCTGGCGCGAGTGGGTCGCGCTGCCGGAACTCGGGATAGAAAGAATCAAGGTCAAGGTCGACACCGGCGCGCGTACATCGGCGCTGCACACCTTCGCCGTTGAACCGTTCCAGCGCGATAAGCAGCTCTGGGTGCGGTTCGGTCTCCACCCGCGCCAGGATTCGGACACGACAGAGCAGTGGTGCGAGGCACTTGTACTCGACCAGCGCCCGGTCACTGATTCCGGTGGCCACACCGACGAGCGCTACGTGATTTACACGCCAATCGCGCTCGGCGGCCGTAGCTGGTCTATCGAGGTGACATTGGCGGCCCGCGATACAATGCGCTTTCGCATGCTGCTCGGGCGCACAGCAATGCAAGGCCAAGTCCATGTGGACCCGGCGGCTTCATTTCTGGCGAGCGAGCCGGGTGACGGCGCCGACGACGACGCAAGTTCAGAGGAAACCTGATGAGAATAGCAATCCTTTCGCGCAACCCGCGGCTTTATTCGACCCGGCGGCTCATCGAGGCCGCGACCGAGCGCGGCCACGAAACGCGCGTGCTTGACCCGCTGCGTTGCTACATGAACGTCGCGACCAGCCATCCCGAAATCCATTTCCGCGGGCAGAAAATCGAGGATTACGACGCAGTAATCCCCCGCATCGGCGCATCGATCACGTTCTATGGGACCGCGGTGCTCCGGCAATTCGAGATGCTCGGCACCTTCCCGCTGAACGAGTCGGTCGCAATCAGCCGCTCCCGAGACAAGCTGCGCTCGATGCAGCTCCTGTCGCGCAAGGGCATCGGCATGCCTGTCACCGGCATCGCGCACTCCCCCGACGACACCGACGACCTCCTTAAGCTGGTCGGCGGCGCACCGGTGGTAATCAAGCTGCTCGAGGGCACGCAAGGCGTCGGCGTTGTGCTCGCTGAGACGCGCCAGGCGGCGGAGAGCGTGATCGACGCATTTCGCGGCCTTAACGCGCACTTCCTCGTGCAGGAATACGTGAAGGAAGCTGGCGGCGCCGACATCCGCTGCTTCGTCATCGACGGCAAGGTTGTCGCGTCGATGAAGCGGCAGGGCAAGGAAGGTGAGTTCCGCTCGAACCTGCACCGCGGCGGCAGCGCCGAGCTGGTGCGTATCACCCCAGTCGAACGCGCGACCGCCGTGCGAGCGGCGGCGGCGGTCGGCCTCAACGTCGCGGGCGTCGACATCCTGCGCTCCCGGCACGGGCCGGCGGTGCTGGAAGTCAATTCTTCGCCCGGCCTTGAGGGCATCGAGAACGCGACGAAGAAGGACCGCAATCCACGGCGACGAAATAAACGGCATCGAAATCATCCGTCGGCTGCTCAGCCTGCCGCAGCTGAAGCGCATGCGAGGCACGCTGCTCGCCGTGCCGATCGTCAACATCTTCGGCGTACTGCACCAGACCCGGTACCTGCCCGACCGGCGGGACCTGAACCGGAGCTTTCCGGGCTCAGAGCGCGGCTCGCTCGCTGCGCGGCTCGCATACGTATTCACGCACGCGGTGCTGGCGCACGCGTCACACGCGATCGACCTCCATACGGCAGCCGCGCATCGCACTAATCTTCCGCAGGTGCGCGCGAACCTGGACGACCCCGAGGTCCTGCGCCTCGCGCAGGCGTTTTCCGCACCGGTGATCGTCAACTCGAACCTTCGCGACGGCTCGCTGCGGGCCACCGCGATGGAACGGAATATCCCAGTACTCCTTTACGAGGCGGGCGAGGCCCTGCGCTTCGACGAGGAAAGCATCGCCATCGGGGTACGCGGCATCGTCGAAGTCATGCGCACGCTCGGGATGCTGCAGGCGCCGTCCCGCAAGCGCCCACCCGCCAACCCGGTGGTGGTCGAGCAATCCAGCTGGGCGCGGGCCCCGGCGAGCGGCATCCTGCGCGCCGCGGTCGGCGTCGGTGAGCGCGTGGCCAACGGCCAGATGCTCGGCCTCATCAGCGACCCGTTCGGGGAGAGCGAACTTAGCGTGGCCGCGCCGTTCGGCGGTATCGTCATCGGCCGCACATTACTGCCGCTGGTCCACGAGGGCGACGCGCTGTTCCACGTCGCTCGCGTGAGGCGGGCCGGCGAAGCCGTCGCGCGGATGGAAGCGCTCGCAAGCGAAAATGACGAGGAAGACCTGCGCCAGCCGGACGACCTGCCCATCGTTTAGCACGTATAATCCGCGCCCATGGCCCAGTACATCTACACAATGAACCGTGTCGGCAAGGTCGTGCCGCCGCAGAAAACCATCCTGCACGACATCTCGCTGTCGTTCTTCCCCGGCGCCAAGATCGGCGTGCTGGGGCTCAACGGCTCCGGCAAATCAACGCTGCTGCGCATCATGGCGGGTATCGACCAGGACATCCTTGGGGAGGCGCGGCCGCAACCGGGCATCAAGATCGGGTACCTACCGCAAGAGCCGCAACTCGACGCTTCGAAGGACGTGCGCGGCAACGTTGAGGAAGGTGTCGCCGAGTTGAAGGCGATCGTCGACCGGTTCAACGCGGTCAGCGATGCGTTTGCCGACCCCGACGCAGATTTCGACAAGCTGATGGCCGAACAGGCGCAACTGCAGGACAAGATCGACGCTGCGGGTGCATGGGAACTCGACCGTCGGCTCGAAGTCGCTGCCGAAGCATTGCGCCTGCCGCCGTGGGACGCGAAGGTCGAGACACTGTCCGGCGGCGAGCGCCGCCGTGTCGCGCTGTGTCGACTATTGCTGTCCAGCCCGGACATGCTGCTGCTCGACGAGCCAACCAACCACCTCGACGCCGAATCGGTCGCGTGGCTCGAGCGCTTCCTCGCGGAGTTCCCGGGCACGGTAATCGCGGTCACGCATGACCGCTACTTCCTCGACAATGTCGCCGGCTGGATACTCGAGCTCGACCGCGGCACCGGCATCCCGTGGGAAGGCAACTATTCTTCGTGGCTTGAACAGAAGGAAGCGCGGCTCGCGACTGAAGACAAGCAGGCCGGTGCGCGCCGCAAGGCGATGCAGGCAGAGCTCGAGAGGCCGACGGCGTCAAGAAGGCGTACGGCGACCGGCTCCTTTATGACGACCTGACCTTCCGGCTGCCGCGCGGCGGTATCGTCGGCATCATCGGCCCCAACGGCGCCGGCAAGACGACGCTGTTCCGCATGATCACCGGCCAAGAGCAGCCTGATGGCGGCACGCTGCGCGTAGGCGAGACTGTCGAGCTCGCGTATGTCGACCAGTCACGCGACACGCTCGACCCGAAAAAGACCGTGTGGGAGGAAATCTCGGACGGACTCGACAACATCACCGTCGGCAAGTGGGAAATGCCGTCGCGCGCGTATGTCGGCCGCTTCAACTTCAAGGGCAGCGACCAGCAGAAGCGCATCGGCGACATGTCGGGCGGCGAGCGCAACCGCGTGCACCTCGCGAAAACGCTGCGCGCGGGCGGCAATGTGTTGTTGCTCGACGAGCCGACCAACGACCTCGATGTCGAGACGCTGCGTGCGCTCGAAGAAGCACTGCTCGCGTTCCCCGGCTGCGCGGTGGTGATTTCGCATGACCGTTGGTTCCTCGACCGCGTCGCGACACACATCCTCGCGTTCGAGGGCGACAGTCGTGCGGTATGGTTCGAAGGCAATTACCAGGATTACGAGGCCGACCGGAAGCGCCGCCTCGGCGTGGATGCCGAAACGCCGCACCGGATTAAATACCGCCGCATCGCTTGAATCGCCTCTGGTATCCTCATCGGTGTAATCACCCGGGGAGAACATCCATGCTCCGCTCGACAATCGCGGCATTCGCCGCGCTGCTGCTGTCATTCGCCGTGTCCGCCGAAGTTCCGACCTTCGCCGAGGTCTCCGGACACGAAATCGCTGAACGCATTTCAACTTCGAACGAAGTGGAAGCGTACCTGCAGCGCCTCGCCGAAGCGTCGCCGCGCGTCACCTACCAGCGGCAAGGGCGCTCGTGGGAAGGCCGCCCGCTGATGCTCGCGGTCGTCACCTCGCCGGGCAACCATGCGCGCATCGACGAAATCATGGACATCGCGCGCCGGCTCGACGACTCGCGCCTGCGGGCCCCGACCGCCGCCGAGATTCGGCGGCAGCCAGTGATCGTCTGGCTCGGCGGCTCGATCCACGGCTTTGAACTCTCCGGTACCGAAGGACTGCTGCTACTGCTCGACCACCTGACGACGCGCGACGATGCCGACACGCGCACGCTGCTCGACAACACGGTCGTGCTCGTCGACCCGATGTTGAACCCCGACGGCCGCGATGCGTTTGCGCACCGCAACCACAAGGCGCTCGGCCGCTTCGTCACCGCCGATCGCAACGACTGGTCGAACGACTTCACTTCGTGGGAAGCGCTCACCTACCGCGGCGGTCACTATTTCTTCGACACAAACCGCGACTGGTTCGTGCACAGCCAGCGCGAGACGCGCGAGCGCATGCCGACCTTCCGCTCGTGGCGGCCGCAGGTCGCAGTCGACCTGCATGAGATGGGGCCTGACAACGAGTTCTTCTTCGACCCGCCGACCGAGCCGAGTGCGCCGTACTTCCCTGCATACGCGACTGAGGGCTTCGAGCTGTTCGGCCGCGCGTACGCGGCGGCGTTCGACGAGGCGGGCTTCGACTACACAACGCGCCAGTTTTACAACTACTTCTACCCTGGTTATACGACCTCGTGGACCAGCTACCAGGGTGCGATCGGGATGCTGTACGAGCAGGGTTCGTCGCGCGGGCTTGCGCTCGAGCGCAGCGACGGCTCGGTGCGCACGCTGCTCGACGCCGCAACACAGCAGTACACCGCTGCGCTGACGGCGCTGCGTGCATCATCGTCGAACCGTGCTCAGTTGCTCGACCGCTATGCGGCGGGCGGGCGCGATGCGCTTGCTGACGGCGAGCGTGGCACCCGCCGCTATGTCATTGCGCCCGGCGGCGACCCGCTCCTCGCGGACGAACTTGCGGCGGCATTGGAACGCAACGGCATCGAAGTCCAGGTCACGACCGCACCAGCATCGCTGCGCGGCATCCGTGGCGAACTGCCTGCGGGCACGCTTGTGGTTGACGCCGCGCAACCGCGGAACCGTTTGGCGCGCACGCTATTGGAGCGCCACCTGCAGTTGCCGGATGCATTCCTCGCGGCGGCGCGCGCAAGGCTCGAGCGTAACGAGAATCCAAGGTTCTACGACATCACCGCGTATTCCTTACCGCTTCTGTTCGGCCTCGATGCGGCCACCAGCGCCGACGGCCGCGCTTTGCAGACGACACGCTGGCAACCTCGCGAGGTGGGCGCTGTGCCCGAAGCCGCGTATGCGTGGCTGATCGACGGACGGCAGGCGGCGTCCGCCGCAGCCGCGGCGTTGCTGCGCCGCGACGGCATCCGGGTGCGCATCGCGCCGGACCCGTTCACGCACGGCGGCCATGACTTCGGTAGCGGTACAGTCATCGTGCGCGCCGGCGATGACGGCACACACGCGCGCCTCGGCGTGCTCGCAGCTGAATACGGGCTGGAAGTCCGGGCAGCAGCGGGCGGCCTCGCCGAGCGCGGTCTGCCGGCGCTGAGCGCCGGCGAGATGTTCTCGCTGCGGCCACCTGAAGTTGCGCTGGTCGGCGACCACCCCGTCCACGCACAGTCGTTCGGTTGGGCGTGGCACGCACTCGACGCGCAGTACGGCATCCCGACTACGGTGCTCCGCACCCGCTCGCTCGGCGGCACACCGCTCGAGCGCTTCACGACGTTGATCCTGCCGGCTCTGACCCAGGAGGGCGAGCTCACCCGCATGCTCGGGGACGACGGTATTGGGCGCCTGAAGCGCTGGGTCAACGACGGCGGCACGCTTGTTGCGATCGGCTCCGGTGCCGATTGGGTCCAGAAGACGCTCGAGCTCGCGCAGCTGCGCGACTGGTACGAGGTCAATAAATCGGGTACCGGTGACGATGCCGTGCAGCAGATGCGCATCTCCGTGCCGGGT
>JAIVGZ010000031.1 GCA_020201335.1 Natronospirales bacterium
CTATGGGGCGTTCGCGTTGTGGTTCGCGTTCGTGGCGTTCACCAGCCCGGTGCGCTAAGGTTCCCTGCAGGGAGCGTCCTTGGGGGACAACTAACCGCCACTACGAGGTGCTCTATGTCCAAGACGAAATCGCTGTTCCTGTCTTTTCCAATCCTGTTCTGCTGCACCGCACTCAGCGCCGACCCGGCACTGGAACAGGTGATCACCTACAGCCATGATGCCGCCGAACTTGAGTGGGGGCCGTGCCCGGAATTCCTGCCGGACGGCTGTGAGATCGCAGTGCTGCACGGTGACCCTGCCCAGAATAACGCCGATATTTTCTTCAAGGTGCCACCCGGCGCCCAAATCCCTCGCCACCGCCATACTTCGGCAGAGCGCATGGTGCTGGTGTCCGGGGAACTGCACGTCGTCTACGACGGCTACGCACCGACGACGCTTCTGTCCGGCGCGTACGCGTTCGGCCCGGCCAATATTCCACACAGTGCACATTGCGCCGACGGTGACGCGCCGTGCGTGCTGTTCATCGCGTTCGAGGAACCCCTTGACGCGATACCCGTCACCGAGACGGCGCCGGCGCGCTGACCCCGGTGGCCGACGTTTTCTTCCAGGACTGGACGACGCTGCAGCGCACGCTGATCGTCGGCGTACTCGCGTACGCGAGCTTGGTGCTCATTCTGCGCGTCGCCGGCCGTCGTACGCTGTCGAAGATGAATGCATTCGACTTTGTCGTGACGATTGCGCTCGGCTCGACGCTCGCGACAATCCTGCTGAATCGGGAGGTCGCGCTCGCTGAAGGGGCGCTCGCGTTCGCGGTGCTGGTCGGCCTGCAGTATGCGATCACCTGGACCAGCGTCCGCGTGCGCTGGGTCCGGCGGCTGGTCACCGGCGAGCCGGTGTTGCTGCTCTACCACGGCGCATATCTGCACGACGCGCTGCGCCGCGTGCGCGTGACCGAGGACGAGGTACTGGCAGCGCTCCGCTCCGAAGGTGTCGGTGAGGTGTCTCAGGTCGGTGCGGTGGTGCTCGAGACTGACGGCTCGTTCAGCGTCGTGCGTAATGTTGCAGCGGGTGCATCGGCGCTCGCGGACATGCAGGTTCCACATAGCGGAGAGCGACAATGATGCGTTGGCTGGTGGGTGTATTGCTGGTACTCGCGGTCGTGTATTTTGCCGCCGCGCCGTACCTGACCGCATACCGGATGAAAGCCGCAGCGGACGACAACGACAGCGCCGCGGTATCGCAGCACGTCGATTTTGAGGCCGTGCGAGCGAGTTTGCGTGCGCAGCTACAAGGCCGCGTCGGCGAGGAAGTCGACGCGCGGACGGAAGACAACCCGCTTGCGGCAGTAGTGGGGGGTGCGCTCGGCCGGGCGGCCGTAGACAGCTCAATCGATGCATATGTGACACCCGCAGGCGTTGCTGCGTTGATGCGTGGCGAGGACCCAAGCCCCGGCGGCCCGATCAGCGGCGTCATGGCCGAGCGTCTCGAAGACGTAGAGGTATCCGCCGGCTACCGCGGTCTGAGTCGCTTCGCAATCGTGCTCACTGACCCGAAATCCGGCCGCGAAGCGGACTTTATCCTCACCCGACGGGGTTTGGGCTGGCAGCTGACTGCGATACAGTTACCGCTCCAATAGCAGGGGAGTTGCCATCGTGGAATGGATCCATGTTAACGGCGGGTATTTCGTCGGCTGGGGCACGCTGTCGCTGATTAACGCGGGTCTCGCCCAGAGCAAGGGCCGGAGCGGGTTGATCTGGTGGCTGTTGTCCTTGTTGCTCGGGCCGATAGCGACTTTTCTGCTTGTTATCTTAGACCGCGTGCCTAATGCC
>JAIVGZ010000052.1 GCA_020201335.1 Natronospirales bacterium
CCCTACCAGCAGCCAGTAGGGTCTGCGTAGCATCGGGTCAAGCGCAATCACGTGCGCACCGCGTCTGGAACCGTGACATCGGGTAGCAGATGTGACAGGTCGGATCTGATGTCTGAAATTGTGTACGACCGTCTTGCCATGATTCGTACCAACGGAAGTCCGGCGCCTGCACAAGCATCGTTCAGGAATTGGTCTCGCTTAATTCGCGAGTGCCGAAGGTGCGATTTATCGTCGAGCTCGATGGCGGCGACGAAGGCCAAGTCGGTCGGGTTACAGAGCACGAAATCAAAATGCTTGGATTTGATTCGGTTGCGGGCAGCCGCATGGCGGCGTCGGTCGCTTGTGGAGGGCGCCTGCAGAACATCTTCCACCCGAACTTTGGCGAACACGCGGTAGCGACCTGCCACGGCCGAGTCGAGAACGCCCAAGAACGATCGCTCTGCGCGAGTCACCAGCGACGAGCGTAGTCGGTAAGCAGGTACGCGCGTGCGAAGCAAGGCTTCCAGAAAGCGCATTGCCACCGCCACGACGAAAATCACTACAATCACTGCTGCGAGGTATTCCACGCTCGGTTACTCGGAGCTATGCGCCGAATGCGCGTCAGTGCGTTCCTGCATCTCGCCCTCCCCTGGGCTCGTGCCCGGCGACCCCCGGACGTGTCGAAGATACTCTGTGTACTATCGACCCGGCAAATTGGGACAAACGAGCAACTTTAAGGACCCAATCGCTCAGCGAGATTGGCAGCAATCTTGATCATGTCTTGCAGCAATCTCATATCGTGGTCGAGCGCCCCTTCATATTCGGCAACATTGCGTTTGTCGTGTGCTGCGACGAGCACCCGCCATTCAGACGCTTTCATGCCTGCGGTCGCGCCTAACAGCTGAAACAGCACATAGCGTTTACTGGAGCGATAACCATGGCGTTTGAGCGCGACCAACGCGAGCGCATGGCTCGCGTTGTAGGCAAGGTCGAAGCGGCTGTCGTAACTGAGGTCTTCGCGCGTTGCATCGTTCAAGCGTGCGAGTGCAGAGTCGAAAAGCTGGGCCAATTCTTCGTCGTTGGGGGGCTCGGCGTGCAGCACGCCGGTACGAACAAGATTCTCGAAGGGATCAGCGCCCATCCCGTCCGACCAGGTAAACCTGGGGTCGTTCGGCGATGCGGGCGGCAAAGGAGTTCGGCTGTTTGCGCTTCGTCTGCCAATCGCTCACGGACATGACGCGTGGGGAGACCCGGCGTCCGAGCTCGCGCTCCGCCTCCTCCAATGCTTCGATGACGGTTGGGTAATCGACGTCGTCGGCGACCACCATCAGGTCGATGTCGCTGTCGGCGCGGTCTGCCCCGGCAGCAACCGACCCGTAGATGAACGCGGTGTGGATCCGTTCGGCCAATGGGGCCAGCGCGTCGCGCAGGGGTCCCGCGAGACCCGACGTTTTACGAATCAGACCCGTCAGTTCCGTGAAGATCGGAGAATCGGGGTTCGCCTGGTAATACTTCTGGTTCCCACTGGTGGTCACGCGCAGCAACCCGCACTCCGCGAACCGTAGCAACTGCCGGTGGACGGCGCCGGTGCCGGCCCCGGCCAGCCGGATTAGCTCGGCGCTCTGGAACTGGCGATGCGGCTGCCCGAACAGCAAGCCCAATACCCGTTGCTGTACGGGGGTGAATAAGGCGGCGCTCAAGCTAACCGAGGCGAGGGTCGTTCCCATAATGGGAACAATCATACCCGTTTCGGGAATGATTACAATCCCCTTCCGCTGCGGACGGGACACTCACGGATTCTTCGGGTATGACCCCGGTGATACCGTGCTTACATGAAAGTCGCCGTCTCGATTCCCGACAAAGTATTCACAGCGGCGGACGAGCTCGCCAAGACGCTCCGCAAGTCCCGCAGCGAGGTGTACGCCGATGCGCTCGCCGAGTATCTGGATACCCATGGCGCTGACGCAGTCAGGAAAAAGCTGGACGCGCTATACAGCGTAGAGTCATCGGCAGTTGATTCAGCGTTGGAGCGTGTGCAGTTCGAGGTGCTAGACGATGAGGCGTGGTGAGCTTTAGCCGTCTTGAGCGGCGCATCCGCGCGCTACCCGCACCGACCTTGCAACCCGTTGACGACGGCTTGCGTCTGGTTATGGGGTTGCCATAATCAGTCTGGTGCCTTGATCCGCGCCACCTGCACCTCCTGCTTGAGCGGATACACCGGCAGACCGAACTGGTTGTAGACCGCGACATCCGCCGCATCCCTTCCATAGCCGATGGCCACATAGCCCCCAGTCAGTTCCTTCTGGGTCGCATCGAAGGTGTACCAGCGTCCACCGACATAGGCTTCGAACCACGCATGCATGTCCATCGGTTCGAGTCCGTTCAAGTAGCCCACGACCATGCGCGCTGGGATGCTGATACTGCGGCACAACGCGATTCCGAGGTGGGAAAGATCCCGGCACACACCGGATCCTTTCCGATGGACCTCGACCGCGGATTCAGGGATGTCGCTGCTGCCGGGAACATAACGCACTCGCGCCCGCAGCCAGTCCTCGATGGCCGCGACTTGGTCATATCCAGGTGTCTGGTCGGTGGTGATCTCAGCCGACATCTCGAAAAAGCGGTCGGATTCGCAGTATCGGCTCGGCAGAAGGTAAGTGAGTACTGCGTCCGGCAGGCGTTGTACCTCGACGAACGGCGCACCCGGCGAGCGGTCCACTGTGTCGGCGGTCATGACCTCGGCGGAAGTATGGATCGCGAACGGACCTGGCGGCGCGATCAGGCGCTGGCACAGGTTGGAATAGACATCGATGAACTCGGCCACCGGCACGCTGGGGGAGATTCGATACACTTCCCGCGCGATCCACTGCTGTTCGCTGCTACGCGGGCGTAGCATCAGGACGAACGGCGTCGGTCCGACGATTTCGAAGGCGAGATCAAAGCTGGTGCGGAGCCACATGGCTTTACCATACGCCAGCCGGATTCCGAGGCCCGATCAGGTTGCTAATGTTATAACATTCGTTATACTCCGTGGCATGACCAAGAAACTCAAATTGACCGCCATCGGGAATTCAACCGGCCTCATCCTGCCCAAGGAGATACTGGAACGCATGCGGGTCGGCCGCGGTGATGAACTGTGCGTGCTCGAGACTGCCGACGGGTATGAAATCACGCCGTTCGATCCCGAGTTCGCTGAGCAGATGGAAATCGCCGAAGAAATCATGCGCAAAGATCGTGACCTGCTACGGAAACTGGCCGAGTGACTGAACCGGTCTGGATCTCGTCACGCCTTGCGCTTGCGATCCACGAACGCCAGATTGCCGAACATGGAGGCGACTCCGGTCTGCGCGACTCAAATATGCTTGAGTCTGCACTCGCGCGACCAAGACACCAGTTCGCGTACGGGGGCCCGGAAATGGACATCCCTGCGATGGCCGCCGCTTATGCTTTCGGATTGGCGAAAAATCACCCGTTCGTAGACGGCAACAAACGCACGGCCTATGTTGTCTGCAGGCTGTTCCTTCGCCTCAATGGCTGGGATTTCATCAACCCGCTGGCCGATCGCTATACGATATTTCTCGAACTCGCGTCGGGCGCAGTCAGTGAAGCCGCCTTGGTCGACTGGCTGCGGACCTGCTCCCGCGCCACTTAACACTCAGAACGTATCGCTGGCCGGGCGGCCCGGTGTATTCTTCCGGGTCATGACACAGACCTCGATTTTCTGGCCGATGATCGTTCTGGCAGCGCTGACCTTCGTGGTCGAGTTCCGGATGTACTTCCGGCGGGCCAGGGAAATCCGGTCGAAGCAACTCAGACTGTCCACGATCGCCACCCGTCGAGAGATGGGGGCGCAATTGCAGGACACCGCGGCCGCGGACAACTATCACAACCTCTTCGAACTGCCGGTCCTGTTCTATGTGCTGTGCATCGTGCTGTACGTCTGCGGCATGGTCACGGTGGTGCAGCTGGCCCTGGCTTGGGCGTTCGTGGCGTCGCGCATCGTGCACAGCGGCATCCAGCTGACCACCAACCGCGTGCGCTATCGCTTCCTCGCGTTCGTCACCGGGACATTCATCCTGATCGCGATGTGGCTGTTGTTCACCGTCTCCCTGCTCATAGCTTAGTTCCGGTCCAGATGGTCAGGGTGCGTTGCGCTGAGCGGGGTCACGCCTGAACGCCGGCGAACGCCGCTGCGGGTCTTCGTGGGTACGCTGAGCACGTGCCGCACCGGCCCACCACTCGAGCTGCGCCAGCGTACGGTCGATGTATCCGCGCCACGACGCCGCATCCACGCCCGCAGCGAACGCGCCCGTCTCGTCGAATACTTCGTGCGCTTTCGGGATGTGCACCATCGCGGACACGGGCAGGCAGCCGAGCTCAGACAGGAACGGCCGCAGCGCGACGCCGGCACGCACGCCACCCCACTGGCCGGCCGAATAGGTGACGATCGCGCTCGGTCGGAAGGAAAACAGCGAACTACCGAAGTGATTGAGGAGGTGTGCGAGTGCGGGGCTCATGGAATGGTTGTACTCGGGGCTAACCATCACATAGCCATCCGCGCCCGCAATCTTATCGGCAAGCGCCTCAATGTCGGCCGGCGCAGTACCTTTCGCGTACGAGAAATGCGGCCGAAACACCGCCGCCTGGTCGTAGTTGAGTGGGTCGATGAGCTCGGCTTCTTGGTCGTGCGCGGCGAGTTCGGCCACTACCGCACGGGCGACCCGCTCACCGAGCCTTGGCGGATTCGGCGGGCTGCTCGCGCGCGCTGACCCGAGGAACACAAGGAAGCGCATTGGCGTTCTCACACGTAACTCCCCTGAGTGGACTTCCGCAAGGATACCAGCCGCCCCTCCATATCGCCTGCGGAGTTGGTGTAAGCTGACGCGCATGTCAGGATTCGCACACGATTACGAAGCGCAGGTCGTCTGGGAAGGCAACTCCGGCACGGGGACGACAAGCTATACGGGCTACGAGCGGGCTTACCGCACGGTCATCAAGGGCAAGCCGGATCTCGAGGGCAGTTCGGACCCGACCTTCCGGGGCGACCCGGCGAAGCACAACCCCGAAGACCTGTTCGTCACCGCGCTGTCAGCGTGCCACATGCTGTTCTACCTGGCGCTCTGTGCGAAAAACGGCATCAATGTGGTTGCCTACGAAGATCGCGTGTCCGGCACGATGGAAGTCGAGGACCACGGTGGCGGCGCCTTCACCGAGGTGGTGCTGAACCCGCTCGTCACGGTTGGGCTCGGCTCCGACATCGCGCTCGCCGAGAAGCTGCACCAAAAAGCGCATGAACTCTGCTTCATCGCGAACTCGTGCTCAGTGCCGATCCGGCACAAGCCGGTGATCCGGATCGACAGCGACCTATAGCTGGCTGTCGGCGGAGGATTTTGCCGGCACCAGCACCATCACGAGCATCATGATCATCGCAAGCAACACGGCGATCGACGCGCTCGCCAGCACCGGTTCCAGCGTTTCCAGCGGCGCCCTGCCACCGTACAGCATGAACAGCGCGACAACCATCACCAGCGCGCCGACTTGGTGCAACCAGAACTGCACGGAGCCGACTGCTCGCGGCGCGCGCGCCAGCCACAGCTTGTGGATGACCGCGTAGATAAACGAAACAACGAAGCCGACCAGCAGGATGTGCGTGTGCGTAACGTGCTGCCCGTGGCTCTGGGTCGCCGCCATCATGATGCCGAGTGACATGCCGGCGAGTGCGTAAATCAGCGCAGTTACCAAGTACAAGCGATCAAATGCCATGCTCTCTTTCCCCCAATGTTCCGGTCACACGACCGGTGTGTACTTGCTCGCCGTTGCGAGCACTTGACTGATTTCCTTGACCGCGTGCCAGAACTGGCCATGCAGCTCGGCGCGGTACGACCACTGGACGGTCAGCGCTGCGAAGATGACCAGCGGTGACGCAAGCTGGTTGAACGCGCGTGGCAGCCGGCGTGAAATCCAATCGACAAGGACCCGGTAGCCAAACAGCAACCCCCACCAGGCCAGCAGCAGGACGATTGGTCCCACAATCGCGAGCCCGAGCACGACGAACAGCGAATCACGGAAACCGAGTTCTGCGGCGGCCAGCGCCGGCTGGTCGAGCCCGAGCGGCGTGCTGAAAAGGTACAGAGCGAACATCGCCAGCCACGCCCACGCGACCCAGACGCAAGCTTCCGCTACAAAGCCCACGACTTTGCGTAGCCGATTCGCACGCTCGCTCGCGACCATTTCTTCGCAATCGGCGACCGCCCCGGCAATCGCGCGTGCCCACTCGGCCGCGAAGCCGAACTTCATCCCCAGTGTCTGCATCGTTCGCTCCCTGCTTACGACTCTCAGTCTGAAACGATTGGGTCGACCGCCGCGATTGCGATTGGGTGGTACCCCGGCTTCGCGTCGGCGTACACGCGGCGCGCGAACTCATGCTGACCGGAGTCCATTAACGCTTTGTACAGCGGCACCACGAGCAGCATGCGGCCGGTCTCGTTCAGGAGCACCTCGAGCCGCTCATACGCAGGCCGGTATTGGTTGCGAATTGCGATTTGCAGCCAGTCACGCACAATCATGTAATTGTCGGACGCGGTGAACTCGAACGTCGCATCCAACTCGGCGAGCCGGGCGGCGTCCATCTGTCGCGGCAGGCCGCCAAGGAAGTGCCGCCACTCGTGCACGGTCCAGCCTGAAGTGTCGATCGCGTTTGCTGCAACCTCACCCGCTTCCCAGCCGGTGCGCACCGCGTCGACCCGGTCAAACGCGTCCGACTGCGGAACAATCAGCGTGTTCGGCAGACCTGGCTCGTGGATCCACTCACGTACCTGAGCTTCAGTCACGGTGCCCGGGTACGCGTCGAGCAGGTGCTCGGCGAGGTACGCCTCGAACTGGTCGGTCGTGATGCTCTCGAACGCGAAGCGGTCGAAGTAGCCTCGCAGGAACGCGTCGAAGGTATCGCGCCCGAACGCGTCTTCTAGCCAGCGCAGGAAGAACATCCCCTTGGCGTACGGCACGCGCGTGAAAACATCGTCGGCGTGTTGACCACGTAGGTCGATTGCCAGGATTTGCGCATGCGGCCCCAGCTCCGCGAGTGCGTCGACCAGATCCCGGTACGCCAATGCAGCTTCCATCCGCGCACGGCCGTCGCCGAACACCTCCTCCATAATCC
>JAIVGZ010000074.1 GCA_020201335.1 Natronospirales bacterium
CATCGCCAGGGTCTGCACACTCGACGTGGTACGAATGCACGAAGTAGAACCGCTGCTCTTCGTCCGTTGGCGCAACCAACGGGTTCTCCTTAGCTGCGGTCACGGTGTTCCAGCCCATATGCGGGACCTTGAGGCCGCTATCGGGTGCCACTCGGAACCGGCGCGCATAGCCGTCAATCCAGCCGAGCCCCGGAAGCTTGCCCTCCTCGCTGCCCTTGCACAGCAACTGCATGCCGAGGCATATGCCTACGACGGGTATGCGGCGTTCCAGCGCGGCTTCATTCAACGCATCGACCCAACCGTGCGCGGCCAATTCACGCATCGCATGGTCGAACGCACCGACACCGGGGAGCAGAATCAACCGTGCCGTGCTGAGCGCAGACGGGTCCACGACAATCTCGCTTTGGCCGCCGACCCTTTGGACCATGTTGGCAACGGACTTCAGGTTGCCCGCGCCGTAATCGACGATGGTGATCAAGGCTGCAGCGCGTCCCGGATTTTGGTGCCGGCAGTACCATCGCCATAAAGCTGGCCCTCGGGCACGACCGTGGTGATGCTGCGGGCAAGCGCCGCGCGGATCCGGTCCGGATCCGCACCGACGATGATGTTGACGCCCGCGTCGACCAGCTCCACCCACTCGGTTTCGTCGCGCATCGTGATGCAAGGTACGCCGTGGAAGTACGCCTCTTTCTGTACACCGCCGCTGTCGGTCAGGATGAGCGCGGCGTTGCGCTCCAGCATGACCATGTCGAGGTATCCGACCGGGTCGACAATGGTGACCGACGCCGGCACCGCAATATCGAACGCCGCGATTTGCTTGCGCGTCCGCGGGTGCAGGGGGAGGAGCACAGGCATTGGTGCCGCCTCAAGGCCGGTGAAGATCCCGCGGAGGCGCATTGGGTCATCGGTGTTCTCCGGCCGGTGGATTGTCGCCAGCGCGTAGCCTTTCGGGGCCAAACCGAAGCGCGCGAGCGACCCGCTGTTGCGTTCGGCGAGCCCAGCGTAGAACAGTGCCGCGTCGTACATCACATCGCCTACCTGCAAGACCTTGCCGGCGGAGATACCTTCGCCGGCGAGGTTGCGCGTCGCCAAGTCCGTCGGCGTGAACAGCAGCGAACTCGCGTGGTCAGTCAGAACCCGGTTGATTTCCTCCGGCATCCGCCTGTTGTACGAGCGCAGCCCAGCCTCGACGTGGGCAACCGGAATGTGGAGCTTCACCGCGGCAAGCACGCCTGCGAGCGTGGAGTTCGTGTCCCCGTAGAGCAATACGAAGTCCGGGCGTTCCGCCACCAGGACTTCCTCCACCTTCTCGAGCATGCGGCCGGTGTTCTGGCCATGGCTGCCACCGCCGACGCCGAGGTTGTGGTCGGGTTTCGGGATATCGAGTTCACTGAAGAAGACATCCGACATGCCGTGGTCGTAATGCTGTCCGGTGTGGATGATCGACTCTGCATACCGGTCGGGCGCCTCCCGGAACGCGCGCGAGACGACCGCTGCCTTGATGAACTGAGGGCGGGCACCAACTACAGTACAGACTCTAATCACTGTAACCATCTCCGGAAAGCGGGTTTGATTGGCGCCAATGCGCCGGCGAGCCACTGGTAGAGCGCAAGCTTCCAGCTCTCGCTCCCATACATGTCGTGGGGGACGCCCGGTCGCGCGAGGTACGCGTCGAGCTGCTCCCGAGTCCAGTCGAACTTCTTCAGAAAATATCGGATGTCATTCTCGAGGTGCTCTGGGCTTTCGTACGGAATACCACGGAGGAGCCTGAGCGCCTCATCGCGATTCATTTGAT
>JAIVGZ010000053.1 GCA_020201335.1 Natronospirales bacterium
TCTCAAGCCCAGGGTGAAACCGCTGGCCGGCCTCGAGCGCCGTACGCGCAACTACGTAGCGGTTGTCGGCGGCAAGCGCGCGCGCGTGCGCGATATACGCGCCGGTTATCTCGTCGCGTACCGCCGACCATTCACCGTTCTGGATGCTGGCTCGGGCGGTAAAGTCCTTGAACTGTGCGGTGAGCGCGCGCTCGAACGCATCGTCGAACGCGGCTCCGGTCAGCAGTGTGCGGATCTCTGCTGCACGACGCGCGATGTCCGCGTTGCGCTCCGCGTTGCCGCTCACGTCGTATCCGGCGGTGCGCTGCTGGACGCTTAATTCCGTGCGCATGGAAATCAGCGTGCCGATGTCCAGGGTGCGCGCGAACTCTGCGAGTACCGCATCGGCACCGGCCCAGTTGCCGGCGCCCGCCAGTTCGGCCAGCTCGCTGTCCAGCGCGCGCCGGAGCGGGGCGTCGAATGCGCGCACGACTTGGTCCGCTGGTCGCAACTCGCCGAGCTGCTCAAGCGGTTCGCGGATCGCGCGGAAATCGGCGAGCGAGCGCGGTTGCGTACCACGCAGTTGCTCGCGCAGCGTGGCGACCATCGACGCCTCCTGCTCTCGCTGCAATTCCGCGGCAATGCGGTCGCGACGGTCGAGTAGCTCTGGGTGACGCGGCGCGAACTCGAGGCCGATGCCGACGATGCGGTTGGCCTCCTGCCAGCGTTGCTGGCGCACCTGCGCGTCGGCGCGCGTTACGTACTGGCCCATCAGACGTATGTCATCGAGAAGCTCAATGTCGGGCTGTGCGACCTTCAGGATCGCCAGGACATCAGTAATGTCCTCTTCCTCTTCGACCGGCAGCACGGCGCCAGCCGCCAGCAGCTCCTCGAAGCGGCCGCGAAGTTCGCTGACGAGCGTATTTCGCTCGCCTTCGAACTCCTGGCGCAGCAGCAGCACGGCGCCGGAACCCGGGAAGTACCGGCCGAGTGCATCGACCTCGGCGAGCGCAGCGGGGTAGTCGTAGCGCTCCTCCGCTCGGTTCGCGGCAGCGTCCGCGCGGTCAGAGAAGTGCGCGACGATGCGCTCCTGCGCGCGCTCGGCCACGGTGCGCCGGCGCGCGTCGGGCAGCGCGTCGACCTGTTCGAGCCCTGCCACCAGGCGCGCCTCGTCACCCGAGTCGATCTCAGCAACGATTGCGTCGTGCTCGCGGTCGTGGATCGCACTCATGATTGGTCCGTACGCGAGGAAGCCGATGAGCAGAATCGCGGCAATCGAACCGCCGGCAATTTGCAGCGTGTAGTCCTTGCGTGGCTTCAGCCCTTCCCAGAATTCCTCGACGCTGCCCAGGCGGTCGTCGCGGTGCAGCGCCAGCGCCTTCAGCAGCGTCTTGTTCTGACGCTTGTTCAGCTTGGCGACCGGCGCGACCTTGAGGTTTTTCTCCTTTGCCTTAACCGCGGACATCTTGTTGAACGGGTGCTTGCCGGTGTAGAGCTCGTACGACACGGCGGCGAGCGCATAAATGTCATCGCGCGGGTCTGGGTCCTGGCCCTCGAACATCTCAATCGTCGCGTACGCAGGCGTCAGCGCACCGAGCTGGCCCGGGTCGAACACCGTGCTCTCGCCCTCGGCGTCGCCCTTGGTCTTCGACGCGCGCGCGATGCCGAAGTCGAGCAGCTTGACGGTCCCGTCATCGAGCAGGAACGCGTTGCCCGGCTTGAAATCGGAGTGCACGAGGCCGCGCGCATGCGCGTACTGGAGACCTGCGCAGAGCTGCTCGATGATCTTGTTTGCTTCGGGGACCGGGAGGCCGCCGGCCGGCAGTTTTTTGATGTACTTCGCGAGTTCTGCGCCGACCATCAGCTCCATCGTCATGTAGACGGTTTCGCCGTCGCGGTCGAAGTCGTAGACCGTCGCGATGTTCGGGTGGGCGAGGCGCTGTGCTTTCGCGGATTCGCGCTGCAGCGCGATGAACGCTTCCGGGTGCTCCTTGAAGTCGCCGACCAGCAGCTTCACCGCCATGTACGGGTTGCGGTCGCGGGCCTCTACCTTCAGGAGGTCGACCGCTTTATATACGGCACCCATGCCGCCCTGGCCGATGACCTCCTCGAGGCGGAACCGTCCTTTCAGTACGCTGCCGGGGCCGGGCTCGTTGCTTGCTTGGCCACCGACCATCGCGAACGGGTCGGCGCCGCCGGCCTCGACCGTGCGGTCATCGTCGCCGCCGCCGGTGACCTCGGTGCGGTCCGGGTCGCCGCCGGCGACGCGGTGAATATCGCCGGTCACGACCGTGCGGTCGTCGTCGCCGCCGCTGGCTACCGTGCGGTCGGGGTCGATATCGGCCGGGTCGGCGCGCAGCACGGTCGGCGCTGGGCCGCTGGTCAACTGCGTCCGTTCGTTATCGCCTTCCTCAGTGACGCGCGTCGGTTCGCCGATGTCGGCGCGCGTTGAGTCGGGGGAAATGATCTGGGTGGAGTCACCGTCGGTGACACGGGTCGGCTCGCCGATTGGCGTGACGTCGCCCTCCGGGATGCGTGCGCGTGCTTCTGCGGCGATGTCGGCCGGCAGGCCGAGATGCTCGGCTGCGTCTATCAGCGACTTCAACGCGTCGATGCGCGCGTCGGGCTGCGCGAGGTACTCGTCAACCGCCTTCAGGAATTCTGTCGGTGGTGCGGAGCCGGCAAGCACCTGGTTCAGCGTTTGGCGGATGTCGCTCACTGCGCGGCCTCTTCGATGTGCACGACGACGACTGTCGTGTTGTCGCGTGCACGGCGTCCCAGCGCGAGGTCCACCAGCGCTTGCGCTTTGTCATCGACGCTGTCGTCGGCGAGGATTGCACCGATCTCGTCGAACTCAACTTCCTTGTACAAGCCGTCGCTGCAGATCATCAAAATGTCGCCCACTTGGGCTTCGAACAGCTCGACATCGACGAACAACACGTCGGACGCGCCGACGGCGCGGGTAATCAGGTTTGCCTGCGGGTGGTTCTCGGCTTCCTCACGCGACAGGATGCCCTGCGTAACCATGTGCTCGACCATCGCGTGGTCCTGAGTCAGCTGCGAGAAATCACCCCCCGGGCGATGGCGGTACACGCGGCTGTCACCCGCCCACAGGCAGGCGAAGTGCTTGCCTCTGGCAATCATCGCCGCGGCGGTGCAACCAATCGTGCGCTTGTGCTCGGTCTCGGCGAGCTCGCGCAGCTCGGTGTTCGTGCGGACCAGCACATCGTCTACGAGATTAATTGCCGCGACCAGGTCGTCGGGCATCGTGAGCGCGTCGAGACGGGCGACTACGAGCTGGCTCGCCCGGTCTCCGGCCGAGTGCCCGCCCATGCCATCGGCCACCGCCCAGAGCCCTCGCTCCGGTCGGTCCAGCATGCTGTCTTCGTTCACCTTGCGCACTGCACCAACGTCGCTACAGGACGTGGAGCGCCATGTCAGAGAGCCGCGCGCGCCGCTTTTATCGTTCATCCCAGTGTCATTTTTGGGGCCGCAGTGGACCTAATATATACGAGCCTGCCGCGAGCGTCTTGCTTTCCGGTCGGACCTTTGGGTACTGTGCGTCACGAAGCGCCTCGCATAGAAGGCGCAGCGGGGAGAGGGGCTTGACCGAATCTTCTGATTTCAGGCGGGTATTCATAGCGGCGGCCCTGATCGTAGCCGGTCCCTTCGCGCTCCCGGCCGACGCACAGGTGCAGCTGCCGCCGGGGGCCCAGCCGGGCGCCACCCAGCCGCGCGACCTTCCGCCGTCGATCATCGCGCCGCAGCAACCCTTCGCATTCCGGATTCCGCCCGTACTCGAGCGTCCGCTCGGCGCCGACGAAGGCGCGCGTGTATTCGTGCGCGCATTCGAGTTGCGCGGCATCCTGCAGGACCCCGCGCGGCCGATGCTCGGTGCGCAGGCGCGTGCGCGGGTCGAACGAGAGTTCCGCGAATCGCTTGAGCTTATTGAGTCTGAGCGCCTTGAGCGCCAGCGGCTCACCGAAGTCGGTGTAGACGGGTTCACGCCGGAAGAGCGACAACGCATTGTTGAATTCATGTCGCGCCAGATATCCGGCATAAGCCCGGAGCAGCGGCTCGCCGATTACCAGCGCTTCGTTGACGAGCTCGGCCTCGCGCGGCTTGAGCGTCAGCAGGGGCTCACGATTGGTCAGATTCAGCAGGTCGCCGATGCGGTCACCGCGTTGTACCAGGAAGCGGGATTCTTCCTCGCTCGCGCGATTGTGCCGGCGCAGGATGTCGTCGACGGCATCGTCGTGATCCAGGTGCTCGAAGGCCGCATGGGCCGCGCGCTTGCCGAAAACAACACAATGTATTCCGACAGTATGCTCGTGCGCCCGTTCGCGGGACTGGAAGGCGAACTGATCACCATCGAGGCGATGGAGAACGCGCTGCTCACGCTGTCGGACTACCCCGGTCTGCAGGCTTTCGGTACCTTCCGACCCGGCCGTGAGGTCGGCACCGCCGACATCATCGTCAACGTGCAGAACGAAAAGCGCTTCGCGTACTCGCTGCGTGCCGATAACTTCGGTACTGCGTTCACGGGCGAGCAACGGTTCGCCGGTACGGTTGAGGCATTCAACCTTCTCGGCCGCGGTGACACGGCATCGCTGACCGCGATGCAGACCTTTGAGCCGCAGAACACGACGCTCGGTCAGTTCACCTATCGACTGCCGCTCGACGACCCGCGCAACCGTCTGATTCTCGACCTGCAGCGCAACGCGTTCGATGTTACCGGTGACCTATTCCCGCCCGGCCAAGTCACGGGTCTGTCAACGACGGGTTCATTGATGTTCGAGCGTGCGTTCGCGCGCGGCCGGCAGTTCAACGCCTACGGCCAGTTCGACTTTGCGCGCAAACGCGGCGAGGTCACGCAGTTCGGTAACCTCGCGAGCGTCGATGACCTCGCGGTGCTCGGCTTCCAGATTCGCTGGGATCGCATCATTGCTGAGTCGAATTCATTGGCGTCCGGCTTCCTGCGCGTAGACCAAGGTATAGAGGACGCGTTTGGCGCGCCGTCCATGGATGACGCGCTGACGCCAGGCGCGCTACCGCAGCCGCTGAGCCGAGTAGGCGCCGGGCCCGAGTTCACCAAGTTCACCGCCGGCTACTCGCGGCTGAAGCAGATCAACGACCGCCACTCATTGCTCTTCCGGCTCTCCGGCCAGTGGACGAACGACCTGTTGACCTCGATGGAGCAGTTCTCGGTCGGCGGCTCAAGCCAGGTGCGCGCGTTGCCGGTTTCGAAGTACCTTGGCGACAAGGGCGTATTCGGTTCGGCGGAATGGGTGATGCGCATCGGCCGCAACTACACGGTCAGTCTTTTCCACGACCGTTCGGTCGCGTGGACGAACGAAGCGCTTCGGGTCGAAGACGAAAGATTCTCGGCCGGCGGCAACGGCGTATCGCTCGGATTCACCATCTGGCGCATCACCGGCAAGATCCAGCATGCGCTGCTGGTCGGTGGCGAGCGGCTCGGGACCGACGTAAATGACCCGAACCGCATCGAAGACGACAGCCAGACTTGGGTCGAGCTAAGTTTCAGGTTTTAATACAGAAACCGGCCTTTAAGAGCGCACGGTCCCGCACATATTAATATGCCTGTTGCACACCTCAGGTATCGAATGTAATTTGTCGGTTCGTGCCGGCGGGAAGATCGGCCTCAACGGGAGTGGGGATGGGCAACGCGCCCTTCAACTTGTGCAAGCAAAGGGAGACGATAAGTCTCCTGTGGGAGCCGATCTGTGATCGGCGACCGTCGATGCGCACGCTCCTCTCTGTTGCACTGATTGCGGCGGCACTCCCGCTCGCGACACCCGCATTCGCACAAGGTCCGACCGGTGGTGTTGTCACCGGCGGCAGCGGCACGATCCAGCAGAATGCGAACACCACACTTATCAACCAGCAGACGCAGCGGCTCGCGCTCGACTGGCAGCAGTTCAATGTCGCGCAGAATCACACCGTCCAGTTCGTCCAACCGAACGCGCAAGCAGTTGCGCTGAACCGCATCCACGACCAGAACCCGTCGCAGATCTTCGGCGCGATCATTGCGAACGGCAGCGTATTCCTCGTCAACCCGAACGGCATTATCTTCAGCGAGACGGCGAGCGTTAACGTCAACAGCTTTTTCGCGACGACGCTTGATGTGTCGCCGGATGACTTCATGTCCGGCAACTGGGACTTCAAGCAGGTCGCCGGCACGAACGGCATGATCGTCAACCGCGGACTCATTGCGGCAGCGAGCGCCGGCTCGGTGACGATGGTCGCTGGCGCCGTCGTCAACGAAGGTGTCATCCTCGCCGACTACGGCACGGTGACGCTCGCCGGTGCGACGCGCGCGTATGTCGACTTCGATGGCGACGGACTGCTGCGCTTCGAAGTCAGTGGCGAACTCACGAGCAACCCAGGTGCCGATGCTGCGGTCGCCAACAACGGCACGATTCAGGCGAACGGCGGCCAGGTGTTGCTCACCGCGCAGGCGGTCGACGCGATCTTCGCAAGCGCCGTCAACAACGGTGGCGTCATCACCGCAAACAGAATTGAGAACGTCGGCGGCATCGTCCGCCTCGGCGGCGGCTCCGGCACCACGATGGTCGCCGGTACGATCGATGTCAGCTCGCAAAACGGCGTCGGCGGTACGGTAGAAGTCACCGGTGACCGCGTCGGCCTGATGGACGGCGCCACGATCGACGCATCCGGCACCGCTGGCGGTGGCAAGGTCAATGTCGGCGGCGGCTTCCAGGGCAACGACCCGAACATCCAGAACGCGACCGTCACCTACGTCGCAGAGACCGCGACCATCGACGCCAGCGCCACCGACAACGGCAACGGCGGCGAAGTCATCGTCTGGGCCGACGACACGACCCGCTTCTTCGGCACGATTTCCGCTCGCGGCGGCGACAACGGCGGCGACGGCGGCTTCGTCGAAGTGTCCGGTAAAGGACACCTGAACTACTCAGGCCTCACCGACACCCGCGCGCCGCACGGCGCGACGGGTACGCTGTTGCTTGACCCGACCAATATCTTCATCGCCGACGACCAGACCAATGCGACCGCCGCCGGCATGTCTGGTACTGACGCAACGGCAGACACGAGTGGCAACCCGTTCACCGC
>JAIVGZ010000054.1 GCA_020201335.1 Natronospirales bacterium
GAAGGTGACGGCCGAACTCGGCGGATATGGGTTGTTCGGCGTTGAGTTGTTCGTGAAGGGCGACAAGGTGTGGTTCAGCGAAGTATCGCCGCGGCCGCACGATACCGGGCTCGTCACGCTGATTTCACAGGACCTCTCGGAGTTCGCGCTGCACGTGCGCGCGATTCTCGGACTGCCGATCCCGGCAATCCGGCAGCTCGGTCCGAGCGCGTCGTGCGCCGTCGTCGTTGAAGGTGAAAGCGACCAGCTGTCGTTCGACGGCGTAGACGCGGCGCTGTCTGAGCCCGACACGATGCTGCGGCTGTTCGGCAAGCCGTCGCTCGCCGGCAAGCGCCGCATGGGCGTCACTCTCGCGCGCGCCGACACCATCGACGCCGCACGCGCGAAAGCGAAGCGCGCGATGCAGTCATTGACCGTCGACGGCGGCTGCCGCATCCTGCCACTTGAATAAACAAATGTGGGAGCGGTGCTCCGCACCGCGATTTGCATGACCCGGCGCCATCAGTTGGAGAATCAAAATGCCGTCATTTGATGTGGTATCCGAAGTCGACACCAACGAGCTCACCAACGCGCTCGACCAGGCCGCGCGCGAGATCGGCAACCGTTACGACTTCAAGGGGTCGAGCGCGAAGGTTGAGCAAGTCGAGGAAGCGCTCGTCGCGTACGGCGACAGCGAGTTCCAGCTGAATCAGGTCACCGACATCCTGTACCAGAAGCTCGCGAAGCGCGGCATCGACGTCGCATCCATCGACCCCGGCAAGGTCGAGTCGATTTCCGGCGACAAGGCAAAGCAGGTACTGAAGGTCCGCCAGGGCATTGAGTCCGACCTCGCGAAGAAGATCGTGCGGCTGGTCAAGGACTCGAAGATGAAAGTTCAGGCCGCAATCCAGGGCGACCAGGTGCGCATTACGGGGAAAAAACGCGATGACCTGCAAGAGGCCATCGCGTTGTTGAAGTCAAAACAGGAAGATCTCGGCCAGCCCCTTCAGTACACCAACTTCCGGGACTGACTGTGGGTCATCCCCCAGTTAGCCGGCGGTAGTAGTCGTCGCCGACACCGGCAAGCGCACCGTCACGGAACACCACCGGCGTTGTTTCCTCGCGCGTGGTGATGCCGTCACCCTTCCAACGGTGCGTACGATAGAACAACGCGCGGTACTCGCCCTCGTCCGTGCTGAACGCTTCCGTGAACTCCGGCTCACCGAGTTCGCGCGTTACCTCGTCGAACGATGTGCCGAGAGCCAGCGACGGAATCACGCTGCGGTTCAGTGTCTGGCGCGTCTGCCAGCCCACCGATGAGCCCTCTTTCGCACCATCAATGACGATTACGCAGCCCGACACGGCAGCCGACATCACCAGTACTACCAATAATTTCCCGTACACGATTATCTCCCCAGATAAATGAATTATTCCGCTTCGGCCCTGTACCGGCGCAGCCACACCGCACCGACCAGGAGCACCGCGGAGATGACGACGCCGCTCCAGAGCTCGTAGCTCCAGAGAAGGTCAAAGCGCATCTGCAGCGCACCCTCTACGAACACATCCTCGCCGTGGGCACGGACGCTGAACCCGCGCTCGGACATCTGGAACGCCATCGGCAGCGCCTTATCGATGCGGTTGCCGATCCAGAGCGCGAGGTGCGAATCGCGGAAGAACCACGCTTCGAGCATCATCACCGCTGCCGGCGGCACGACCGCCCACAGGAACGGCGCCTTCTTCGCCCATGCCGACGCGAGCATCAGCCACGCGACGAACGGCATGAACACCAGAGATTGCGCAAGCAGGCCCCACAGCAACATCGCCCAGGTGTATCCGACCGCAATCGGGTCGAACACTAGGTACCAACCCTCGCCGCCGGCCGCGAGCACGATCCCCGCGCCAACGACCAGGGCGAGCAAGTGCACCACAACGATTACCGCGAAGGTCATCAATGGCGCGAGCACCAGCGCGGTCGCGAACTTCGACATCACAGTCTCGACGTCCGATACCGGCAGCGACTTCCAGAACAGGATGCTGCGGTCGCGGCGGTCGTCGTACAGGCTGCCGAGCGCGTAAAAGAACATCAGGCCGACCAGGAAGATGTTGAACGGCACCGCGAGCGACAGCAGCCCCATGCGCAGCAATTGCCGGCGGTCTTCCGCCGCAATCGTGATGGCCTCCGCCGCGAACTCGCGGATGTCCGTGCCCGGAAAACCAAACTGGTAGAGCGCGGTGCTGACCGCCATCAGCGCCGAGAGCAGGACGAACCCGGCGAACGCCGCGGGGACGATCCAGAACGCCGGGTGTTCCCAGCGCTCACGCTTGATCAGTGCGGGGAAGGTGTTCATGCGGTCACTCCTTGCAGCTTGGCGACGAACAGGTCGGTCACGCTCGGCGTGCGCAGCTCGCCGAGGGCCGCAACGCGGCTCCGCTCAACGCCGTCGAAGATGAACAAACGCTTGCCGAACACTTCACGCTCGTGGATCGGGTTCAACGCGCGCGCCTCGGCGACGCGGTCGGATGCAACCATCACCTCCGCGAACCGGTTCTCGAGGTTCTCCATCGGCTCGTTAAGCACGATCCGCCCGTGGTGGATGAACATCAGGTCGGTGAGGATCTTCTCGATCTCTTCAACCTGGTGCGTCGTCACGATGATGGTCCGCTCCGCGTCGAAGTAGTCGTTAAGCAGGTTCGTGTAGAACTCCTTCCGATACAGGATGTCGAGGCCGAGCGTCGGCTCGTCGAGCACAAGCAGGCGCGCATCAATCGCCATCACCAGCGCGAGGTGCAACTGCGTGACCATGCCCTTCGACAGCGCCTTGATCTTGCTGTCGCGGCGAATCTCGGTGCGCGACAGGAAGTGCTCCGCGCGCTCGCGACGGAAACGCGGGTGCACCGCCTCGACGAAGCTGATTGCCTGGTGCACGCGCATCCAGCGCGGCAGCGTCGCGACATCAGCGATGAAGCAGACTTCCTGCATCATCCGGTGGCGCTGCTTGCGCGGGTCGAAGCCAAGCACCTCGAGTTCGCCGTCAAAATGCGCCAGGCCGAGGATTGCTTTCAGCGCCGTGGTCTTGCCGGCGCCGTTCGGGCCGATCAGCCCGACGATACGGCCCGGCTGGATTTCGAAGCTGACGTCATCGAGCGCGCGCACCGTTCCGTAGTGCTTGCGCAACCCTTTCGCCTTAATCAGCGCAGTCATCAGTTGTTCTCCTGTTCTTTGGTGCCGAGGCGCTGCAGCAGCTCCTGCGGGTCAATGCCCAGCCGGTCGATGCGGTCAACGACGAGCGGCCATTCTTCTTCGAGGAATTTCTGGCGTTCGTCCTTGGTCAGCTGCTTGCGGGCCCCTTCCTTCACGAACATGCCGAGCCCGCGGCGCTTTTCGACGAGGTCCTCGTCAACGAGCGCCTGGTAGCCTTTCAGTACGGTCAGGGGGTTCAGCTGGTACTCTGCGGCGACATTGCGTACCGACGGCAATGCGTCTCCGTCGGTCAGCGTGCCCTCGATAATCATTGCCACCACGCGGTCGCGCAGCTGGCGATAAATGGGCTGGTTGTCGTTCCAGTTCGGATCCATCGTGCGGATCTCCGGGGCACAGGTCGTGTGCCGCTTATTTAGTGTTGTAGCGAACTATAACACCTCCTCTGGCCTTTGCAACCCCCTAATGTGAAAAAAGCGGGGTACCCTCTGGGGATGGGCCCAGAACTAGTGATTTACGGGAGTTACGGCTACACCGGCCGGCTGGTGGTCGCCGAGGCAATCGCCCGCGGGCACCGGCCATTGCTGGCCGGGCGGGACCCGGCTCGGCTTGGCGCGCAGGCCACGGAGGCCGGGTTGCCGCACACGGTCGTCGACCTGGGCGACCCAGAAGCGTTAAGGCGTCTACTGTCCCCGGCGGTCGTCGCGCTTCATTGCGCGGGGCCATTCGTCCATACCTCGCGCCCGCTGGTCGATGCCTGCCTCGCGACCGGCACCCACTACCTCGACATCACTGGCGAGATCGCGGTATTCGAGCAGGTCGCCGCCCGCGACGGAGACGCACGCGCCGCAGATGTGGTGCTGATGCCGGGCGTCGGTTTCGATGTTGTGCCAAGCGATTCGCTGGCGGCGCACCTCAAGCGCGCCCTGCCGGATGCCGTGGCGCTCGAACTCGCGATTCGCGGCGGCGGGCGCTTGTCCCGCGGCACCGCAACGACAATGGTTGAGAACATCGGCGCCGGTGGCGCGGTGCGCCGTGACGGCCACATCAAGCGCGTTTCGGCCGGCTGGCGGAGCCGCATGGTCGACTTCGGTGATGGACCAACACTCGCGGTCACCATCCCTTGGGGCGACGTGTCGACTGCGTGGCACACGACCGGGATCCCCGACATCACGGTGTACGCGGCGTCGAGCCGCAAGCAACTGCGCTTACTGCGCGCGAGCAACTGGCTCGCACCGCTGCTGCGCACCGGTCCCGTGCAGCGTTACCTCAAAAAGCGTGTGGACGCCGCTGCGCCCGGACCGAGCGACGACAGCCGCGGCCGGACGACGAGCGATGTCTGGGGCGAGGCGCGAAGCGCGGACGGACGCAGTGCGCAGGCGGTAATCCGCGGCCCTAACGGCTACACGCTGACCGCGCTCACCTCGGTCCGGATTGCGGAGGTGGTGGCGGCGGGCGGCGTCGCGCCGGGCTTCCACACGCCCGCTGGCGCTTTGGGCCCTGATTTCGTGCTGTCCGTTCCCGGCATCAGTCGAAGCGGGTAAGATTGCCGGCTATGAAAAAACCTGTGCGAATCACGATTACCGGCGCGGCGGGCCAGATTGGCTACGCGCTGGCGTTCCGCGTCGCGGCCGGCGAAATGCTCGGCCCGGACCAGCCGGTCATCCTGCAGTTGCTGGAAATCACGCCCGCGCTGCCCGCGCTTGAAGGCGTCGTGATGGAGTTGCGCGACTGCGCATTCCCGCTGCTTGCCGGCGTGAAAACCTCCGACGACCCGGCCGACGCGTTCGAAGGCACGGACTACGCGTTGCTCGTCGGCGCGCGTCCGCGCGGCCCAGGCATGGAGCGCAAGGACCTGCTGACCGCGAATGCGGCGATCTTTTCGGTTCAGGGCAAAGCGCTGAATGACGCCGCCGACTCGAACGTCAAAGTACTGGTGGTGGGCAATCCGGCCAATACCAATGCGTTGATCGCGGCCAGCAACGCGCCTGGCCTCGACCCGAAGCAATTCACCGCAATGACGCGCCTCGACCACAACCGCGCGCTCGCGCAGCTCGCCCAGAAACTCGATGTCCGGACCACCGCCATCACGCGGATGACGATTTGGGGCAACCACTCGTCGACCCAGTACCCGGACCTCAGCCACACGCTGGTTGACGGCAAGCCCGCATTGGAGAATCTCGACCGGCAGTGGCTGGCCGACACATTCATCCCGACGGTGCAGCAGCGCGGCGCCGCAATCATCAAGGCGCGCGGCGCGTCATCGGCTGCTTCGGCCGCTTCGTCAGCAATCGACCACATGCGGGACTGGGCGCTCGGCACCGCCGACGGCGACTGGACTTCGATGGCCGTCCCGTCGGACGGCAGCTATGGCATCGACGAGGGCATCGTGTTTTCGTTCCCGGTCACCTGTAAGGGCGGCCGCTACGAGATCGTGCAAGGACTCGACATAGACGCATTCAGCCAGGAGCGGCTCGACGCAACCGAAAAGGAACTGCGGGAAGAGCGGGACGCGGTCGCCGACCTGATCTCATGACCACAATCCTCTGGCTACTCGTGTTTATCGGCGGCGCCGGTGCACTCGCCTGGTATCGCGCGTCGCTGCTCCAAGCCACTTTGGCTGCAGCCGCGTTCCTCCTGCTTTACTCGCTGTTCGGCTCCTCCACATTGCTCGCGGTGCTCGGCTGGCTGGTGTTCGCCGCGATCGCTGTACCACTCAACTACGCGCCGCTCCGGCAGCAGTACCTGACGCGACCTGCGTTCGCAGCGTTCCGCAAGGTGCTGCCGCCGATGTCGGATACTGAGCGCGAGGCGCTCGCCGCCGGCTCGGTCGCATGGGAAGGCGCGCTGTTCAGCGGCGCGCCGGACTGGGACGAGATGCTCCGTTTCGCACCGCCGACGCTGAGCGCCGAGGAGCGCGCATTCATCGACGGGCCGGTCGAAGAACTTTGCGCGATGCTCGACGAGTGGGACATCACCCACGAGCGCGCCGACCTGTCGCCGGAAGCCTGGGCATTCATCAAGTCGAAGGGCTTCTTCGCGATGATCATCCCGAAGCGGTTCGGCGGCCTTGAGTTCTCCGCATTCGCGCACTCGACCGTGCTCGGCAAGATTTCTTCCCGTAGCGCGACCGCCGCGTCGATGGTTGCGGTACCGAACTCGCTCGGGCCGGCCGAACTGCTGCTGCACTACGGCACGCCCGAGCAGCAGGACCACTACCTGCCGCGCCTCGCGAGCGGCGAAGAGATTCCCTGTTTCGCGCTCACCGGCCCGACCGCCGGCTCCGATGCCGCGTCGATTCCCGACTTCGGCATCGTGTGCAAAGGTGAGTGGGAAGGCCGCGAGGTGCTCGGCCTCAAGCTGACCTTCGACAAGCGCTACATCACGCTCGCGCCCATCGCCACGGTGGTCGGGCTCGCGTTCCGCCTCTACGACCCCGACCACCTGGTCGGTGATGAAGAGGACCGCGGCATCACGGTAGCGCTTCTCCCACGCGACACGCCGGGGCTGAAGATCGGCCGCCGCCATTTCCCGCTGAACATCCCGTTCCACAACGGGCCACTGAGCGGCGACGGCGTGTTCGTGCCGCTCGACACGATCATCGGCGGCCAGGCGATGATCGGCCAGGGTTGGCGGATGCTGATGGAATCGCTTGCGGTCGGTCGTTCGATTTCGCTGCCCGCGAATGCAACGGGCGGCGCCAAGTTCGCGAGCCACGCGACCGGCGCGTACGCGCGCGTGCGCCGGCAGTTCGGCATGCCGATTGGCAAGTTTGAAGGCATCGAAGAGGCGCTCGCGCGCATCGGCGGTTATACCTACACCATCGACGCGCTGCGTGGCCCGTTCGTGCTCGACGAGATGGAGGCGGCGCGGGACCCCGACGAGGAAGCCGGTTTCGCGCGCTTCGAAAAGGCGCTGCTCGGACATGTCGGCTTCGCGCTCTCGAACTCGGTGCGCTCGTTCGTGCTGGCGCTGACGCAGGCGAAGTTCTCGCGCGTGCCGCGCGGACCGACGGGTCGCTATTACCAGCACCTGACGCGGTTCGCCGCATCGTTCGCGCTGGTCGCCGATGTCGCGATGCTGGTGATGGGCGGCGACCTCAAGCGCCGCGAGAAACTCTCCGGACGACTCGGCGACCTGCTCAGCCACCTTTATATGTCGTCGGCAATCCTGAAGAAGTTCGAGGACGAGGGCCGGCAGAGCGCCGACCTGCCGCTGGTCGAGTGGGCGTTGCGCACGCAGCTGTACCGGCTACAGGAGCAGATGCATGGCTTCCTGCGCAATTTCCCGCTGCCCGCAGTCGCCGGGCTGCTGCGCGTCCTGGTGTTCCCGCTCGGCCGCACCTATTCGGCACCGAGCGACCTTCTCGGACACGAGGTTGCGGAGCTGCTGATGGAATCCCCGGCGGTTCGCGACCGACTGTGTGCCGGCATCTACGCGCCGACCGACCCAGAGGACCCGGTCGCGCAGCTTGGCCTCGCATTGAAAGCGGCGGTCTCTTCCGAAGCTGCGTTCCGCAAGGTGCGCGACGCTGAGCGCGACGGCAGCATCGATGCGCGCAATCGGCGCGGGCTGCTGAACGCCGCGCGCGAGGCCGGTGTAATCAGCGATACCGAACACGAGCAACTTGTGCGCGCCGCCGACCTGGCAGCGAAGGTCATTGCAGTCGACGATTTTGATTTCGACGCACTGGGTCGCAGCGCGTCAGACGGGAAACCAGCACTCGCGGAGCAAGACCGGGGCGACTCGTCTGTCGTCCAGCGGTCGTGAGAACAGGAAACCCTGCGCGCGGTCGCAGCCGATCTCCCGCAGCAGCGCCAGCTGCTCTTCACGTTCCACGCCTTCTGCCACAACGCTGATACCGAGGTTGTGCGCGAGCGCGACGATCGCGCGGACGATCTCGCTGCTGCCACCATCGCGCACCAGCTCCCGGATGAAGCTGTAATCGATCTTCAATGCGTCGATCGGCAACCGTGCCAACCGGCTCAGCGACGAGTAGCCGGTACCGAAGTCGTCAATCATCACGCGTACGCCGAGCTCCTTCAGGCGCGGCAATATCTCGGTCTCCATCCGCGCGTGCGCGAGCAGCATTCTTTCGGTCAGTTCGAGGTGCAGCAGTTCAGGCGCAACTGCGTTCGCGCGCAACGCATCTGCGACCGCGTCGACCAGCCCGGGCTGCAGAAACTCCTTGTCGGAGAGGTTTACGCTGATAGAGAGTGGCTGCTTGCGACCCCGGTTGATCGTCGCAAGGCGGCGGCACACCTCACCAATCATCCAGCGCCCCATCGGCACGATCATGCCAGTGTCCTCTGCGACCGCTATGAATTCGCTGGGCATCACTAGCCCGCGTACGGGGTGTCGCCAACGCATCAGCGCCTCGAAGCCGGACAATGCTCCGGTCGTGACATCGACGATAGGCTGGTACACGAGGCGCAGCTCACCGTCGTCCACGGCACGATGCAAGTCGGTCTCGACTTGCATGCGCTCAACCATCGCCGCGTGCATGTCGGCGTCGAACATCCGGTGTCTTCCACCGCCGGACGCTTTTGCGCGGTACATCGCGATGTCGGCGTCGCGTAACAGGTCGGCGGCGCTCTCGTACCGGACCGCATTGCGCGCGATACCGGTGCTCGCCGTCAGGAACACCTGCTGCGCGCCCGGGTTGAACGGCTGTTGCACCTGTGTGCGGATGCGTTCGGCGAGGCGTATCGCATCCCCGAGTTCAGCAAGGTCGTCGGCGAGCACCGCGAACTCGTCGCTACCCAGCCGCGCGAGGACATCCCCGGCGCGCAGCGTCTGGCGTAGGCGCTGGCCGAACGCGATCAGCAACTCGTCGCCGACCGCGTGGCCCAGGCTGTCGTTGACGACCTTGAAGCGGTCGACGTCGATGAACAGTACAGAGAACAGGTAACCACTACTGCGTTGCGCGCGGGCCATCGCCTGTTCCAGGTGCTCGAGGAACAAGGTCCGGTTCGGCAAGCCCGTCAGCGAATCGTGGAATGCATCGTGCAGCATCCGCTGCTCGGCGCGCTTGCGCTCGATGATGTTTGTGAACACATCCAGCGCGGCTTCGGCCAGTTCCCGGTCCGCCGGCGTGAGATGGTCGCCGTCCTCTGCGTTGCCGCCGAGCACCAGCGCGAAGCCCGACGGCTCGTCGAACGCCCACAGGCACAACGGCGTCCCAATAAACTCCTGAAACTGGGCATGGGCCGGCGCATCCCCGAGGACCACCGCCGCGTCGGGTGCAAAGCCGCGCGCATCGATGCAGACCAGCTCACGCGTCGAAGGCTGCTGGTACAGCAGGGCGGAGCGCGGAGCCTTCAGGGTTTCTGCGACGACCTGCAAGAACAGGCC
>JAIVGZ010000075.1 GCA_020201335.1 Natronospirales bacterium
GCCATATTCTGTAAACCCCGTCAGGACGCGAGAGCCGCGTTACACCTGACCAACCAGCAGTACAGCGTATTCCGTCCGCTCGCTCGAGTACGCCACCGTACACCGCAGGGATTCCAGTATCGGATCGAGTCGCTGTTCCCGCGCTACCTCTTCATCGAACTCGACGACACCGGCCAGTCCTGGGCGCCGATTCGTTCGACGCGCGGGGTCACCGGACTCGTGCAACTCGGCAACGCGGCACCGGCGACCGTTCCGGCTGGGCTCATTACCAGCCTGCGGGCGCGCATGGCAGAGCACGGCTGGATCGACCTCGAATCCGCCCAGGCATTCCGCGCGAATGAGCGAGTGCTCGTCGTCGACGGCGCGTTCGCAGGGCTGGAAGCTATATATGAATGTGCGAGCGGTGCGGACCGCGTAATCGTCCTTCTCGAATTACTCGGCGCTTCGCGCCGGGTCGTCCTCCCGAAACAAGCGGTAGGTAGAGCAGGCGGCTGAACCACAGCCCCTCGTGCAGGGGCACGCAAACGTATTGAGCGTTCATGTAATGAACGCAGGTTTTTTGGGAACCCAGCAACCCAAGGGCGGTAGCGTGCCCGAGGACCGATAAACGAATGAACCAACCTATGTTAGATGACGCCACCCGATATCGATTGCTTCGTCTCCTCGAAGCACAGCCCGACCTGTCCCAGCGCGAACTCGCCGAGACCGTCGGCATCAGCCTGGGCAAGGCGAACTACCTCCTGAAGGCGCTGGTCGACAAGGGCTGGGTGAAAATCCAGAACTTCCGGAACAACAAGAACAAGAGCGTTTACCTGTACCAGCTGACGCCGACCGGGCTGAGCGAAAAGGTGCGCGTCACGCAGCGCTTCCTCGCTCGCAAGCTTGAAGAGCACGAACGCATCGAAGCCGAAATCGAAACACTCCGCAAGGAAGTGTTGCAACAAGGAGCGCAGGAATGAACCTCGATAAGGAAACAATCGCCGTGATCGGCCTTGGCTATGTCGGCCTGCCGCTCGCTGCAGAGTTCGGCAAGCACCGACCGGTCCTCGGCTTCGACATCAATCGCGCGCGCATCGACGCGTTGCGTGCCGGCCGCGACAGCACGCTTGAACTCACGGGCGAACAGCTGAAAGCGGCTAAACAGCTGGCGTTCACCACCGACGCGGCGGACTTGAAGCAGTGCAAGGTGTTCATCGTGACGGTGCCGACCCCAATCGACGGCATCAACCGCCCGGACCTGACGCCGCTGGAGAAGGCCAGCGAGACTGTCGGCAAGGTCATGCCAAAGGGCGCGGTCGTCATCTTCGAATCGACTGTGTATCCCGGCTGCACCGAAGAGGTCTGCGTGCCGATCATCGAACAGCACTCTGGCCTGAAGTTCAATGAAGACTTCTACTGTGGCTACAGCCCCGAGCGCATCAACCCAGCAGACAAGAAAAACACGCTGACCACGATCAAGAAGGTGACCAGCGGCTCGACGCCTGAGGTCGCTGATGCCGTGGACGCGTTGTACGCGGCCATCATCACCGCAGGTACGCACAAGGCTTCGAGTATTCGCGTCGCCGAGGCCGCGAAAGTGATCGAGAACACCCAGCGCGACCTCAATATCGCGCTGATGAACGAGCTCTCGGTCGTCTTCCAGCGGCTCGGCATCGACACGCTCGAGGTGCTCGAGGCCGCGGGTACGAAGTGGAACTTCCTGCCGTTCCGACCGGGTCTTGTCGGCGGACACTGCATCGG
>JAIVGZ010000019.1 GCA_020201335.1 Natronospirales bacterium
TTACTAGGTGAATGTTAAAAAAGCTGGCGCCAGAACGCCCACAGACACCGAGGGTGTTGGCCAGATGGTTGGCGATATACCGACCGCCTTGTGTAGAACCCTCTATCACGTAGAGTACCCCCAACATATAAGCTGCACTGCCTTCCAGTTGGGATTTCTCAGGGATGTCGCTTAAACCGGGGGAGCCAATGCCCAACACTCGACAGTCATCGGCCAAAAGAGGCGCTCGGGGCAAATAGCGATAATCTGGATTTGGATGTCGCCCCAGAAGGGTCGCTGTGGCGGGTATCAGCTTCCATTCCAACGGTTGGTAGAACGCCAGCATCGATTGCAGTAGTTCGCCGTACTCCGTATTGGTAAGTCGACTGGACAACAGCCCCTTCAGTAATGGCTGAGCTTCCAGCGCGAGATGGGCCGAACGGGTTTGCTCACGCAGTTGCTCCAAGATTGGTGAATCCATATCGGAGTGTAGCTTAGCCGCCGCACTGTGGCGCTCCGTACGGATGCGCGCAGTGCTGCAGCGCTACGGTGTGGCATGGCTCGCCCCATTTGGACAGGAACGCTCTCGTTTGGCCTTCTCAACGTGCCGGTATCACTGATGCCAGGCGAGCGGAAGGTCGATATCTCGTTCCGTATGCTCGATAACCGCAACAAGGCCCGCGTGCGCTACGAGCGCGTCAACGCGGAGACCGGTGATGAGGTGCCATGGAAGGAGATCGTCAAGGCATTCGAATACGACAAGGGAAGCTACGTCGTGCTCGACCCCGAGGACATCAAGGCGGCTGCGCCCGAGGGGCGTGAGGCCGTCGAAGTCGAGGCTTTCGTTCCCGCTGACGCAATTGGCGTCGAGTACTACGAGAAGCCGTACGTTCTGGTCCCAGGCAAGAAGGCAGAAAAGGGGTATGTACTGCTACGCGAAACGCTGCGCGAGACCGGCCGCGTCGGTATTGCGCGCGTCGTGATCCGCACGCGCGAGTACCTGTGTGCGGTGATGCCGCACGATGACGCGTTGCTACTGATGCTGCTGCGATACCCGCAGGAGCTTGTCGACACAGCCGATTACAAAATTCCCGAAGGAAAGCCGTCAGATTACCGCGTCACGGCGAAGGAATTGTCGATGGCGAAGCAGTTAATTGAATCGATGGCCGGCGAATGGGAGCCGTCGGGGTACCGCGACGAGTTTCGCGAGCGACTGCAGGCCGTGATCGAGAAGCGCATCAAGGCGGAAGGCGTTACCGCGGTCGACGACGACGCAGCCGAGGCGCCGGCCGACGCGACGACGAACGTCGTCGACTTCATGTCCCTGCTGGAGAAAAGCCTGAAGTCCAGAAAACGCACGCCAGCGAAGAAGAAGGCGGCCTCGAAAAAGAAGAAGACCGTAGCGAGCAAGAAGAAGTCTTCGGGCCGCAAGCGGGCGTAGCCATGAGCCTCCGCGAGTACGCTCGCAAGCGCCGCTTCCCGGAGTCGCCCGAGCCGGATGCGGACCTGGCCGGCCTGCCTGGCACCGACCCCATATTTGTAGTGCAGCTGCACTATGCGCGCGCGCGGCACTACGACTTCCGGCTAGAGGTCGACGGCGCGCTGAAGAGCTGGGCGGTGCCGAAAGGGCCGTCGCTGCGCGCCGGCGACAAGCGCCTTGCGGTTGAAGTCGAAGACCACCCGCTGTCTTACGCAAGCTTCGAGGGCGACATCCCGGATGGGAACTACGGCGCAGGCAGCGTCGCGGTGTTCGACACCGGATTATGGCGCCCCAGTGGTGACGCACTTGAAGCACTCGCCAAGGGTAAGCTCGACTTCACGCTGTTCGGCGACCGTCTGCGCGGCGGCTGGACGTTGGTGCGTACGCGCCGGCAGGGGAGCCAGACGCAATGGCTGTTGATCAAGCGCACCGACGCATACACCGCAGATGCTGAAGCGGACGACCTGCTCGGCAATAAGCCCCCGAAACGCGAGGTGCCGAGTGCCCGGAAGGCGCCGGCTCGGTGGCGTGCGGCAGCGTTGATGCTGGAAGGGGCGCGCGACAAGCCGGTCGCGCCCGGACTCAAACCCCAACTTGCGGTGAGCGCAGAACGTGCGCCCGACAACGACCAGTGGCTGCACGAGGTCAAGTGGGACGGCTATAGATTGCTCGTGGACATCGAGGACGGGCGGGTGTCGCTCCGTTCGCGTAACGGCTTGGATTGGACCGCGCGTTTCCCACGCATCGCGCGCGCGCTCGAAGCGCTTCCGGTAACCAGCGCGCGGTTGGATGGCGAACTTGTCGCCGTCAACGCACGTGGCCAGAGCGATTTCTCCGGGTTGCAGCGGAGCATCGAGCGCGAGGCGCACGGCCCGCTCAAGTACGTGCTGTTTGACCTTCCCGCGCTCGAGGACATCGACCTGCGCGCGGTTCCACTCATCGAGCGCAAGGCGCTGCTCGAACGTCTGCTCGCCGCCGGCCCCGGCGACCCGCTGGTATACAGCAGCCACATCGTTGACCACGGACCTGAGGCATTTGCCGCGAGCGGCGAGCAGGGGCTGGAGGGCATCATCAGCAAGCGCGTCGACGCGCGCTACGTCGAGGCCCGCTCGGACACCTGGCGTAAGGTCAAACACATCCTTACCGACGAATTCGTCATCGTCGGCTACACGCAGCCAAAAGGCGCGCGCACCGGCGTCGGAGCTTTGCTCCTCGCTACGGTGGAGCGCGGGCGGCTCCGGTATGCGGGCCGGGTGGGCACCGGTTTCGACGATGCCGCGCTGAAGAGGTTCGCACGCAGCTTGAATGGTACGGAAGTCGACGACGCGGTGCTCGAGCTGCCCGCACATGTGCGCCTTCCATCCAGCAGCTTCCACTGGGTTGCGCCCAGGCTCGTCGTCGAAGTCGCGTTTCGGGGGCTGGGCAAAGAGGGGTTGCTGCGGCACGCGAGCTTCCTGCGCTTGCGCGTCGACAAGACGGTGGAGGAACTCGGTATGACGAAGAAGGAGACAGAGATCAGTTCACCGGAGCGGGTTGTGTATGCGAACCCGAGGACGACGAAAGGCGATGTCGCCGATTACTACCGCAAGATCGCACCACTAATGCTGCGCGACCTCGCGCGTCGCCCGCTGTCGCTGCTCCGGTGCCCGGACGGCATAACTGGCCAGTGCTTTTATCAGAAGCACCTCGGTGACGCTGAATATATTTACGTCGAGGACACGGAAGGCCTGCTGGAGCTTGTGCAGATGAACGCGCTCGAATTCCACCCGTGGGGCGCGACCACCGCAGATCCTGAACGGCCTGACCGACTGGTGTTCGACCTCGACCCGGGCGACGGCGTCGCGTGGAAAGACGTCGTGGGCGCCGCGCGCGACGTGCGCGACAAGCTCGCCGGCGCCGGGCTTGAGAGCTGGGTGCGCACGACAGGCGGCAAGGGTCTGCACGTGATGGTGCCGATCGCGCCCGGGCCAGACTGGGGTGAAGCGAAGGAATTTTGCGAAACTTTCGCGAAGGCGCTCGCAGAGTTCGAGCCGCAGCGGTACATCGCGGTCGCGGCGAAGGCGCGGCGTAAGGGTCGAATCTTTATCGACTGGCTGCGCAACGCGCGCGGCGCTACGAGTGTCTGCAGCTGGTCGTTGCGGGCTCGGGATGGCGCACCGGTGGCGGTACCGCTGCGCTGGGACGAACTCGGTCGGCTCCGGTCTCCAGCAGCCTACGACCTGCGCAAGGCGCTCCGACGCGCATCGTCGCTCCAGGAAGACCCGTGGGACGCGATGCGTGCGTGCCGGCAAATCTTGCCGTGAGCGCGCCCGTCGCGGGTCAGCTGCGTTTGCGGCTGCTCAGCGCGACGACGGCAACGACGATGACCACCAGCAGCGCGCCGGCGAGCAACCACCACAGCATCATCCCGGGCTCACCGGGCTCCGGTACCTCATCTGTGGCAGCGGACGGTACCGATTCCGGCTGATCGCCAGGGCTTACTTCGACTTGCGCGCTGGAACCGCTCGCGGGTGCCGGACCGCCACGCTCGAGCGCTACCAGGTGGTCGATTAACTGGATCAGCTCGGCGTAACCGTTGGCTCGGCTCGGGTTCGTCCGGTACTTGCCGGCGACGATTACCGCCGGGACGCCGGTCAGCTGGTAACGCCGTGCAAACTGGTCGCCGCGTCGTACGCGCGTCTCGACGCCGAAGCTGTCCCAGGTGCGGCGAAACTCCGCCGCGTCCACATTGGCGTGTTCGGTGAATAGACTCGCGAACGCCCCGACGTCGTTGAGCGCCTGGCGCCCGACGTGCAGCGCATGGAAAATCTCGGTATGCACCTGTCCAACGACATCCAGCTGCTCCGCCGTGTAGAACGCGCGCGCGTGGGTGCGCCACGCCGGCGCCATCGTTGCCGCAACGCGCACGAAGCGTACGTCGCCGGGCTTGGTTGCGAGCCAGCGCTCAACATGGGGTTCGAACTGGAAGCACGAACCACAGCCGTACCAGAAGAGCTCGACGACTTCGATAGAGCCGTCTTCGGGCGCGTCGTACTGGACTTCGACCAGGTCGTAGTGGACCCCTTCGAGCCATTGCTGTGGTGCTTGCGCGGCGACGGACAGCGGGGCAAGCAGCGCCGCAAGTGCGAGCGACTGGAAAATCTTCATCAACGTACCTCCAGTTGTGCGGGGCGCGCGCGCCGCTCGAGTTCCACCAGGTGGTCAACGACGCGCATCACATTTGCAAAGCTTTGCGCGCGGCCCGGGTCGGTCCGGTACTTTCCGGCAACGATGATGGTGGGCACTGCTCCAATACGGTAGCGGCGTACCTCTTGGTCGCCGCGGCGCATACGCGTATCGACGTCGAAGCTGCCGAACGCGGCTATAAACGCGTCGCGGTCGACGTCGGCGTGTTCGGCGAACACCGCAGCAATCGCATCGACGGTATTCAGCGGGTTGCGCTGCAGGTGGATGGCGTTGAACAGCGCGACATGGACTTCATCGACGACATCGAGCGCATCGGCGGAGTAGAACGCCCGTGCATGCATGCGCCAGGATGGCGCCATGCTGGCCGCGACGCGTACGAATTCCACATCTTCGGGTTTGGTGGTGAGCCAGCGCTGAATGTGCGGCTCGAGGTTGTAACAAGATGGGCAACCGTACCAAAACGCTTCCAGCACCTGAATCGTGTCGCCGGCCGGGCGTTCCGGAACATTGCTGAGGACTTCGTAGTGAACGCCCTCGGTCCAACCGTGGCATGCGATGCACGCGGCGACGCCAGTCTCCATGTTGCCGCCACGGTAGATTCGCTCGCCGAGTTCGACGAGGTCCGGATCGGCGGTCTTCGGCTCCATCGTCTGCTCGGCGTAGTACGCGGCGAGGTTGAGGATGTCCTCGTCGCTGAGGCCGGCGGTCATGCCGATCATGATTGGGTCTACGCGCGCGCCGGACTGGTACGCGTGCAGCTGCGTGGCGGTATAGGCGGCATGCTGTCCGGCCAGGCTCGGCCAATCGGGGTTGGCGCTGTTACCGTCCGCGCCGTGACATGCGGCGCAGGTCTGGGATTTCGCGCGTCCCGCTTCCGGGTCGGCTGCCTGCGCGGCAAACGCGGCGGATACGGCAATAGCGGCGGCCAGCAGTGCGGAATTCTTCATCGAGTACGGCTCCTGATAGGGTGCGGAGGGCGTTATGATGGACCTCGGATTTTACACCAAAACAGAAGGCCTGCTGACCGATGACACGCCCGCTGGAACCCTGGCGCCAGGCAGAGTTCGAGATCTCCGCTGCGGAACCGCGTGGATTCCCGGCGCCGCGTGGAACCGAGATTGCGTTCGTGGGCCGTTCGAACGCCGGCAAATCCAGCGCGCTGAACACGTTGTGTGGGCAGAGGAGCCTCGCGCGCACTTCGCGCACGCCGGGCCGCACCCAACTCGTGAACTTCTTCCGCATTGATGACGCGCGCTGCCTCGTCGACCTGCCGGGTTACGGATTCGCCAAAGTCAGCATAGAGGCGAAGCAGCGTTGGCAATGGCTGATCGGCGCGTACCTTGAGGGCCGCAGCAACCTCGCCGGAGTCGTGCTGGTGATGGATATCCGGCACCCGCTGACCGACGCCGACCGCCTGATGGTTGGTTGGTGCGCCGACGCGGGCGTGCGCCTGCTCGCGCTGTTGTCGAAGGCCGACAAGGTGTCGCGCGGTGCCGCCGCCGGGACCGTCCGCAAGGTGGTGGCCGACCTGAATGGCTACCCTGCTGCACACGAAGTCGTCGCGTTCTCGGCGCCGAAGACGACCGGCGTTTCGGAAGTTCTGACAATCCTGGAAGACTGGTTCACCGAAACCTAGGCAAAAAAAGCCCCGGTCGCGGGGTCGCGCGACCGGGGCAACCTTGACCCGGCTTGGGGGGACCGGGCTGCCTACCGGCCCAGGGAGGAGGGCCGGCGAGCGTCATTGCGACGCTCAATCTCTGACAGCCTCTTTTTCTCAAAGTTCGGACTCGGCGGGTATCGGGTAAAAACCTGAAACGGGGCTCGGGAACCCCTACCCACCTGCGGAACTTCCCGTATTCAGTGAGCCTCGTCCCAGTTCTTTCCGATGCCGGCATCGACCCGCAGCGGCACCGAGAGCGTGGCAGCCTGTTCCATGATTTGGCAGATACGCGGCCGCAATGATTCGGCTTCGTCTGCGGCCACTTCGAACACAAGTTCGTCGTGTACCTGCATGATCATCCGGCAGTCGGGCCGCTCGTCAGTGAGCCAGCGGTCGACCTCGATCATTGCGCGCTTGATGATGTCCGCGGCTGTGCCCTGCATTGGCGCGTTGATTGCAGTCCGCTCCGCGTAGTTGCGGATGTTCGGGTTGCGCGCGTTGATGTCTGGCAGGTACAGCCGCCGGCCAAACACCGTCTCGATGTAGCCCTGCGCGCGCGCGAGTTCGCGCGTGCGGTCCATGAACTCGCGCACCGCCGGGTAGCGTTCGAAGTAGCGCTCTACATATAGCGCCGCGGCGCTGCGACTAATCCCGAGCTGCCGTGCGAGCCCGAACGCTGACATGCCGTAAATCAGGCCGAAATTGATCGCCTTCGCCGAGCGGCGCTGGTCGTCGCTGACTTCGTCCGGCGAGATGTCGAATACTTCCGCTGCTGTTGCGCGGTGCACGTCGGCGTCGGCAGCGAACGCCGCGACGAGGCCGGAGTCGCCTGACAGGTGCGCCATGATGCGCAACTCAATCTGCGAATAGTCGGCGGCGAGGAGCACCTTGCCGTCGGCCGCGATGAAGGCCTGACGAATGCGCCGCCCCTCGGCGGTCCGGATCGGGATGTTCTGCAGGTTCGGGTCGGACGACGAGAGGCGTCCGGTCGCCGCGACCGCCTGGTGATAACTGGTGTGCACGCGGCCGGTGCGCGGGCTGATCATCGTCGGCAGCTTGTCGGTGTAGGTGGACTTGAGCTTCGCCAGACTCCGGTACTTCAGAATCAGCGCCGGCAGTTCGTAATCGGCGGCGAGGTCGGCCAGCACATCCTCGGCGGTAGACGGCTGGCCCTTCGGCGTCTTGCGCTTCACCGGCAGGCCCAGCTGCTCGTACAGTATTTCCTGCAGTTGCTTCGGGGAACTCAAGTTGAACGGGGCGCCCGCGACGCGGTGCGCATCGGCTTCAACTTCGCGCATGCTCTCCGCGAGCTCGTGTCCCTGGCGGAACAGCATGTCGGCGTCTATGAGTACGCCGTACTGCTCGATTTTCGCGAGCACCGGCACAAGCGGCATCTCGACCTCGCGGTATAGCTTCTCGAGCGAAGGAATCTGTTCGAGCCGCGGCCACAGCGCCTGGTGTAACTGCAGCGTGATGTCGGCATCCTCGGCCGCGTACTTCGCAGCGTCGTCGCAGCTAACCTGGTCGAAGCGGATCTGTTTCGCGCCCTTGCCGGCGACATCCTCGTACCGGATTGTGTCGACGCCCAGCACGCGCTTTGCCATCGAATCCATGTCGTGCCGTTGCGTGCTGTCGAGCAGGTAGGACTCGATCATCGTGTCGTGCTCGATACCCGCGAGGTGGATGCCGTGGTTTGCGAGCACATTCGCATCGTACTTAAGATGCTGACCAATCTTGCGGTGCGCTGGGTCCTCGAGCAATGGCCGCAGCTTTTCGAGCACCGTTTCGCGCCCAAGTTGCGCCGGCGCGCCGGGGTACACGTGCGCGAGCGGAACATAAGCGGCCTTGCCGGGCTCGACCGAGAACGAGAGGCCGACAATCTCGGCGCGCCAGTAGTCGATGCTCGTGGTCTCGGTGTCGAATGCGAACACATCGGCTTCGCTCAATCGCTTCAGCCAGCGATCGAGGTCCGCCTGCTTGAACACGCACTCGTAGTCGAGGGCGTCCGTTTGTGTGCTGGTTGGTGCCGGCGCGGCGGCAGTCGTTTCGGTCGGCAGCTGGTCGATCCAGGTGCGGAACTCCATCTTCTCGAACCACGTGCGTAACGCGGCTTGGTCAGGTTCGCCCGGCTTGAGGTCGGCAGGGCCAACATCCAGCGACACGTCGCACCGAATCTCGACCAGTTTCCGCGACAGGCCCAGCGCGTCGAGCGCATTGCGAAGACGCTCACCAACCTTGCCGCCAATCTGGCCGGCATCTTCGACCAGCGCGTCCAGCGTCCCGTACTGGCTCAGCCATTTCGCTGCAGTTTTCGGGCCCACGCCCGGCACACCGGGAATGTTGTCGCTGGTATCGCCGACCAGCGTCAGGTAATCGATGATCTGGTCGGGCCGTACGCCGAATTTCGCCAGCACGCCCGCCTCGTCGAGCAGGGTGTTCGACATCGTGTTGATCAGCGTGATGCCGGGGCGTACCAACTGTGCGAGGTCCTTGTCCCCGGTCGAGACCAGCACTTTCATGCCGTCGCTACAGCCGCGGCGCGCGAGCGTGCCGATGACGTCGTCCGCCTCGACGCCGGAAACCTGCAGCAACGGCAGGCCCATCGCGCGGACGATTTCGTGCAGCGGCTCGACCTGCGACGCGAGGTCGTCGGGCATAGGAGGGCGCGTCGCCTTGTACTCGGCGTACATCTCCGTGCGGAATGTTGGGCCGCGGGCGTCGAATACGACGCCGACATACTTCGGGCCGTGGTCGGCGAGCAGCTTGCGCAGCATGCTGACCACGCCGTAGACCGCGCCCGTCGGCTGGCCGGTCGAGTTCGCGAGTGGTGGCAGCGCATGGTACGCGCGGTACAGGTATGACGACGCGTCAACGAGCACGAAGTCCGGCTTTTCGGTTACGACGCTCACGACATCGTTTCGCCGCGCCAGAGGTCGGCAATCGTCTCGCGCTTGCGCACCACGCGTGCATCGTTGCCGTCCAGCATCACGGCGGCCGCTCGCGGTCGCGCATTGTAGTGCGAACTCATGCTTGAACCATACGCGCCGGCGCAGCCGACGACGACGAGGTCGCCGGCCTCCGCGTACAGCGTGCGCGCGCGACCGAGCACATCGCCCGACTCGCACAACGGGCCGACGACCTCGCAGGAGAAAGCCTCGCCGGGCATGCCGATCACCTCTAGCGGATGCCAAGCGTCGTACAGCGCCGGCCGAATCAATTCGCTCATGCCGGCGTCGACGACCACGAATGCGTGCTGAGCGCCGGGCTTCACGAGTTCGACGCGCGCAACGAGCACGCCGGCCTCCGCAACCAGCGCGCGACCAGGCTCAACGACGAGGCGCAGCTTGCGCTCGCCGATGCAGCGCCGCAGCAACGCCGCGTAATCAGCGACCGATGGTGGTGTCTCGTCGCGGTAACGGACGCCTAGCCCACCGCCAGCGTCGAGTTGCGTCAGGCGCAAGCCCGAAGCGGTCAGCGCGTCATGCAAGGCCAATGTGCGCTCAAGCGCTGCCGAGACCGGCGCAAGGTCAGTCAGCTGCGAGCCGATGTGCACCGCGAGACCGTGTAGCGCGATGCCCGGCAGCGTTGCTGCGTAGCGCGCGAGCGACGCCGCCTCGTCGAGCGGGATGCCGAACTTGTCGTCATGGTCGCCGGTGGCAATGTGTCGGTGCGTCCCGGCATCGACGCCGGGGTTTACGCGCAAGGCAACCGGCGCAGTTAACCGTGCGTTGCCCGCCCGTGCGTTGATCAATTCGAGTTCGGGCGCGGACTCGCAATTGAGGCTGCCGATTCCGGCCGCGAGTGCCGCATCAATCTCGTCGGCGCGTTTGCCGACGCCGGAGAACACCGTGTCACCGGGCGCGCCTCCCGCACGCTCGACGCGCGCGAGCTCACCGCAGGACACGACGTCGAAGCCGAGCCCGGCACGGGCGAATCGCTGCAGGATCGCGAGCGTACCGTTTGCCTTGACCGCGTAGCAGATGCGGTGGTCGGAGCCGTCGAACGCGCGCTGCCATTCCGCGATGCGGGCATCGAGTACTGCTGCGTCATACACCCAGAGCGGCGTACCGTGGCGGGCGGCCAGGCGCTGGAGAACCTTATCCGGTGGGCGGGGAAACGACTGCATCAGCGGCAGGGTGGGCGACCGTCCGCGGCGTCCCGTTCCGTGTCGTCGCAGTCGGGCACCTCGGTTGTGACCGGCAGCGGTTCGGGGGCGCGCAGAGGCCCCTTCTGCCCACATGCGGTGGTAGCGATGACGAACATGAGTGCCGACAGCAGCCTTATCATGTCCTCGATTATACCCACGCACTGTTAGAATCCGCCGATGCTTGAAACCGTTGAGGTTAACCCTCGCAATCCCGCGACCGGCGCGGTGATCTGGCTGCACGGGCTCGGCGCGGATGGCCACGACTTCGAGCCTCTGGTGCCGGAACTCCGGCTCGATGACGAGCGTGCATTGCGGTTTGTGTTCCCGCATGCGCCCGTGCGCCCGGTCACGCTGAATGGCGGCATGCCGATGCGGGCTTGGTTCGACCTGTACCAGCTGGACCGCGATGCGCGTGTCGATGTTGAAGGCGTCGATGCGGCGCGTCGCGAGGTGTACGCGCTAATCGAGCGCGAAGTCGAACGCGGTATTCCCACTTCGCGCATCGTGATAGCCGGCTTCTCCCAGGGCGGGTCGCTCGCGCTTGCAGCCGCGTTGGACTACCCACAGCCGCTCGCCGGCATCATCGCGCTGTCGGCGTGGTTGCCGAAGCCATTCGCGCGCGTCAACGAAGCGCAGAGCCGGACGCCTATTCTGCTGGCGCACGGCAGCGAGGACCCGGTGGTGGCCGTCCAATACGGACGCGAGACGCACACGATGCTCGCTGCCGCGGGCTGCCAGGTTGAATGGCGCGAGTACCTGATGGCACACCAGGTGTGTGCCTCAGAGGTCGCCGACATCCGTAGCTTCCTACTTAGAGTCTTCAGCGAAGCGTAGCTTTCCGCTACTTCTCGATGGTGAACCGCAAATCCGTGCTGGTCGCGCGTTCCCCGGTCTCGGCTTCTATCGACCAGTGGCGGTCGAGGTGGTACCGCACCCGCAGCGAATTCGTGGGGTCGAAAATGCCGATGCCGTAGCCGATGTAAAGGCGTGGCGACAGATAGTGGCCGATAACGAACGCGGCCTCGTCGGGCGAGTCGCCATGGTCGATGCCGACATCGCTGAGGCCGAGTCGGTGACCCAGCTGCCGCGCGACGAAGTCACCGCCCGCGAGGCCGGCGGTGTTGCGGGTGCGGTCCACCAGCGCCTGTTCCGAACCGGTCGCGCCGGAGAGCGGCGTGCCGAGCACCAGCCACGACAGCTGTTCCGATTGGGTCATCGCGGGTTCCGAGTACAGGCGCAGTTCCGGATTGCGCAGCGTCCCACGCACGTTTACGCCGACCGTGACATCCTGCGGGTGTCGTACCGCGCGCACATCGACGCCCGGCTCGGTGATTGGGCCACCGGTGAATATCAATCGACCGTATTCGAT
>JAIVGZ010000020.1 GCA_020201335.1 Natronospirales bacterium
GTCTGCGCCTTGCGGGTCGGAATCAGTTTCGGCTTATTAGAAATGTCGCCATCCATGCTGCCGCCGCAGTCATCGTCCAGAAGCCCAGGAAGCCGATGGCGTAACCGGTGAGTGGGCTGAGCTCCATCGGGAAGGTCGCTTCGCGCGCAATCGCGGTTGGGTCGAACGCGGCGAAGAACACGACTGCCGCGACCCCCGCCGGCAGGAACGACGACCAGGCGATGACCAACACCCTGATCGTGCGCGGGCTCATTCGGTTTGGTTTAACCGCAGCAGGTAGGCGGCGACCAGTAGCACGCGCGTCTCGCCGAGCAACTCGCCGTGCGGCGGCATCACGCCCATGCGGCCCTGCATCACGCTCGCGCGGATCGCTTCATGCGTGCCGCCGTACACCCACGCGCCGTCGGTCAGGTCGGGCGCGCCAAGCGCAGCGTTGCCCTTGCCGTCGCGGCCGTGGCACGCGACGCATAGCTGCTGGTACTGCTCCTCGCCGCGCGCGAGCGATGCAGCGCCGAAGTGCGCGGCGGTGCGACCGCCCATCTGGTACACATACGCCGAGACGGCGTACGCGTCATCACCGGTTGCGGCGCCGAGCGGCGGCATCACCGCGGTACGGCCATCACGGATCGAAGTCACTACCGCATCGGGGGTCCCGCCCCATTGCCAGGCGTCGTCGGCCAGGTTCGGGAAGCCGGGCGCGCCGCGCGCATCCGAACCGTGGCAGATTGCGCAGTTGTGCGCGTAAATGCGTGCGCCGGCCTGTACCGCGTCGGCGTTGGCGGCCAGCGCTTCGACATCCATATCCGCATACCGCGCAAGGTGCGCGTCGCGTCGTTCTTCGAGTGCTTGCACTTCGGCTGCGTGCTGGCCTTCCTGCGTCCAGCCGAGCAGGCCGGGGAAGTTGCCGAGCCCGGGGTACAGCAACAGGTAAGCGAACGAGAACAGGATCGTCGCGTAGAACAGCCACAGCCACCAGCGCGGCATCGGGTGGTCCATCTCGGATAGGTCGTCGTCCCATACATGGCCGACGGGTTCGCCCGACGCGGACTCGGTCTGGTGCTTCTGTGCAGCCCACCAGATCAGCCAGAGGCAACCGAGAATCGAGCCAATCGTGAGGATGACGATGAACCAGTGCCAGAACGCGCTCATTTGTCATCCTCCTTCTCATCGTCGAGCGGCAGCCGTGCCGCCTCGTCGAAGCGTTTCTTGCGCGCCGGCATCCACGCCCAGATTACGATGCCGATGAAGATCACGAGGAGCAGGGCGGTCATCAGTCCGCGGAACAGGTTGATGTCCATGCTCACCTCCGGCTCGGCAACGCGGTGCCGAGTCCTTGCAGGTAAGCAATCAGAGCGTCCATTTCGGTCTTGCCGTCGACGAGCGCGGGCGCACCTTCGATGTCGGCGTCCGAGTACGGGTCGCCCAGGCGCCTGAGCGCGCGCATCCTGCGCTGCGTCATCGTGCCGTCGAGCATCCGCGTCTCAAGCCACGGGTAGCCGGGCATGTTCGACTCGGGTACGACGATGCGAGGGTCGATCAAGTGCACGCGGTGCCACTCGTCGGAGTAGCGGCCGCCGACGCGCGCAAGGTCCGGGCCGGTGCGCTTCGAGCCCCACTGGAACGGGCGGTCATACACCGACTCACCGGCGACCGAGTAATGGCCGTAGCGCTCGGTCTCGGCGCGCAGTGGGCGGATCATTTGCGAGTGGCAGCCGTAGCAACCCTCGCGTACATAAACCGCGCGCCCCTCGAGCGCGAGCGCGCCGTACGGCGTGATGCCCTCAATCGGCTGCGTGGTGTCTTCGTCGAAGATCAGCGGCACAATCTCGACCAGGCCGCCGATGCTGATCACCGCAATGATCAGGACGGCCATCAGCCCGATGTTCTTCTCGACCGTCTCATGCTTCATGCGGCTTCTCCGAGTAAATCGTCTTCAACATATTCCAGAGCATCAGCAACATGCCGGAGAGGAACAGGAGGCCGCCGAGCAGGCGGACCGCGTAGTACGGATAGGTCGCGTTCAGCGCCTCGACGAAGGTGTAGGTGAGGGTGCCGTCGTCGTTGACGGCGCGCCACATCAGGCCCTGCATCACGCCGGCAATCCACATCGCGGAGATGTAGAGCACGACGCCGATGGTCGCGATCCAGAAGTGCAGGTCGATCGCCTTCACCGAGTACATGCGCTCGCGGCCGAACAGCTTCGGGATCAGGGCGTAGACCGCGCCGATGGTGATGAACGCGACCCAGCCGAGCGCGCCGGCGTGTACATGCCCGACGGTCCAGTCGGTGTAGTGCGACAGCGCGTTCACTGTCTTGATGCCCATCATCGGGCCTTCGAAGGTCGCCATCCCGTAGAACGACAGCGAGACAATCATGAACTTCAGGATTGGGTCGGTGCGCAGTTTGTGCCACGCACCCGACAGCGTCATGATCCCGTTGATCATCCCGCCCCAGCTCGGCGCGAGCAGCAACAGCGAGAAGACCATGCCGAGCGACTGCGCCCAGTCCGGTAGCGCCGTGTAGTGCAGGTGGTGTGGGCCGGCCCACATGTACAGCGCGATCAGCGCCCAGAAGTGGACGATCGACAGCCGGTACGAGTAGATCGGGCGTTCGGCCTGCTTCGGGACGAAGTAATACATGATGCCGAGGAAGCCGGCGGTGAGGAAGAAGCCGACCGCGTTGTGGCCGTACCACCATTGCACCATTGCATCGACGGTGCCGGAGTAGATCGGGTACGAGTGCCAGAGGCTCACCGGCATCGCGAGGTTGTTGACGATGTGGAGCACGGCGACGGTGAGGATGAACGCGCCGAAGAACCAGTTCGCCACATATATATGTGGTGTCTTGCGTTTGACGATGGTGCCGAAGAACACGATTGCGTAGCTGACCCAGACCAGCGCGATCAGGATGGCAATCGGCCACTCGAGTTCGGCGTACTCCTTGCCCTGGGTGATGCCGAGCGGCAGCGTAATCGCGGCGGCCACGATGACGGCCATCCAGCCCCAGAAGGTGAACGCGGCGAGCTTCGGCGCGAAGAGCGGCACCTGGCAGGTGCGTTGGACGCACCAATACGAGGTTGCGAACAGCGCCGAGCCGCCGAACGCGAAGATAACGGCGTTCGTATGCAGCGGGCGCAGACGGCCGTACGAGAGCCAGGGAATATCGAAATTCAGCGCCGGCCAGAGTAGCTGTGCGGCGATCAGTACCCCGACCGCCATGCCGACGATGCCCCAGACCACCGTCATGACTGTGAACTGCGCCACGACCTTATCGTTATAGGTATTTGTCATGGAAGAGGATTATTGCGTACGCGACATAGGCGCTCTTTGACCTGCGTCAATTGAGGGGATGGGGGTAACCGTACTTTAACTAGGCGCTGCCCTCAATGTTGGTGTGGTCCCGAATGTGGGTGTGGTCCCGAATGTGGGTGTGGTCCCGAATGTGGGAGCGGCCCCAATGTGGGAGCGGCCCTCTGGCCGCGATGCTCGAGGCTGAGCTCTGCCATCGCGACCGGAGGGTCGCTCCTACATTGATCCATGCACCTCGGTGTGACATTGATCCATGCACCTCGGTGTGACCTCGATCCATGCACCTCGGTGTGACCTCGATCCATGCACCTCGGTGTGATCCCGATCCATGCACCTCGGTGTGATCCCGGATGTTGGTGCGGTCCCGAATGTGGGAGCGGCCCTCTGGCCGCGATGCTCGACGGGACAATCTGGTATTGACGCTGCTGCGTGTCCCGCCTTCCGATAGCCACATGGACAGGCTGACAGAACAGGAACCGGAACCGCCACACTCACACCGCCTGCGCACGAACCGCGTCACGCTCCGCTCTGCGGTCTACCTGATTACCTCCGTCACCTCGAAGCGCAGGCCGATTTTTACCAACATTGCGGCGGCGGACTGCGTGACCGGCGCGCTTAGGCATTATCACGACCGCGGCAACGTACACAGCTTTGCCTGGGTCGTGATGCCCGACCACATCCACTGGTTGCTGCAGTTGCGGGTTGGCACACTTGAGTGGCTCCTGCGTGCATTCAAGACATGGACTTCGGCGCAGGTGCGGCGGTGCCTGAGCACGCCACCCCGCAGGATCTGGCAACCCGGCTTCCACGACCGCCTGGTGCGGCCGCACGAAAAGCTGGAGCCGTACATCGGCTATGTGGTGGCGAACCCGGTCCGCCGTGGGCTGGTGCGCGAGATTCGCGATTACCCGTACTCGTTCGCGGAGATGTGCCTCGACGAGGTCGTGCCGGTGATGCAGCGTCCATGGACCGGGTAGTGCTCGACGGCGGGATGTCTGCGCTATGCGCTGAGATTGCGGCGCTTCATAATGCCGCGATGCTTTCCTGGAACATCAAAACAGCTGCGGCGCACCTGGCCGACGCGGACCCGCGCTTCGGCGAGATTATCGAGCGTATCGGTGTGTGTCGCATGAAGCTGCACCCGGTCACGCAGCCGTTTCCGTCACTGCTGCACGCGATCGTTTATCAGCAACTGTCGGGCAAGGCAGCCTCGACGATTCTGGGCCGCGTCCTCGCGCTGTTCCCCCGCAAGGCGCCGACACCGGCGGGCCTGCTCGCGCTCACCGACGAGCAGCTGCGTGGGGCAGGGATGTCGCGTGGCAAGGTGCTCGCCGCACGCGACCTCGCGGAGAAGGTGCTCGACGGTTCTGTGCCGAAGCTTCCGGCACTGAAGCGCATGGATGACGAGGAGATCATGGAGCGGCTGACTGCGGTGCGCGGCATCGGGCCGTGGTCCGCAGAGATGTTCCTGATGTTTCGGCTCGGCCGGCCCGACATATTGCCGGTCGGCGACCTCGCGATTCGCAAGGGTTATCAAATCGGCTGGAACAAGCGAAAGCCGCCGGACCCGAAGGCGCTCGCAAAGTACGGGCGCCGCTGGGCGCCGTACCGGACCGCCGCGGCGTGGTACCTGTGGGCGATTGTGGACGAGGACGGCGGAGGCTGGGATTGAGGAATCGAACTCACACCGAGCGCTCTGGATCAATGTAGGAGCGACCCTCCGGTCGCGATGGCACAACACAACCTCGCGCATTCGCGGCCAGAGATCACGCCGGTGTCGTCGGCGTCGCGTATCAGGCGGCCGACGCCTTGTTTTAGCGAGATGACCGCGCGTGGCAATTGGTGTTCGATGAACGCGTTGCCGCCGCGCGCACTAATCGCTTCGATGCGCGCGGCGAGGACCGGGTCGTCGGGTGCCGCGAACGGGAGCTTGTCGATTACAACGACGCTGAGTGCCGGGCCGCGCACATCGACGCCTTCCCAGAAGCTGCCGGTGCCGAGCAGCACCGCGTTGCCGCGCTCGCGGAATTCGCGCAGGAGCGCGTCGCGTGGCGCAGTGCCTTGAACCAGTAGCGGGAACGCGAAGCGACCTTCAAGGAATTCGGCGGCCTCGCGCAGCGCGCGGTGGCTGGTGAACAGCAAGAACGCGCGGCCACCGGACGCGGCGATTACCGGCAACGCCGCTTCGAGCACGCCGCGCGTGAAGCCGGGCGTGTTGGGTTCGGGCAGGTCTTCGGGTACATACAGCACGGCGTTGTGCTCGTAGTCGAACGGCGAACCGAGCTGCAGCGTGTCGGGTTCTGCGAGCCCGAGTGCCTGCGAAAAATGGTCGAAGCGCTCGCCGACCGCAAGCGTTGCCGAGGTAAATACCCAGCTGCGTGGCGGGTCGCTGAAGAGTTTCGCCAGCGGACCGGATACATCGAGTGGCGTGACATGCAGCGCGTAGCCGCTACGGAAGGTTTCGATCCAGCGCACGGACGGAGCGGATTCCGGGTCGGCGACGTGTTCCCGCACCTCACGGATCGCTCCGCGCAACGCCACCGTTCGATCCAGCGCTTGCTCGAGCGCCGCGGCGCGGCCGGCGATGGCGCTGAGCACCGTGACGAGTCTGGCGAGCGCTTCGTCAACTTCGTCGAGGCGCTGCTCCACTTCGTCGAGGTTCGGCCAGCGGGCCCAGGGGAGGCGCGAGTTTGAATCAATCGCGGCCAGAGGGCCGCTCCCACGATTGGCACCACGCAGCGCGAGCCGCAGTTCCTTCTCGGCTTTGTCGAGCACATCCGCAGCGGCTTTTAGGTCCGGTGTGTCGGACGCGTCGTTGACGAATGCCGCGGTTGCGTCGCGCGCGAGGTCGCCAATCTGGCGACCGGTGACGATAGTGCCGAAGAATTGGCTCGCGGTCTCGGCTAGCTGGTGCGCTTCGTCGACGATGACCGCGTCGGCGCCTGGCAGCAACTCGCCGAAGCCGGATTCCTTCAGCATCAGGTCGGCGAACAGCAGGTGGTGGTTGATCACGACGACATCGGCGGCGAGCGCGCGTCTGCGCGCGTCGAGCACGAAACATTCGTCGTAATGCGCGCACTTCGAGCCGAGGCAGTTCTCGGCAGTGGAGGTGACCCACGGCCAGATCGACGAATCTTCAGGCACGCCCTCGACACCGGCGATGTCGCCGTCGGCGGTGGTGCCGGCCCAGCGCTTGATGACTTGCAGCTCATGTGCGCCGGCGCGCGAATCGAAACGACCGGCGAGCTGCGCCTGTTCGAGTCGCAGCGTGCAGAGATAATTCGCGCGTCCCTTCAAGAGCGCGACCGACACGGGCCTGCCGAGCGCTTCACGCACCGCAGGTAAATCCTTGCGGAACAACTGGTCCTGCAGATTCTTCGTGCCGGTCGAGACGAGCACCTTGAGGCCGGAAGTGAGTGCGGGGACGAGGTACGCGAAGGTCTTGCCGGTACCGGTGCCGGCCTCGACAACCAGCACGCGCCGTTCGGCCAGGGCATCGGATACGGCTTCAGCCATGCGCTGCTGGTCGCGGCGCGGGCTGAAGCCATCAAGGACGCGGGCCAGCGGCCCGCCGGCGCCGAGGAGTTCGGCCACTTCGCTCACGGAGACAGTATAATGCACGGTTTCACCCAGCCCACTTTCAATATCGGATCGGTAATGACCACGACGAACAAGCTGCTGCTCGCGTGGGTCGACGAAGTCGCCCGCCTGACCAAGCCCGACCGCATCCATTGGTGCGACGGCTCCGACGAGGAGAACGCCGCGCTGATCGAGCAGATGCTCGAGTCTGGCGACCTGATCAAGCTAAACAAGGATACGCACCCCAACTGCTTCCTTCACCGCTCCGACCCGTCTGATGTGGCCCGTACCGAACACTTGACCTTCGTCTGCACCGAAAACGAGGCTGATGCGGGTCCGAACAACCACTGGATGAGCCCGGCCGACGGCCACGCCAAAGTGGACGCGCTGTTCGACGGCGCGATGCAGGGTAGGACGATGTACGTCATCCCTTATTGCATGGGCCCAATCGACTCTCCGCTCGCGCGCTGCGGCGTCGAGATTACCGACAGCCCGTATGTCGTCGTCAATATGCGTCTGATGACGCGCATGGGCCAGCCGGCGCTCGCGCGCATCGAGCGCGAAGGGCATTTCGTCAAGGGACTGCATTCGACCGGGGACCTGTCCCCTGAGCGCCGGATGATCACGCATTTCCCCGAGGAGTTGGCCATCAAGAGCATCGGCTCCGGCTACGGCGGCAATGCGCTGCTCGGCAAGAAGTGCCACGCCCTGCGCATCGCAAGCTGGCAGGCGCGTGAGGAAGGCTGGCTCGCCGAGCACATGCTGATCGTCGGCATCGAGAACCCGCAAGGCGAAGTGCACTACATCGCCGCGGCGTTCCCGTCGGCGTGCGGCAAGACCAACCTCGCGATGCTGATTCCGCCCGAGTCGCACAAGGGCTGGAAAGTCTGGACGGTCGGCGACGACATCTGCTGGATGCGCGTCGGCGAGGACGGCCGCATGTGGGCGATCAACCCGGAGGCGGGTTTCTTCGGTGTTGCGCCGGGCACCGGCGCGAAGACGAACCCGAACGCGCTCGCCATGCTCGACCACGATGCGATCTTCACCAATGTCGCCGTTACCGACGATATGCAGCCGTGGTGGGAAGGCAAAGACAAGCAGGTACCGGCATTCGACTGGCAGGGCCGCCCGTACGACTCGAAGAACGGCCCCGCTGCGCACCCGAATTCACGCTTCACCGTGTCCGCCAAGCAATGCGCGAGTGCATCGCCGGAAATGGATAACCCCACCGGCGTACCGTTGTCGGCAATCGTGTTCGGCGGGCGCCGCAAGGAGCTCGCACCGCTCGTGATGCAGGCGCGCGACTGGAATCACGGTGTGCTGATGGGCGCGTCGGTCGCATCCGAGACGACTGCTGCCGCCACCGGCGCAGTCGGCGTCGTGCGCCGCGACCCGATGGCAATGAAGCCATTCTGCGGCTACAACTTCGGTGACTACTGGGCGCACTGGCTCAGCTTTGCCGACCGCTCGGACAAGCTGCCGCAGATTTTCCACGTCAACTGGTTCCGACAGGACGACGACGGCAAGTTCCTGTGGCCCGGTTTTGGCGACAACCTGCGCGTCCTGCGCTGGGTGCTCGACCGGTGCGCAGGGCGGGGCGACGCGGTCGAGACGCCGGTCGGCTGGTTGCCGGCAAAAGGCGCGCTCGACACGAGCGGCCTCAACATCGATGCCAGCGTGATGGACGAGCTGCTCTCAATCGACCCGGCCGCGTGGCGTGACGAAGTCACCGCCGTCCGCGAATATCTCGAGAGCTTCGGTGACCGGCTGCCGGACGACCTGCTCGACGAATTGCAGCGCGTCGAGAAGCGCCTGCAGTCCGAAGCTGCCTGACGACATTGGCCGCCAAGAAAAAAAAACCGACGCTCGCGGAGCGCGCCGACCGTCATCAGCTGTACGAGGACGCGGTCCAGGACGTCGAATCCGAACTCGACTTCGTCATTCAGACCTGGGGCGCGTTGCGCAAGCGCCCGCTGCGCAAGCTGCGCGAAGACTTCGCCGGCACCTGCGCGACCGCGTGCGAGTTCGTGCGCCGCGGCCGTACCAACGAGGCGTGGGGCGTCGACTTCGACCCCGAAGTGCTGGACTGGGGTAAGCGAAACCGCGTTGCGAAACTCGCGCCGGCCGGGCAGCAGCGCATGCATCAGGTGCTCGGTAATGTCCTGACCGCCAAGACGCCGGAAGTCGATGTGCTGCTCGGGATGAATTTCTCGTACTGGATCTTCAAGACGCGCGACGAGCTGAAGGGGTACTTCAAGCGCGTACGCGCGAACCTCGCCGACGACGGTATCGCGATGTTCGACGCGTTCGGTGGCTACGACGCATACCGCGAGATGAACGAGAAGCGCGACTGCGGCAAGTTCACCTACGTGTGGCACCAGGAGCGCTACGACCCGGTTACCAGTGAACTCGACACGCGCATCGAGTTTCGCTTCAAGGACGGCTCGAAGATCAAGAATGCGTTCTCGTACCACTGGCGCCTGTGGACGCTGCCGGAGCTGCGCGAGCTGTTGCTCGAAGCGGGCTTCTCCAAAGCAACCGTGTACTGGCAGGGCTGGGACGAAGACGACGAACCGGACGGCGATTTCAAGCCGGCAGAGCACGGCGAGGCCGACGCGGGCTGGCTCGTGTACCTCGTCGCCGAGAAATAGTAGGCTCCAATCGCGGTGCGGAGCACCGCTCCTACATTGCTCCAGAGTGACCCCGAATGTAGGAGCGACCCTCCGGTCGCGATGGCAGAACTCGGCCTCGAGCATTCGCGGCCAGAGGGCCGCTCCCACAATGCAGTTACAATCCCAAGAATGAAAATCCTCGCCCTTGAAACCGCTACCGAGGCGCTGTCCGTCGCGCTGCTTGTCGATGGCACGCTGCATGCGCACCACGAGGTCGCACCGAGGCGCCACGGCGAGCTGCTGCTCGGCGCGGTCGATGCGCTGCTGATTCAATCCAAACTCAAGCTAGCCGACCTCGACGCGCTCGCGTTTGGGCGCGGGCCTGGCGCGTTCACTGGTGTGCGTATCGCGGTGTCCGCCGCACAGGGGCTGGCGTTCGGCGCTGGCTTGCAGGTGGTGCCCATCTCTACGCTGGCCGCGCTCGCGCAAGCGGCGCTCGATGCGGGCGCACCGCGCGTGGTCGCGGCGATCGATGCGCGGATGGGCGAGGTGTATGCAGCGGCGTTCACTGCCGACAGCGAAGGGCTCGCGGTCACGGCCGGCGACGAGTTCCTCGGGCCGGCCGCGGCGTTCACCGCACCGGCCGGCACCTGGTTCGGCGCCGGTACCGGCTTCGGCGCGTATCCGGACGCATTCACCCTCGAAATGGACGGCACCGACCCCGACGCCTTGCCGACTGCCGCTGCGGTCGCGCGGCTCGCGGCGCGCGAGGTGGCGCATGGCCGCACGGTCGCGCCGGAACAGGCAATGCCGGTGTACCTGCGGGACACTGTCACAAACCTGTAACATCGCGCTGTTGCAATACGCGGCGTGAACATGCTCGAAGGGAAACATCTATTACTGGTCGAAGACGAGCGCGCGATTCGGGAGATGCTCGCGTTCAGCCTTCAGCGCGCTGGCTTCTCGGTGCAGGCGGCTGAGGATGTCGCCGCCGCACGCCGTGCAGTCGCCGACCGCACCCCTGATCTCGTCATCCTCGACTGGATGCTCCCCGACGTCAGCGGCATCGAGTACGCGCGTTCGCTGAAACGGGACGAAGCGACCCGTGAGATCCCGATCATCATGCTCACCGCGCGCGGCGAAGAGGACGACAAGGTCCGCGGCTTCGAGGCCGGCGCTGATGACTACATCACGAAGCCGTTCTCGCCGCGCGAACTCGTCGCGCGCATCGGCGCGGTGTTGCGCCGGACCGCGCCGGGCGGGGCCGCCGAAGTCGTCGCGTTCGACCAGCTCGTGCTTGACCTTGCCGGCCACCGCGTTACCGCGAACGGCACAACGGTCGCGCTCGGCCCGACCGAGTACCGATTGCTGAGCTTCTTCATGACGCACCCGGAGCGCGTGTACAGCCGCAGCCAGCTGCTCGACCGCGTATGGGGCGGCAACGTGTACGTCGAGGAGCGCACCGTCGACGTGCACATCCGGCGCTTGCGCAAGGCGCTCGAAGAATCCGACCACGCCGGACTGGTGCAGACGGTGCGCGGCGCCGGGTACCGGTTCTCCGCGCAAAAGGATTGACGCCGTGAGCGGCGCCTGGCTCACCGAAATCTGGCGCTTCGTCGGATTTCTTGTAGTCGCACTGCTGGCTGGTATCGCATCGGGCTACATCGGCATCGCACTGTTCTTCGCGCTTGCAGGCTACCTCGTCTGGCACATGGTCAACCTGTACCGGCTCGAGCGCTGGCTGCGTGATTCGCGCCGCTTCAACCCACCCGACGCCGAAGGCATCTGGTCCGAGGTATTCCACCACTATTACCGGCTGCAGAAGCGTACCCGCGCGCGCAAGCGCCGCCTCGCCGCGCTTGTACGCGAGTTCCGCGAATCGACCGCCGCGGTGCCGGACGGCGCCGTGGTCGTCGGCCGCAGTTGGGAAATACTGTGGTTCAACAACGCGGCGGGCCGGCTGTTGTCGCTGCGCGCGCCGCAGGACGTCGGCCAGCGCATCGCAAACCTGGTCCGCAACCCGGCGTTCGTGCAGTACATCGTGGCTGGCGATTTCGCGGACTCGATTACTGTGCCGGCGCCGAAGGAGCCCGGCCGCATGCTGTCTTTGCACCTCGTGCCGTATGGCTCTTTCCAGCACCTCTTGTTGGTGCGGGACGTCACGCGCCTGCACCGGCTAGAGCAGCTGCGCAAGGACTTCGTTGCGAACGCGTCGCACGAGCTGCGCACGCCGCTCACCGTCATCTCCGGCTACCTCGACACGCTGCTCGACGATGAAGCGATACGCGCCGACCTCGGCCACCCGCTCGGCGAGATGCGCGCGCAGGCGGAACGGATGCGCGCGATCATTGACGACCTGTTGTCGCTGTCGCGGCTTGAGCAGGAAG
>JAIVGZ010000076.1 GCA_020201335.1 Natronospirales bacterium
GATGCGCGCGCAGGCGGACCGTATGCGCGCAATCATCGACGACCTGCTGTCGCTGTCGCGGCTCGAGCAGGAAGAGGGGTCCGCACCGCGCGACCCGGTCGACGCTGGCACGCTGCTGGCGCGCGTGCGCGAGCAGGCATTGCCGTTGCGCAAGGCCGGGCAGGTGCTGGAACTCGAATTGGGTACGAAGGCGAGGCTGCTCGGCAACGAAGACGAGCTGTACAGCGCGGTGTCGAACCTCGTTGCCAACGCACTGGCGTACACGCCGGAGCACGGGCGCGTGACGATACGGTTCGAGGCGGACGCTGACGGCGCGCGCATCTCCGTCATTGATACCGGCATCGGCATCCCGGCCGAGCAGATCCCCCGAATCACCGAACGCTTCTACCGCGTGGACGGCGGCCGCGCCCGGGAGACGGGTGGCACCGGCCTCGGGCTCGCAATCGTCAAGCACGCGCTGCAGCGCCACGACGCCCACCTCGAGATCGAGTCGGCAGTCGGGAAGGGCTCGACCTTCACCGCGGTGTTTCCACGCGGGCGGGTCGGCTTCATCACGCTGTAACAATCCCTCTTCACAATCCGCATCACCATGAACGCAAAAGGTGATCGCAAAATGAAACTCAACACGCTCCTGCACGCAGGCTTCGCCGCGTCGCTGCTGGTGTCCGGCGCCGCCCACTCACAGGCCGAAGTCGACCCGAACCTCCCGCGCTACAGCACGGTCAGCGGCGTTTCCGGCAACCTGTCGTCAATCGGTTCCGACACGCTGAACAACCTGATGACGCTGTGGGCCGAGGAATTCCAGCGCCTGTACCCGAACGTGAACATCCAGATCCAGGGTGCCGGTACCTCGACCGCGCCGCCGGCGATGACCGAGGGCACTTCGAACTTCGGCCCGATGAGCCGCGCACCGAGTGCCCGTGAGCAGCAGGCGTTCGAACAGCGGCACGGCTACCCGATGACCGTCATTGGCGTCGCGATCGACATGCTCGCGGTGTACGTAAACAAGGACAACCCGATTCAAGGGCTGGCGCTGCCGCAGGTCGATGCAATCTTCTCGGCGACCCGTCGTTGTGGCGCGCCCGCCGACATCACGCGTTGGGGCCAGGTCGGCCTGACCGGTGCGTGGGCGAACCGTGACTTCACGCTCTACTCGCGTAACGCGGTGTCCGGCACCTACGGCTACTTCAAGCAGCACGCGCTGTGCGACGGGGACTTCCGGGCCAGCATCAACGAGCAGCCGGGTTCTTCCGCAGTCGTGCAGGGCGTCACCGAGTCGATCAATGGTATCGGTTACTCGGGTATCGGCTACCGCACCTCGGGTGTCCGCGCGATTCCGCTGTCCCGTCAGATGGGCGGCGCGCTGGTCGAGCCGAACGCCGACAACGCCGCTTCCGGCGAGTACCCGCTCGCGCGCTTCCTGTACATCGTCGTGAACAAGCACCCGAACCGGCCGCTGCCGCCGCTCGAGCGCGAGTTCATTCGGATGGTGTTGTCGCAGCAGGGCCAGGGCGTGGTGGTACGCGACGGCTACGTGCCAGGACCAGATGAAAGACCTGCTGCTGGGCCGCCGCGCGGAGCTTGAGGCGCTCGCGGCAACGCGTCAGGCATCCGGCGCGCCGGTAGAGCTCGACCAGGCCCGCACCGGCCGCCTGTCGCGGATGGACGAAATGCAGGGCCAGGAGATGGCCCGGGCCGGTCAGGCGCGCGCCGAAATCGAACTGCGCAAGATTACGGCCGCGTTACAACGCCTCGATGACGGCAGCTTCGGGGACTGCGTGGCCTGCGACGAGCCGATCGCACCGGCGCGGCTGCAGGCGGACCCGGCGGTCGTGCTGTGCATAAAGTGCGCGGAGGCGAGAGAGGTGTAATCGGGCTGTAACAATCCCCCCCTAACATGCGCGGGCATGAGCGACCCCACCCCGAGCGCCCGCCAGCTTTTACCGACCGGTGAGGCGCGTGCGCGCCGCCTCCGCTGGCGCCGCACGAAGGACGGCGCGTCGCGCTGGGTGATTGGCGCCGCCGGAATTGGCGTCGTCATCGCGCTGGCGACGATTTTCATCTACCTGTTCTCAGAAGTAATGCCGCTGCTGCGCGACGCGACCGTCGAGCTTGAGCAAACCTATCCGGCGCCGGGCGTTGCGGATAGCGACACGGTACACATCGCCGCCGACCCACACCTGGCGGCGCCGTCACGGTTCAGCCGCTCCGGCGAAGTGACCTTCTTTAATCCGACCGACGGGTCCGTGCGCGCGCGCTTCCAGCTGCCGCTTCCCGACGGCGTCACGGTGACAAGCTTCGCCACTGCGGAACTGCGCACCGGTCTGTTCGCGTACGGGCTGTCCGACGGCAGCGCGCTCGTTGGGCGGCTCAAGTACGAGATCACCTACCCGGACGACCAGCGCCACGTCGAACCGTACATCGAGTACCCGTTCGGCGAGGCGCCAGTTGTGCTCGACGACAACCTGTCCGCGCTCGCCGCGGTCGCCGTGCAGGAGGGGCCTACCGGCATCTCGCTGGCCGGCGTCACGCTCGACAACCGCCTGCTGCTCGCGCGCTACACGACGCGGGTGTCGTTCATGACCGGCGCGACTGAGGTCACGCGTACCGGGTACGCGCTGCCGCGAGCCCCGGGCGCGGTCCAATGGCTGCTGATCGACATCACCGCGCACAACCTGTTCGCCGCCGGCCGGGACGGCCGCGTCACCTACTACGACATCTCGACGCCGGACCAGGCGCAGATCCGCGAGACCCGCCGCTTGCTCCGCGACCCCGCCGCCGAGCTCACGGCGCTGAACTTCCTGCTCGGCGGCGTCTCGCTGATTGCCGGCGGCTCCGACGGCTCCGTCGCGCAGTGGATGCCGGTGCGCGACCCGGACAACCTGTACCACCTGACGCACATCCGCGACTTCAAGCCGCACGGCGCCGCGGTGACTGCCGTCCAGCCGGAGTACTCCCGCAAGGGTTTCGTGACCGCTGCCGCAAACGGCGAG
>JAIVGZ010000077.1 GCA_020201335.1 Natronospirales bacterium
CCAATCAACGCGATGGGCATGTCGAAGGCGCTCGCCGAGAAGGTCGTGATGGCGAAGTCCCGGCTTATCCCGCCGGACGGCCCGGTGTTCTGCGCAACGCGCTACGGCAATGTCATGGCGTCCCGCGGCTCGGTGATCCCGTTGTTCGTCGACCAGCTCAAGCGCGGCGTACCAATCACGCTCACCGACCCGGAGATGACGCGCTTTCTGATGTCGCTTGAGGATTCGGTCGACCTCGTGCTTCATGCGTTCGAGCATGGGCGCCACGGCGACCTGTTCATCCAGAAGGCGCCGGCGTGCACCGTCGCGGTGCTCGCCGATGCGCTCAAGCAGCTGTTCGGCAAGCCGGACCACCCGGTCGAGGTCATCGGCACGCGCCACGGCGAGAAACTCTATGAGTCGCTCGTCTCCCGCGAGGAAATGGCGCGCGCCGAGGAGAACGGCCGTTATTTCCGCGTACCGGTGGACGACAGAGACCTGAACTACCGCAAGTACTTCGTCGAAGGCGAGCGGCGCATTACCCAGACGGGCGATTACACCTCGCACAACACCGAGCGGCTCGAAGTCGACGCCGTGAAGGACCTGCTGTCGGAGCTCGACTTCATCAAGGAGGCGCTCGGTGCTTAAGGTCCTGACGCTGGTCGGCACCCGCCCGGAGCTTATTAAGATGAGTCGCGTGATCGCGGAGCTCGACCGTGCGTTCGAGCATGTGCTCGTGCACTCCGGCCAGAACTACGACTACGAGCTGAACCAGGTGTTCTTCGACGAGCTGGAGATCCGCAAGCCGGACCATTTCCTCGGCGCGAAGGGCGACACCCCGGCACAGGCAATCGCGGACATCATCGCGCGCGCGGACGCGGTACTCGAGACCGAGCGCCCCGATGCGATGCTGCTCTACGGCGACACGAACACCTGCCTCGCGGTCATCGCGGCGAAGCGCCGCCAGATCCCCGTGTTCCACATGGAAGCCGGCAACCGGTGCTTCGACCAGCGGGTCCCGGAAGAACTGAACCGCAAGCTGGTCGACCACCTCAGCGACATCAACCTGGTGCTCACAGAACACGCGCGGCGCTACTTGCTCGCCGAGGGCATCGCGCCCGAAACCGTGATCAAGACCGGCTCTCATATGGACGAAGTCCTCAGCCACTACCTCCCGAAAATCCAGGCTTCCGATGCCACCAGCCGCCTCAAGCTGGAGCCGCGCAAGTACTTCTTGGTCAGTGCACACCGGGAGGAGACCGTCGATTCCGCCCAGAACCTCGCGGACCTGCTCGATGCCCTGAACGGGCTCGCCGAGAAATATGGGTACCCGGTGCTGGTCTCCACGCACCCCCGGACACAAAAACGCCTCGATGCGCTGAAGGGCAACAAGCCACACGCGCTCGTACGCTTCGTGAAGGCCTTCGGCTTCCTCGACTATGTGAAGCTGCAGCTCGACGCCGCGTGCGTACTCTCGGACAGCGGGACCATCACCGAGGAGGCATCGCTGCTGAACCTCCCCGCGGTCACCATCCGCAATACGCACGAGCGCCCCGAAGGCATGGATGTCGGCACGCTCGTGATGAGCGGCCTGAAGCGCGACGCGGTGCTCGACGCGGTCAAGGTGGTGCTTGACCACCATGACGCGGATGCACCGGCGTTCGCGACCGTTGCCGATTACCAGGCTGGTGCTGTTTCGAAGCAGATTGTGCGCATCGTCCAGAGCTACAC
>JAIVGZ010000021.1 GCA_020201335.1 Natronospirales bacterium
CGGCGGAAACTAAAGAGAGTTAAATGACTGCAAAACGACGATACCTCTCGTTGCTCGCAGTCCTGTGCGTGAACCTGCCCCTAATGGGGCAGGTTTCTATTGCGCAGGACGGTACGGGCACCGGGGCATTCCGCGCCGGCGATTACCACACCGCTCTGGCCGAGTTCCAGCGGCTGCGCGATGCCGGCGACCTCAGTCCACGACTGACTTACAACCTCGCCGTTACGCATTACCAGCTCGGCAACAGCGTCGCTTCGGAGCGGCTGTTCCGCGAACTGTTGCAGCTACCCCGCTGGGGCGAACTGGCCCGCTACAACCTTGGGCTGGTTGCCGTGCAGAGTGGAAACCGCACTGCGGCGCAGCGCTGGTTCCAAGGCGTCGAACGAAACACCGGTGATGCAAACCTGCGCGCGCTCGCAGCAGAACAGTTGCGGCAGCTCGAGCGGGATTCGACGGCTGCGCCTGCTCCGCGCAGCGCAGCGCTGCTCAGCATCGGCGCGGGCTTCGACACGAACGTGGTTGCGTTCCCGGATCCTTTCCAGGAAGAAGCGGCACAGGGTGAAGATTCGTTTGTCGAAATGCTCGGGTACGCGCAGGGCTACCTGAGCGGCGAGCGCGGCGCAGGTGTGCGCATCCACGGCTACGGTTACATGCGGCGCCACAGCGACCTCAACTTCCTGGACCCGTCGGCATTGGGGGCTGGGCTAACGCACGAATTGCCATTCCGCGAGTGGCAGTTGGATTACGGCGTCGCAATCGGTCACACACTCGTGGCCGGCGAAGCGCTGACCACCGACGTCAGTGGCCGGCTGGGTGTTGAGCGCACATTCGGCGAGACGCGCTTCACGGCAAGTTACCGGCCGCAGTTCCTTTCCGCCGGCAGCGCGTACCCGGAACTGGAGGGCACCGCGCACCGGGCCGAACTCGGGTGGCAGCGTCGGACCAACGCGTTCATGTGGCGCACCGGCTATCGCTTCGAGTTCCATGACCGTGAAGACCGTGCATTCGAAGATGAATTCTTCAGCTACTCACCCGTCAAGCACCGGGTGTTGCTGGAAGCGGGCTGGCGCCTGATGCCGGCTTTCATGCTGACGCTCGGGGCCAGCCACGAGATCGGTCGGCACAGCGACGCGAACCGAATGTTCGACCTCGACGGAGAACTCAGGGAGGAAAAGCGGCGGACGGAGCGCACAGAGCTTTGGGCACGCGGTGAATACGACCTCGGTGAGCGCTGGCGGGTCGCCGGCGAAGCGCGTCACATGAATCAGGACGATACATTCTCGTTCTACGAATACGGTCGGAGCACCTTCTCCATCGGGCTCGAGTACATATTCCAGTAATTTACTCGCTTGCCTGCCCGGGCGGAGGGGTTTAGGGTCGAGGTATGAAAGCAAACATACTCGCAATCAGCGTACTCGCTGGCGTGTCGCTCCTCGTCGGCTGCGACAATCGCGAAGGCTCCGGCGTCGCACCCACCGGCACCGCTGAAAAAGTGCCCGCAGCAGACCACTTCATGAGAGGCCTCGCCGAACACTGCGGCGAGGCATTCCGCGGCGAAGTCGTTCGGAACGTCCCGGAGATGGATGAGGACCCGTTCGCCGGCAAGGAACTTGTGATGCACATCCGTGAGTGCAGCGACGAGCGTATCCGAATCCCGTTCCATGTCGGTGACGACCATAGCCGCACCTGGGTGCTGACACGCACCGACTACGGGCTGCAGTTGAAGCACGACCATCGGCACGAAGACGGCAGCCCCGACACCATCACGATGTACGGTGGCGACAGCAGGTCCGGCAGCGGCGAGCGTCAGGAATTCCCTATCGACGAGGAAACGATCGAGCTGTTCCGCGCGAACGAACTGCCCGATTCGGTGACGAATGTGTGGGCAATCGAGATCGTTCCGGGCGAACGCTTCATGTACGAGCTCTCCCGCCCCGGCGGTCGCCTGTTTCAGGTTGAGTTCGACCTATCGAACCCAGTCGACGAACCGCCACCACCCTGGGGCGCCACCCCGTAAGGCTGATATAACACTGTGGGAGCGGATCTGTGATCCGCGAATCTTTTTAGGCCTGTCCGTGCTGATGTCCCGGACCTGTAGCCCGCGGTCTTACTCGGGGTTCCGCACCAAGCCGCGACCTCAGCTGCGGGTTAATTGGTCATGCACTGGTTGCGTTGCGTCCCGACTACCGCGTCCTGCACCCGACCATTGCGTTGCAAACTCCCGCCTCGGTCGCTTTTGGCACGGAAACCCACTCGCTCGCCCGCTACAGCAACGCACGACCCTCAATGTGGGAGCGGCCCTCTGGCCGCGATGGCAGAACCCGTCAGGTTTATTGAATCCGTAGCATCGCTGATTTGCTGAGGGTATTGCGGCACTCAGTGCGGTCGTCCGCGTACACGGTGAAATTTCCGACCGGCGCCTGCGGTTCGTAATGCATCCAGTCGAAGTCGGAGTTACAGCCAACAGCGAGCGCGGCAGCCAGAACAAGTGTTATCCATTTCATTGAAACCTCCGTTACTGCTTACCCTCTCATTCCGGTACAAGGTTCCGGTCGCGCATGATCGCCTGCACATCAGGGTCGCGGCCTCGGAACATGCGGTACGCTTCGGCCGGGTCGATTCGGTTGCGCGGTGCGAACAGGTATTTGACCAGTCGCTCGGCCACTTCCTCGTCGTAGAACCCGCCCGGGGCTTCTTCGAACGCCTCGGCCGCATCAGCGGTCAGCACGTCGGCCCACATGTAGCCGTAGTACACCGCCGAATATCCCTCACCCGAGAAAATGTGACCGAAGTGCGGCGAGCGGTGCCGCATCGGGAGCTCGCTCGGCATATTGAGGCTCGCAAGCGCCGCGCGCTCAAATTCGCGCGGGTCGAGGTCGGTCGGGTCGGTCGTGTGGTACATCATGTCGACCAGCGCCGATGCGAGGTACTCGGTCGTGCGGAAGCCTTCGTTGAAGTTCGCCGCGCGTTCGATGCGTTCGACCAGTGATTCTGGAATCGGCTCGCCGGTCTCGTGGTGCACGAGGTAGTTGTCAATCACCGGCCGCGTCGACAGCCAGCGCTCGAGCAACTGTGACTGGAACTCGGTGTAGTCGCGCACGCCGCTGTTCAGCGTCGGGTACGCAACATCGGCAGCGAGGAAATGCAGCGCGTGCCCGAATTCGTGGAAGTAGGTCTCGGCGTCGTCCCATGAGATAAGCACCGGTTCGCCGGGCTGGCCCTTGACGAAGTTCGAGTTGTTCGACGCAAGCACAGTGCGCTTGCCGTCGAAGGTTGAGTGGCTGCGGTACATCGTCGCCCACGCGCCCGAACGCTTGCCGGTACGCGCGAAGGGGTCGAGGTACCAGAGGCCGATGTGCTCGCCGTCGGCGCGGTTCGTGACTTCCCACACCTCGACATCCGGGTGGAACACCGGCACCGAGCCTTCCGGCACCGGGCTGAAGTCGAAGCCGAACAGCTCGCCGGCGACATAGAACATCGCGTCGCGAAGCTTATCGAGCTGCAGGTACTGCTTGACCTCATCCGAGTCGAGGTCATAACGGTCGCGGCGCACCTTCTCCGCGTAGTACCGGTAGTCCCACGGCTCAATCGTGATGTCAGCGCCCTCAGCGGTAGCGATCGCCTGCATGTCGCGCACTTCCTCGCGCACGCGGCCGAGCGCGGCCGGCCAGACGGTCTGCATCAGCTCCAGCGCGTTCTCAGGCGTCTGGGCCATCAGGTTCTCGAGGCGCCAGTCAGCGTAACGGTCATAGCCAAGCAGGCCGACACGCTCGTGGCGGAGCTGCAGGATTTCAGTGATCAAAGCGTTGTTGTCGTGCTCGTCGCCGTTATCGCCGCGGCTGTAGTAGCTACGCCAGACACGCTCACGCAAGTCGCGCTCGTCCGAATACGTGAGGAACGGGTCCATTGACGAACGCGTGTTAGTGATCGCGTACTCGCCGTCTGCGCACCGCTCGCGACCGGCCGCCTCGGCGCCGCGCACGACCGACTCGGGCAGCCCGCCCAGTTGTGCCTCGCTGATGCAGGTGACATACCCCTCCTCGTCTGCAAGCACGTTGTTGCCGAAACGCGTGTGCAACTCAGCGAGGCGCTGGTTGATAGCGGCATAGCGCTCCGCCGCCTCCCCCTCCAGCGTCGCGCCGTTGCGCGCGAACTGGTCATAAATCAGCACGACCAGGCGCTGCTGGTCCTCGCGCAAACCGTCGCGGCTCTCGTACACGGTTCGGATGCGGTCAAACAGCTCGAGGTTCTGCGTGATCTCGCTGCGGTACGCCGACAGACGGGGCGCCATCTCGCGTTGGATCTCGCGGAACTCCGGCGTGGACATGTTCGAGCTCCAGATGCCGTAGTAGGTGAATACGCGTCCAATGCCTTCGCCGGCGCGCTCGTAGGCCTCGATAGTGTTCTCGAAGGTCGGCGGCTCGGGGTCTGCCGCTATCGCGGCGACTTCCTCGAGGTGCCGCGCCATACCGGTTTCGAGTGCTGACTTCAGCTCGGTGAGGTCCATCTGGTCGAACGCCGGTACGCCGCTGTAAGGGCCAGTCCACTCGGCGAGCAACAGGTTCTCTTCCGCAGGGGCGGAACGCTCGCCACACGCAGTAACGAGCACGGCGGACACTGCAACGGCTATGGCTAAACGATGGCGCATGATTGGATTCCGTAGCTTGAAAAAGGATGACGGGAGTATATCGCGAACGCCCGACCGGGATACACTCTGTGCATGGTCAAGGGTTTCCTGCCGCCGCGTGCGGGAGACGTCTGGGGTGGGCTGGCTTCCATGCTGGTCGCACTACCGTCATCAATTGCGTTCGGCGTACTCGTATTCTCGGCGATTGATCCCCAACTTGCGGGTCAAGGCGCGCTGTACGGCATGCTCGGCGCCGCGGCACTCGGTGTCGTCGCGGCGCTCGCCGGTGGCACGCGCGCGCTTATATCCGCTCCGTGTGCACCTGCGGCAGCGATACTTGCCGGCCTAGCAGCCGTGCTCGTCATCGGCGGCACCGATGTGGACCGGATACCGGTGCTCTTTGCGCTAACGGTACTGCTCGCCGGCTTGCTGCAGCTGCTGTTTGCGCTGCTGCGCGGCGGCCGCTTCATCAAGTACATCCCGTACCCGGTCGTCAGCGGCTACATGACCGGGGTTGGACTGATTATCGCAGTCAGTCAGCTGCCGATTCTGCTTGGTCAGAGTGAAGACTGGAGCCCTGCGGCGCTGATCGTCGGCGGAACGACGATTGCGGTGATGCTGTGGGTACCACGTGTCACGCGCATGGTTCCCGCCGCGATACTCGCGCTCGCAGCAGGCATCGCCGCGTACCTCATTTGCGCCTTGTTCGCACCGGCGCTCTGGAACGTCGAAGGCAACCCGCTGTTGATCGGCCCGCTCGCCGACCCCGGGCCGTTGACCGGTATCGTCCGTGCGCAGTTCGATGCACTCGCCTCAATCCGGCTTGCCGACCTGCAGGTGGTCGCTTATACGGCGCTCGCATTGGCCGCATTGCTATCGATCGATACGCTGAAGACTTGCGTAATCCTGGATGCAGTCACGAAGCAGCGGCACGACTCGAACCGGGAGCTGTTTGGCCAGGGACTCGGCAACCTCGCCGCGTTCACGGTCGGCGGCATGCCGGGCGCAGGGACGGTCGGACCGACCATGGTGAACGTAACGAGCGGCGGCAGCACCCGCTGGTCCGGCTTACTCGAAGGCGTGTTCGTGGTACTCGCGGTGCTGCTGCTCGCACCGCTAATCGCCTGGGTACCGCTCGCCGCATTGGCCGGTATCCTGCTGGTCGTCGCGTATCGGATGCTCGACTTGAAGTCGGTGCGCCTGCTCCGCCACCGCGAAACGCGCTTTGATTTCGCGGTAATTGCTGCAGTCGCGATTGTGGCCGTGACGGTCGGCCTGATTGCGGCATCGTTCGCCGGCATCGCGCTCGCGATCCTGCTGTTCATACGGGACCAGATCAACGGCTCGGTGCTGCGCCGACGCGCCACGCTGGTGGAGACTTCATCGAAGCGCTACCGGCTTGAGCCGGAGCGCGAGTTACTCGCGCAGCATGGCCACCTCGGCGAGATCTGCGCGTTGCAGGGCAACCTGTTCTTCGGCACCACCGACCAGCTGTTCACAGAACTGGAGCCGGACCTGCGCGCACGACGGTGGGTGCTCCTCGACCTGCGGCGTGTGCAGTCGCTCGACTACACCGCAGCGAACCTGTTCCGACAGATGCACGCACGGTTGGCTGCACATGGCGGCGCAATGCTGTTCTGCGGAATGCCGACGCGCGCCTCACAGGGTCAGGACATCCACCGCTACCTCTCGCGCGTGGGCCTCGTCGGCAACGGCGACTCCGGCATACGCGTGTTCGAGACGCAGGAGGACGGGCTCGAGTGGATCGAAGACCGGATCTTGGAACTCGCGGGCTGGGAGAAGCCCAATGAGCAGGACCCGCTCGATTTGCGCGACATTGAGTTGTTCTCTGATTTCGACAACGCCTCGATCGAACAGATCCGCAGTTGTGTCCGCGAGCACAGCGTCGACCCGGGGCAATACGTATTTCGGCGTGGCGACGAAGGCGACGACATCTATTTAATCCGCAGCGGCACGGTTCGAATCCTGTTGCCGCTCAGCGGCGGTGCGTCACACCACCTCGCGAACTTTTCCCGTGGCAACTTCTGTGGTGAGATGAACTTCCTGGATAAGGGTGTCCGGTCGGCGGACGCGGTTGCGCAATCGCATTGCGAACTCTATGTACTGTCA
>JAIVGZ010000055.1 GCA_020201335.1 Natronospirales bacterium
CCGCGGCCTGAACAATCTGCAACGCGGCGACGATGCCGTCGCCGGTCGTCGTCTGGTCGAGAGAGATAAGGTGACCGGAAGACTCACCGCCGACCGTTCCGTCGACTTCCTTCAGCATCTGCAACACATACCGGTCACCCACGGCCGCACGACGGAAGTCGATCCCGGCGCGTTCGAACGCACGCTCGAGACCGAGGTTGCTCATGACAGTGCCGACGACCGGGCCGTTCAACGCACCGCGCGCTTGCGCCTCCATCGCCAACACGAACAGCAACTGGTCGCCGTTGAGCAGCGCACCGTCGGGAGCAACCATCATCACGCGGTCGCCATCCCCATCGAACGCGATGCCGAGATCGGCGCCGCTCGCAGCGACGGCTCGCTGCAGCGCTTCCGGGTGCGTCGAACCGGAGTCGCGGTTGATGTTCATGCCATCCGGCTGACAGCCGATGCACTCGACCGCCGCCCCGAGTTCGGCGAAGACCTGCGGCGCTGCCTTGTAAGTCGCGCCGTGCGCGCAGTCGAGGACGATGCGCATCCCGTGCAGGTCGAGCGTCTCATCGAAAGTATTCTTGCAGAATTCGACGTAGCGGCCGACTGCATCCTCGAGCCGGCGTGCGCGCCCGAGTCGTGCCGGCGCGACGGTCGTGAATGGTTTTTCGAGTTCGGCTTCGATCGCTTCTTCGACCGCATCATCAAGTTTCGACCCATGCGCGGAGAAAAACTTCATCCCGTTATCTTCGAACGGGTTGTGTGACGCGCTGATTACGACGCCGGCCGCGGCGCGCTGCGCTTGCGTCAGATACGCGATTGCCGGCGTCGGTACCGGACCCAGCATCAGCACGTTGACGCCAGCCGATGCGAAACCAGCTTCCAGCGCAGCTTCGAAAAGGTAGCCCGATATCCGGGTGTCCTTGCCGACCAGCACGGTGCCGCCGTTCGGGCAGAGCACGGCGCCGGCCGCGCGCCCGAGCCTCAGTACGAAGTCCGCCTGCATGTGCGCATCGCCGACGCGCCCGCGGATCCCGTCCGTGCCGAAATATTTGCGTCCCATCTCCGTCAGTCGCTCCTGTGTCCGTCGTCCATCACCGCGTGCACTACCGCGAGGGCCTGCACGGTCTCCGCCGCGTCGTGCACCCGCAGTATGCGCGCGCCCGCGCGCGCCGCGAGCACGGCAGCCGCCAGGCTGCCAGCCAAGCGCCGCTCGGCCACGCGTTCACCTGTCAGCGCGCCGACCATCGCCTTGCGGGAGATGCCGGCCAGTACGGGCAGGCCGGTCGCCGCGAAGCGGTCGAGGCCGCGGAGCAGCTCTATATTGTGCGCGAGCGTCTTGCCGAACCCAAATCCGGGGTCTATCACCAGGCGTTCTCGGCCGATGCCAGCCGCCTCGCAGAGCAGCACCCGCTCCTCCAGGAATGCGAGCACCTCATCGACGACCCGCTCGTAGTGCGGCGCGGCCTGCATCGAACGCGGCTCACCCTGCATGTGCATCAGGCAGACCGGCACACCGCAACCGCGCGCGGCCTCGATTGCACCCGGTTCGCGCAACGCACGCACGTCGTTTATGAAGCCTGCGCCAGCGGCGACCGCTGCCTGCATTACTTCGGGTTTGCTGGTGTCTATGGATATCGGGACACGCACCGCCGCGGCGAGCCGCTCGATGACCGGCAACACGCGTGCGCATTCGTCGTCGGCGTCCACGGGTGTGGCGCCTGGGCGCGTCGACTCGCCACCGACGTCGATCAGCGCAGCCCCGGCTTCCACCATTTGCACCGCGTGTTCGACCGCGGCATCGACGGAAACCCAGCGGCCGCCGTCGGAGAAAGAGTCGGGGGTGACGTTCAGCACGGCCATCACGCGCGGGCGCGAGAGGTCGAGCAGCCTGCCGCCACAGTTCAGGATCATTTGAAAAGGAAATTACTTACCGTGGTGGGTAATTGGTTCGCCCTGATTGCCGCCATCGGGAACTGGGCTCACGACCGCGGTACCGTCCGGGTCAGAGTCAGAATCGTTCCAGCCTTCCGGCGGACGCGGCGGCTTGCCTTCCATGATGTCGTCGATCTGCGGCGCGTCGATGGTCTCGTAGCGGATCAGCGCCTCGGCCATCAAGTGCAGCGTGTCGATATTCTCTTTGAGAATCCGCTCAGCACGCTGGTAGTTGCGGTCGATGAACGCACGGATCTCCTCGTCAATCGCACTCGCGGTGACGTCGGACACAGACTTGTGCTTCGTCACCGAGTGGCCGAGGAACACCTCACCATCTTCTTCGCTGTACGACAGCGGCCCGAGACGCTCGGACAGGCCCCACTTCGTGACCATGTTGCGCGCGAGTTCGGTTGCACGCTCGATGTCGTTCGACGCGCCGGTCGTGACCGCGTCGGGCCCGAAGATCAGCTCCTCAGCGATGCGTCCACCGAACAGGCTCGAAATCTGGCTCTCGAGGCGGCGCTTGCTGTAGCTGTATCGGTCTTGCTCAGGCAGGAACATCGTGATGCCGAGCGCGCGCCCGCGGGGGATGATGCTGACTTTGTAGATCGGGTCGTGGTCGGGCACCATGCGGCCGATGATTGCGTGACCGGACTCGTGGTACGCGGTCAGCTTCTTCTCATCTTCCGTCATCACCATCGAGCGCCGCTCGGCGCCCATCAGGATTTTGTCCTTCGCCTTCTCGAAATCGGTATGGTCGACGGTGCGCTTGTTCGCACGCGCGGCGAACAGCGCCGCTTCGTTGACCAGGTTCGCGAGGTCGGCGCCAGAGAAGCCCGGCGTGCCGCGTGCGATCAGCATCGGCTTCACGCCGTCGGAGATCGGCACTTTTCGCATGTGGACCTTGAGGATCTGTTCGCGGCCGCGAACATCGGGCAACGGCACAACGACCTGGCGGTCGAAGCGGCCCGGGCGCAGGAGCGCCGGGTCGAGCACGTCGGGGCGGTTGGTCGCAGCAATCACTATGACGCCTTCATTGCCTTCGAAGCCGTCCATCTCGACCAGCAGCTGGTTCAGCGTCTGCTCACGCTCGTCGTGTCCGCCACCGAGGCCGGCGCCACGGTGGGTCTTGCCGGTACCCGGCTGGCCGACCATCAATACACCACGGGGGATCTTGCCGCCGAGGCGCTGGAACTTGCCGGGGTCGCGCAGGAACTCAACGAGCTCAACGACCTCTTCCTTCGCTTCTTCGCAACCGGCGACATCCTGGAAATTAATCTTGACCTGGTCCTCACCGAGCATGCGGGCGCGGCTCTTGCCGAAACTCATCGCGCCGCGACCGGCGCCGCCGCCACCTTGCATCTGGCGCATGAAGAAAATCCACACCGCAATCAACAGCAGCATCGGGAACCAGGAAATGAACACCTGCATCAGCACCGACTGGCGTTCGGGCGGCTGTGCCTTGATCTCAACGCGGTTCGCCATCAGGTCACCGACCATCGAGCGGTTGTCGGTTTCGGGGCTGTAAGTCTGGAACTGCTCGTTTGCGGTGGTCGTGCCGGTAATCTGGCGGCCGTCGATCGAGACACTGCGGACACCACCCTGCTGGACCTCCGTCAGGAACTCGGAATACGCGAGCGTGCGTACCTGGGCATTCTGCGGGGTGAACGCATTGAAGACGGCCATCAGCACGACCGCGATGATCACCCACAAAATCAGATTCTTTGCCATGTTGTTCAAATGCTTGCCCCTGCTCCGAGCGGATGTGGACGCTGTTTAGACAATACTACGCGCGGTGGTTCCGGGCCAGCAGGTAAACTTCCCTGCTGCGCGGCCTGGAAGCCTTGGGTTTCCGCACGGTTACGGTCGCGAAATCCTGCTTCAAGTCCTGCACGAACGCTTCGTAGCCCTCTCCCTGAAAGACTTTGGTCAGCAAGTCGCCACCGGGTTTCAGCGTCTCGCGGGCAAATGCCAGCGCGAGTTCCGCCAAATACATAGAGCGAGGCTGGTCGACTGCGGCCATACCACTGATATTGGGGGCCATGTCCGACATTACAAGGTCAACCTGCGCACCGGCGAGCAGCCGCCTCAATTCCTCCAGGACCGTATCCTCCCGAAAATCCCCCAACAGCACCTCGACCCCGTCCAGCGGTGGCATCTCAAGGATGTCGAGTGCGATAACCCGGCCCCGGCCGCCCAGCTTGCGCGCAGCATATTGCGCCCAACCGCCCGGCGCCGCGCCGAGGTCCACGATGTTCATCCCAGGTCGAATCAGGTGGTCGCGCTCATCGATCTCGATGAGCTTGTAGACGGCACGGGAACGCCAGCCCTCGGCTTGCGCCCGTTTGACGAACGCGTCGTCGAAATGTTCTGTCAACCACTGTCTGGAGGATTTTGAGCGCTTGGCTATGGCAGCGTCACTTTCGAGTTGTCCCGATTTCGCCGGTAAAGGGTCAGGACATGGCCGACTCGCTGCACCTGCGCTGCGCCGGTACGGACCAGGATCGTGCCGATCAGCGCATCGCGTTCCTCGCGATCCGCCGCGCGTACTCAAATGATTTGTCGCCGCCAGGGGTCACGACGTTGACCACATCCCCCTCTTCCTTGCCGATCAACGCGCGCGCAATCGGTGAGGTGTACGACAGGCGGCCGCCCTTGATGTTGGCCTCGTCGTCGCCGACGATCTGGTAGGTGGTCTCGTCGCCGGACGCTTCGTCGGCGATCTCGACGGTTGCACCGAACACGACCTTGCCGCCGGCGTTGAGCGTCGCAGGGTCAATCACCTGGCAGTTCGCGAGCTTGCCCTCGACTTCGGCGATGCGTCCTTCCATGAAGCTCTGCTGTTCGCGCGCAGCGTGGTATTCGGCGTTCTCCTTGAGGTCGCCGTGCGCGCGCGCGTCCGCGATCGCCTGGATCACGCGCGGTCTATCGACGGTCTTCAGCCGCTGCAACTCTTCGCGCAACGCGGCCGCGCCGCGCGCCGTGATCGGTACCTTGGTCGTCATGCCATCTCCCTGTGCAAGTCCTGCAACCGGTTCACTTCCGGGGTGTCCAGGTGGTCGAGCGCGACGCAGGTCGCTTTTGCCGCGGCAATGGTCGTGTAATAGGTGACCTTGTGCTGCAGCGCCTCGCGCCTGATCGAATGCGACTCTGCAATCGCCTTCTTCCCTTCCGTGGTGTTCACAATCAGGCTGATCTCGTCGTTTTTTATCATGTCGACGATGTGTGGACGACCCTCCATCACCTTGTTCACCCGGCCACATTCGATGCCTGCGGCCTGGAGCGCGTGCGCGGTGCCGTCGGTCGCGACCAGCGAGAAGCCACGGTTCGCGAGCATCTTCGCCAATTCCACCGCGGCCCGCTTGTCCGGGTCGCGCACCGAGATGAATGCACAGCCGCCGGTCGGTACGACCACACCGCTTGCGTGCTGCGCCTTCGCGTACGCCTCGCCGAAGCTCCGGCCGACGCACATGACCTCCCCGGTTGACTTCATTTCGGGGCCCAGTATCGGGTCGACGCCGGGGAACTTGGCGAACGGAAACACCGACACCTTGACCGAATAGTAGCGCGGGATGCGCTCGCCTTCCACGCCCTGCTCTGCCAGGCTTTTTCCGACCATGCAGCGTGCGGCCACCTTGGCCAGCGGCAGCCCGGTCGCTTTGGAAACGAACGGCGCAGTGCGTGATGCGCGGGGGTTCACCTCGAGCACGTAGATTTCCCCGTCCTTGATTGCGAACTGCGTGTTCATCAAGCCGACGACACCGAGCTCGAGCGCCATCGCGGAAACCTGCTCCCTCATCCGGTCCTGCAAAGCCGGCGACAGCGTGAACGGCGGCAGCGAACAGCTAGAGTCACCGGAGTGCACGCCCGCCTGCTCGATGTGCTCCATGATGCCGCCAATCACGACACGTTCGCCGTCGCATATTGCATCGACGTCAACCTCTACCGCGTCGTCCAGGAAGCGGTCGAGCAGCACCGGCAGGTCACGCGATACGCGCACCTGGCTCTCCATGTATGCGGAGAGGTCGTCGCGGTCGTACACGATTTCCATTGAGCGCCCGCCTAGTACATACGAAGGGCGCACGATTAGCGGGTAGCCAATTTCGTCGGCGAGCCGGAGCGCCTCTTCGGTCGCACGCGCGATACGGTTCGGCGGCTGCTTCAGACCGAGCTTCTCGATCATCTGCTGGAAGCGTTCCCGGTCCTCGGCGCGGTCGATCGCGTCGGTCGAGGTGCCGATGACCGGGGCGCCGGCTTCCTCGAGCCCGCGCGCGAGCTTCAGCGGCGTCTGGCCGCCGTACTGGACGATCACGCCGAACGGCTGCTCAACGTGCACAATCTCCATCACGTCCTCGTGCGTCAGCGGCTCGAAGTACAGGCGGTCCGAGGTGTCGTAATCCGTCGAGACGGTCTCGGGGTTGCAGTTGACCATGATGGTCTCGTAGCCATCCTCGCGCAGCGCAAAGGCCGCGTGCACGCAGCAGTAGTCGAACTCGATACCCTGGCCGATGCGGTTCGGCCCGCCGCCGAGCACCATCACTTTCTTCCGGTCGGTCGGCTGCGCCTCGCACTCTTCTTCATAGGTCGAATACATGTACGCGGTAGTCGTCGCGAACTCAGCCGCGCAGGTATCGACGCGCTTGTACACCGGCCGGATGCCGTACTCGTGACGCCGTGCGCGCACCAGCGCCTCGCCTACCCCGGACAGCGCTGCGATGCGGCTGTCTGAGAAGCCCTTGCGTTTCAGCGCACGCAGCTGCGGCGCATCGAGCGCCTGGAATCCGGCGGCGGCCACCTTCGCCTCTTCCCGGACCAGGTCCTCGATCTGCACGAGGAACCAGGGGTCGATCGCGGTCAACCTATGCACTTCGTCGAGCGTCATGCCGGTGCGGAATGCGTCACCGACATAGAACAGGCGCTCGGCACCGGGAACCGACAGTTCGTGGACGAGCCGGTTGCGCGCGTCCGGAGACGTGTAATCCGAGCGCACGGGGTTGAGACCGTCGGTGCCCGTTTCCATGCTGCGCAACGCCTTCTGCAGCGACTCTTGGAAGGTGCGCCCGATTGCCATCGCCTCGCCGACCGACTTCATCTGGGTGGTCAGCCGCGCATCCGCCTGTGGGAACTTCTCGAAGGTGAAGCGCGGGATCTTGGTGACGACGTAGTCGATGGCCGGTTCGAACGACGCCGGCGTTGCGCCACCGGTGATGTCGTTACGGAGCTCGTCGAGCGTGTAGCCGACGGCAAGCTTCGCGGCGATTTTCGCAATCGGGAAGCCGGTCGCCTTCGACGCGAGGGCCGACGACCGCGACACGCGCGGGTTCATCTCGATCACGACCAGCGCGCCGTTTTCGGGATTGACCGCGAACTGGACATTCGAACCGCCGGTCTCGACGCCGATCTTGCGCAACACCGCGATCGATGCGTCGCGCATGATCTGGTATTCCTTGTCGGTCAGCGTTTGCGCCGGCGCGACCGTAATCGAGTCGCCGGTATGCACACCCATCGGATCCAAATTCTCAATCGAGCACACGATGATGCAGTTGTCGGCCTTGTCGCGGACAACCTCCATCTCGTATTCCTTCCAGCCGAGCACCGACTCCTCGAGCAGCACCTCGTTCGTCGGCGACAGGTCGAGCCCGCGCTCGACGATCTCGAGGAACTCCTCGCGGTTGTAGGCAATGCCGCCGCCGGAACCGCCCATCGTGAACGATGGGCGGATGATCGTCGGGAAGCCAATATCCGCCTGTGCCTCGATCGCTTCCTCCATGTCGTGCGCAATGCGTGCGCGCGGCGTCGCGAGGCCGATGTCGGTCATCGCGTTCTTGAACAGCTCGCGGTCCTCGGCCATATCGATCGCATCGCGCGACGCGCCGATCATCTCGACGCCGTACTTCTCGAGCACGCCTTCGCGCACGAGGTCGAGCGCGCAGTTCAGCGCGGTCTGGCCGCCCATCGTCGGCAGCAGTACATCCGGCTTCTCCTTCGCGATGATGCGCTCGACCGTAGCCCAGTGGATCGGCTCGATGTAAATCGCGTCAGCCATATCCGGGTCCGTCATGATCGTCGCCGGGTTCGAGTTCACCAGGATCACCCGGTAGCCCTCTTCCCGCAGCGCCTTGCACGCCTGCGCGCCCGAGTAATCGAACTCAGCGGCCTGGCCGATCACGATTGGGCCGGCGCCGATGATGAGGATGGAATTAATGTCGGTGCGTTTAGGCACGACGCGCCTCCATCATCTGTATGAATTTGTCGAATAGCGGCTTCGCATCGTGCGGGCCGGGGCTCGCTTCCGGGTGGCCCTGGAAGCTGTACGCAGGCCGGTCGGTGAACTCGATGCCCTGCGAAGTGTTATCGAACAGTGAGCGCTGCGTCGCGCGTACATTCGCGGGGAGCGACGCCTCGTCGACCGCGAAGCCGTGGTTCTGGCTGGTGATCATCACGCGGCCGGACTCGAGGTCGAGCACCGGGTGGTTCGCGCCGTGATGGCCCGTAGTCATTTTCAATGTGCGGCCACCCGCCGCGAGGCCGAGCAGTTGGTGGCCGAGGCAGATGCCGAACACCGGAATCTTCCGTTCGAGGAATTCGCGGGTCGCGGCGATCGCGTAGTCGCACGGCTCCGGGTCGCCGGGCCCGTTCGCGAGGAACAGGCCATCGGGCTTCATTGCGAGCACTTTATCGGCCGGCGTCTGCGCCGGCACGACCGTGACCTTGCAACCGAGGTCGACCAGAATGCGCAGAATGTTGCGCTTCACCCCAAAATCGTAAGCAACCACGTTGAATGGTGCGCTCGATGTAGGAGCGGCCCTGTGGCCGCGATTTGCATCAGGCGGCACCGCGGCCTCCAAACTCCACGTCCCATCCTTCCACTCATATCCTTTCTTCACCGACACCACTTTCGCGAGGTCCGCACCCTTCAAGCCAGGGAAGCTCCGCGCCTCAGCGAGCGCAGCATCGGCGTCGGCATCCGGGCCGGCGACGATACAGCCGGATTGCGCGCCCTTGTCGCGGAGGATGCGCGTCAGGCGGCGGGTGTCGATATCGGCAATCGCGACCACTTTATTGCGGACCAGGAACGCGTCGAGCGGCTCATGGCTGCGCCAATTGCTCGCGAGCATCGGCAGGTCGCGGATGACGAGGCCAGCCGCCATCACCGCGGACGACTCCATGTCTTCCGGCGTCGTGCCGGTGTTGCCGATGTGCGGGTAGGTAAGCGTGACGATCTGCTGGTGGTACGAAGGGTCGGACAGGATTTCCTGGTAACCCGTCATCGCGGTATTGAAGACAACCTCACCGCGGGTGCTGCCTGAAATACCTATCGACCTGCCGTGGAACAGGCTCCCGTCTGCTAGCGCGAGGATCGCGGGAACGGTCAAGTCTCATCTCCGTTGCTCAAAAAAACGGGAGTGGTCGCTGGGACCCTCCCGTAATCAGCCGGATTTTAGCGCAAGCACGTCGTCCATGCCATATAAACCGGGCGGTTGGTCGACCACCCACAGCGCCGCGCGCAACGCGCCCTGCGCGAAGATGCCGCGGTCCAGTGCCTCGTGCGCGAGCACAATGCGTTCGCCCGGCCCAGCGAAGCGCACTTCATGGAAACCGATCGTCTCGCCCTCGCGCTCAACCGCGTAGCTGACGGCACCGGCGCCGCGCGCCTGTTCCACCGCCGCGCCGAGCCGCAGCGCCGTACCGCTCGGCGCGTCGACCTTGTGGGCGTGGTGCGCCTCGAACACTTCGCACGACCAGTCCGCGCTCAGTGTTTCTGATGCTTTTTCAACAAGATACCTGAGTATGTTAATGCCAATACTCATATTGGGTGCATGCAGTATCGCAACGCGCGAGGCCGCGTCGGTCAGGGCCTTGAAGGTTGCGTCTTCGAGGCCGGTCGTGCCACTGACGAGGGGTTTCCCTGCGGCGGCGCACGCTGGCGCGAGCTCCGCCAGCAACGCCGGGCGCGAGAAATCAACCACGACATCGCAGCCCGCTAGGAATGCATCGAGCGTTTCGGCGAGGGCGATTCCGTCCGGCTTCTCGCCACCGGGCCGGACCAGCGCGATTGATGCCGTGAGCCCGGTCGTGTCGCGCAACGCGAACAGCACCGCTGCGCCCATCCGGCCGGTCACGCCGGCGATTCCCACCTTGATCGGTTTCATCTGGCGATTATAGGGAGCCGCGCGCGCTCCGTGGGAGCGGCCCTCTGGCCTGTGGGAGCGAATCTGTGATTCGCGATTCCGACTCACGCACCCCCGAAGCCACCGGACTCCAGAAATGCCACCTCCTCAGGCGTGCTGTCACGGCCGAGCAGTCGGTTGCGGTGCGGGAAGCGCCCGAACTTGCGGATGATCTCGCGATGACCGTGTGCGAACTTCGCGGCGGCGCCGCCGAGCGGGCTGCTCAGTGCGACCGCACGGTCCTGGTCATCGAGGTCCTCCGAGTGCGTGAACGGAAGGTTCAGGAACACGCGT
>JAIVGZ010000022.1 GCA_020201335.1 Natronospirales bacterium
CCATCGCCGACCTCGCAGGGTCGGATGGCATGACGGCGCGCCACATAGCAGAAGCGATCGGGTACCGGCGGCTGGATCGCCGCCTCTAGATACCTCTGCCATCGCGGTGCGGAGCACCGCTCCTACATTCGGCTCCAGGCCGTGCGTTCTGGAGCAATGTAGGAGCGACCCTCTGGTCGCGATGGCACAAGCTTGGCCTCGAGCATTCGCGGCCAGAGGGCCGCTCCCACATTCATTCGGAGTCACACCTTAGGCGTCTGGAGCAATGTAGGAGCGGTGCTCCGCACCGCGATTCAATCTATCGCAGGTGCTGGTCAAAGAGCATGTAAATGCGCTTGTACTCGTCGAGCCAGCTCGACGGTTCGACGAAGCCGTGGTCCTCGACCGGATAAAGCGCGTTCGTGAAGTACTCGGTTTTCTCGAGTTCGATCAACCGCTGCGTCAGCCGCACGACATCCTTGAACAGCACGTTCGTGTCGACCATCGGCGACAGGATCAGTAGCGGCTTGTTCAGCCCCTCCGCAAATTCGATCGGCGAGCTGCGCTCGAACGCCTCGGGGTCGAGCTCCGGCGTGTTCAGGATGTTCGCGGTGTACGGGTGGTGGTAATGCGCCCAATCGCTGACCGGCCGTAGCGCGGCGCCGGCGGCGAACATGTCTGGTTCGAGGAACAGACCCATGAACGCAAGGAAGCCGCCGTACGAACCGCCGTAGATGCCGATGCGCGCGCGGTCGATGTTGTGGTTTGCGTCGAGCCAGTCAATGCCGTCCTTGAAGTCGGCGAGCTCGGGCCGGCCCATGTCGCGGTAGATGGCAGTCCGCCAGTCGCGGCCGTAGCCGGCCGATGCGCGGAAGTCCATGTCGATCACGACGAAGCCGCGTTCGACCAGGTAAGTGTGGAACATGAACTCCCGGAAGTAGCCCGACCATCCGAAGTGCGCGTTTTGCAGGTAGCCGGCACCGTGCGCAAACATCACGACCGGGTAGGGCTCCGCGCGTTCTGCGTTGTAATCGGACGGCAGGTAGACGCGCGAGTACACCGCGCGGCCCCGCACATTGGTCGAAGGTATGGCGACGACCTGCGGCTCAGCCCACGGGTACTCGCGGTACTCAGCGCTCATCGTGTCGGTCAGTTGCACTGCCTCGGAGCCTGGTTGCACCGCCTGCACGAACAGCTCGTCGTGGCGCAGCGTCGACGAACTCGTCAGAAGCAGGGCGCGTTCGTCCGGCGACAATTGGAAATGGGTGCGTGCACCGAGCTGCGTCAGCCGTTCGCTGCGGCCGTCAGCAACCGCGACGCGGTAGACCTCATGGATGCCCGGGTGCTCTGCGTTCGCGGTGTAATAGAAGTGTCGGCCGTCACGCGTCAGCACCGGCTTCGAGACCTCGAAGTCGCCGCGCGTCAGCGCGCGTGCGCGGCGGTCGCGCGCGCCGCGTACATACAAATGCGCGTAGCCGGATTCCTCGGACACATACCACAGCGTGCTGCCGTCGGGCAGCCAGCCGAAGTCGTTGAACCAGAAGAAGTCGCGCCCGGTGTACCAGTTGATCCACGCCTCGTCGCTGAGGCGGTGGCGCGGGCGCAGACGCCCGTCGGCCGGGTCGACCGTCGCGAGCCAGCGGTCCTTGTTGTCGTTGGCGCGCATCATCAGCGCGACGGTGCTGCCGTCGGCGTTCCACTCGGCGCCCATCCACGCGGTGCCGCGCGGGCCTTCCAACACCGGCAGCTCCGCCTGCGCGCGAAGCCGGCGCAGCGGGTCGGTGTCGATGCCAGGAAGCGTTGAGAGGTCGAGTTCGCGCCGTTCGCCTTCGGTGAGGTCGAGCAGCAGGTAGCTGTGCGGTACGGGTGCGCCCGCCCCAACCTTCGGACGGACCGGCCGGTTATCGACGAACGCGTCGTCGGTGACGAAGAACGGCACCGTGTCGCGGCGCGCCCCGTCGCGCTCCGAAGCCTGGGTCGCGACGAGCAACCAGCGGCCGTCCGGCGACAGCTCGGCGTCGACCAGCTCACGTTTCTCGCCGAGGTACCACGCCCGCGCGGGGCGGCCGGCGTCGGCGGCGATTTCGTCAGCTTCGCGCGCGCGCTCGGCCTCCGCACGTGCCTGCCGTTCGCTAACGACGGTCAGCAGGCGCCGTTGTTGTGTATCCAGGTAGCCCGAGCCCGGCTCCGTGTCATGCGGGTCCTTCTCAAAGCGGATCTCCGCGATGCGTTCGATGCGCCCGTCGGCGGGCTCGTACGCGTAGAAGCTGTTCGCAGCGCGTACCGCGATGCGGCCGTCGTTCAGGAAGCGCGGGTCGCGGTAGCCGGCCGCCGTGCGTGTCAGCTGCTGGATTTCGCCATCGCGCAGGTCCTGCAGGTACAGGTCGCCGAGGCGCACGAATGCTTTCAGCGTGCGGTCCGCGTTGTAGTCGCCGTCCGCAGCGCCGTGCTGCGCGCGCGCGCTCAGTTCGACTATGCGTGGGCCACTGCCGTCGCGCGGATGTACCCACAGGTCGTCGACGCCGCGTACGCCCGCGCGTCTGCGCGTGTAATAGACGGCGGTACCGTCCTCGGCCCAGAACGCGTTCTGCGGCGGGGTACCGAGCCAGTCCGGGTCGGCCATGATCCGCTCGAGCGTCATCGGCTCGGGTTGCGCGGTCACGGGCAGCGGGTAGGCCGCGGCGAACGCAAGAACGGCGAGGGTAATCAAACGCATGCACAATCTCCCAGTAGTGTCGCCAATCACAGATTGGCTCCCACAGTGTATTTTCTCGTAGGAGCGAATCTGTGATTCGCGATTCTTTTCGCGAATCGCCAATCGCAGATTGGCTCCCACAGTTATGCCACAGGTTTAAGGATCCAATGCCTGTGCGAGGTCATCGCGCAGGTCGTCGATGTGTTCTATGCCGACCGCAAGCCGCAACAGGCCGGCGGGGCTACGCGGTTCCGTGGACGCGTGAGACGCGCGCTTGTCCTGCGAGCCACTCGGCGAGCGCCAACGCGTTTGCGCTCTGAGCGCGTACGCGCAACGGGAGCGTCGCGAGCCCTCGCAAAATCTGGTAGCAATCGAACGGCGCCGGAACCGCGCCCGCGCTTGCTTGCAGTGCGCGCAGCCGTTCTAGCGTCTCGCCGTCCTCTCGGACTATCAGGGCGCCGCCGAGCACGTCGCTGTGCCCGCCGAAGTACTTGGTGCTCGAGTGCATCACGACATCGAAGCCGGACTCGAACGGTCGCTGCAGCACCGGCGTTGCGAAGGTGTTGTCGCACACGGCGAGCGCGCCGGCGCGGTGTGCGTGCGCCGCGACCGCGGCAAGGTCGCAGAGTTTCAATAACGGGTTCGACGGTGTCTCCGCCCAGACCACGCGCGCCGGCTGCTGCAGCGCGCGCGTGAGCGCGGAGTCGTCACTGAAGTCTGCGTATTCGACGACGAGGCCCCATTGTTGCATCGTCTCGTCGAGCAGGCGGTGCACGCCGTGGTACGCGTCGGCGGAAACGACCACGCGGTCGCCGGGCTTGAGCAGCTGAAACACCGCGTGCGCGGCCGCCATGCCGGAACTGAACGCGCACGCACCGGCGCCGCCCTCGAGTGTGGTGAGGCATTCCTCGAGCGACACGCGTGTCGGGTTGGTGTAACGCGTGTACTTGAAGCCGCGTGCCCAGCCGCCTTCCGCATCACGCTCGTAGGTCGTCGAGAGGTACAGCGGTGGTACGACCGCGCCGGTGGTCGGGTCAGGCTCGCGGCCGGAATGGACGCAGGCGGTTTCAATCCTCAAATCGCGTTTTGTCACCGCGGTGCAAGTGCCGCGAGTGCGTCTTTCGCGCCGGTGTGATCGGAATCCAGCGCGAGCGCCGCCTGGTACTCGGCGCGCGCGTCGTCGGGGCGGCCGAGCTTCTCAAGCAGCGTGCCGGTGCGCACGTGCGCCCAAGCGTGCGACGGGTCGCTGCCGCGCGGCGCATGCTCGGCGACATAACGCTGGAACGCGGCGATACCCTCTTCATGACGCGAGTCCGAGAACACTGCGGTGCGGCCAATCTGGTACAACGCGCCGAGCCGTTCCGGGTCGGCTGCCAGCGTCGCGATGAACGCGTCGTGGGCGCAATCCCAGCGCTCCATTTGTTGGCACAGAAAGCCCCTCGCCATCAGCAACACACCGAGCTGCTCCGGGTCGTCCGCAACGAGCTCAGCCGCCGCGTCGAACTCTCGCAGCGCGCCGTCGTCGTCGCCGTCGATCCGTAACATCACAGCGCGCGCCCGGTGGCCTCTGACGGGATCGCGCTCGGCGATTGTCACAGCCATCGCTTCTGCTTTGTCCCGCCCACCGCCGGCGATGCGCGGCGCCCCCAAGTAGTAGCCGAAGAGGCTGAAGCGCGCCTCGATGTGGTCGGGGTCGAGCTCAAGCGCACGCTCCCAAGCGCCGCGCATCCGTCCCGCCGCTCGCATCTTACCCAGCGTACCCATCGAGTCGATGTTCATGGCGAGCGCGAGGCCAAGCAGATGGTGGTGCTCAGCGACGGTACCGCCGTGGCGCGTTGCGAGTTCGGCGAGCTCGAGTGCGCGCTCGCTGTTGCCGCGTGACAGCTCGACCAAGGCGAGCGCGTGCGCAATCTGCGCGTCACGAGGCGCGCTGCGGTGTGCGGGCTCGAGCAGCGCGACTGCCTGCTCTGTATCGCCTGCCTCAAGCGCCTCAAGTGCGCGCTCGGTCAGCTCGGTTGCGGATGCTGGCGCCACAACCCATGACAGACAAAGAACAGCCAGAACACAATATTTACGCATTGAACACCCCCGGAAGAAGAGAAAGCGATATTGGAGTGACAGCGTTTACAGCGTCAAGTTTCAGGCGGCGAGCGCCCAGTATAGGAAAGGCAAGCTCCGGTCCAGGCGGTAGTCGACGCCGGAGTGGTTGTCCGGAAACTCCTCGTAGGTATGCCGGATGCGGTGCTCACCGAGCTTGCGCGACAGGATGCGCGCGCCGTAATGGATGTGGTACTGGTCGCGGTCGCCGCAATCGATGAACAAGCCGCGCAGACTCTTCAACGCGGCTTTGTGGCGTCCGACCATGTGGATTGGGTCGTGCTTCAACCAGCGCTTCCAGCGCTTCTCGTCGACTTCGCAGGTATACGGGTCGAACGGGAGCCGGAAACCCAGCGGCGCTTTCGGGTCCGGGTCGTAGGTCGCCGCCATGCAGATGGCCATCAGCGCGTGGACCTCGCTGCCGGTGGGTTTGGCCGATGCGCGGAAATGCTTGAGGAAGCGGTCGACGCGGTAGTCGTGCCGCGCGAGCTCGTTCGCGACATTCGGAAAATCGGTGCGGTACACCATGTCAAAGTACGCGTCACCGGAGTGGTTGGCGACGCCACCCCAGTACTTCGCGTAGCGCATACCGTGCACCATAGCGCCGTAGCCGCCCGACGACTTGCCGAACACGCCGCGGTGCTCGCGCGCAGCGAGGGTGCGCAGCTCGCCGTCCACAAACGGGATCAGCTCTTTCGTCAGGTAGTCTGCGTAGCGTCCGATTGCCGACGAGTTGATGTACTGGTTTCCGCCGAGGCTGGTGAAGCAGTCCGGGAACACGACGATTGCCGGCCCCATCTCGCCAGAGTGGATCAGACGATCAAGGCGCTCGGGAACGTTCTCGCCGAACGCCTTCCAGTTGACATGCGCCGGCCCGGCGCTCGTGAACCCAGCCAGGCTCCATAGCTGCACGAAGCGTGCGTCCGGCTTACGGTCGTAGTCTGCTGGCAGGTACGCGTGAACGGTGCGCGCGACCGGGTCGCCGAGCGGGTTGTCGGCGAGCACCCGCGACTCATGCGCAAGCGCGACCACGCGCCCGGCGCGTGCACGGCGCACGGGCCGGGTGCGCGTCATCAGCGAACCGACCCCGTTTCGCTGCGTTGCTGGTCGCGCGCCATCCGGAATTCGTTACCCTCGACCCAGTTCGGCCAGTCGCTGGAGTCGGCGATGCGCCGGCCGATTTCGAAGAACATCTGGACGTCTGCTGCGGCGCCGGTCCAGTCCATGTCCGGCGAGTACTTGTCGGCCGGCTTGTGGTAGCGCTCGGCGTTGTACTCGCTCGCGAGCTGCATGCCGCGCTCACGCCCGCCGTTGACGAGGTCACGGCCCATGTTCGGATACAGCGCCGGCACGCCGGTCTTCGCGAAGCTGAAGTGGTCCGAGCGGTAGTAAATGCCAGCTTCCGGGCGCTGGTCAGGCTTGACCTCCCGCTTGAACTCTTCGGCGACCTCGTCGACATAACGGTCGAGCTCCGACGCGCCGTAACCGACCACCGTGATGTCACGCGTCGGGCCGATGTAGTTCAGCGCGTCCATGTTGATGACGGCGACCGTGTCGGCGAGCGGAAGGACCGGGTTCGCGGCGTAGTACGCAGAACCGAGCAGGCCCTGCTCCTCTGCGCCTACCGCAAGGAAGACCACGGTCCGCGCGGGCGGCCGCTCGAGCGCCGCGTACGCTTCCGCGAGCACCAAAAGTGCGGCGGTACCCGACGCGTTGTCGACCGCGCCGTTGTAGATGTCATCGCCATCGCGCCCCAGGTGGTCCCAGTGCGCGGTGTAAATCACGTACTCGTCCGGGTTCTGGTCGCCGCGGATCATTCCAATCACATTCTGCGTCACGGACTCGCGCGTCGTGTTCGTGACGGACGCGGTCGCGTTGAGCCCGAGCGCGACTGGCTGGAACCCGCGCGTCTGCGCGGCGTGCTTCATCTCGTCGAGGCTGCTGCCGGCCCGCTCGAATAATTCACGCGCGGCACCGGCTGTAATCCAGCCTTCAATCGCTGCGCGCGACATGTTCATGTCCTCGGTGATCATTCCGAACTGCGCGCCGGTCCAACTGCCGGTGACGACCTCCCACGGGTAGCTCGCCGGTTCGGTCTCGTGGATGATCAGCGCGCCGGCGGCGCCCTGCCGTGCCGCTTCCTCGTATTTATAGGTCCAGCGGCCGTAGTAGGTCATCGCGCGGCCGGTGAACAGCGCGTCATCGCCGGTCGCGAAGCCGGGGTCGTTGACGAGCATCACGACCGTCTTGCCTTCGACGTCTATGCCGTCGTAGTCGTTCCAACCGTATTCGGGGGCGACGATCCCGTAGCCGACGAACACGAGTTCGCTGTCGGCGATGCCGGCGCGCTCGATTACGCGCCGGGTCCACAGCACCGCATCCTCGCGGTGTTGCAGCACCATCGGCTCGCCGTCGCCACCTTGGATGCGCAGCGGGCTCGGCTCGCCCGTGATTGCAACCAGTGGTACGCGCTGCGTGAAGCTGCTGCCGTTACCCGGTATCACGCCGAGCTCGCGCAATTGCTCCGACAGGTACGCGACGGTGAGTTCTTCACCGCGCGATGATGGCGCGCGTCCCTCGAATTCGTCGGATGCGAGCACACTGATGTGGTCGTGCATGCGCTCGGCGTTGATCAACTGGAGCGCGGCCGGATTGCCCTGGGTGGGGGTTGGGTCGCAAGCGGTGAGTAGCAGCGCAGCGCATAGCAGTGCGGTCGTGTTTCTTAGCATCTTCATTCCTCCATCAGCCGGCCGATCGGGTATACGTTCAGCCGTTCGTCGTAATAGGGGGTGCGCTGGTAGAACCAGTGCAGCCGTGCGCGCGGGTTCGCGGCAAACTCAGGGTCGTCGGCCACGCGCCGCTCGAACGCTTCTCTCAATGCGGGGTCTTCGGCCATCATCTCGCGCGCGATGCGTTCGAGCACCCGGGGTTCCGCGTGCTCCTTGCTCTCAAAAATGTGGTCGAGCAGGCCCCAGCGCAACAGCGAGTCCGGGGCATGCGGTTCGAGCATGTGCATGATGACATTCGCACGGCGTTGGTCGAGCGACACCATCACGGAGCCGGCCGGGAAGTGCATGTTGCGCTCTATCGGCACGGCGTTGAAATCCTCGACCATGTGCCGGTTCTCGAACGGGCGCGCCGCCCATTCGACCGACCGGAACAGCCAGGTCTTGACCTCGATGTCGCGCGGCGCGTCGAGCCGCCGGTATTCGATGCCGTGCCAGTCAAGGCGCTCAATCACGTCTGTGAGCGCCGCAGGGATGATGTACGCGGACGGCGTCGGCGCCGCGTGGCGCACGGTCACTTCGTCGTAGATAGGAACCGTGAAAGTCCGCGGCCGGTCGGGGTCGTATTGAATCCAGGTACCGCCTGAGACTTCGCTGTCGGTACGCGTGAATTCGTACCCGAGGAACTCGAACGGGCGGGAACCTTCGCCTATCGCGAGCGCGAGCGGGTATTCGCCACCGTCGCGGTAACGCGTCTCCGTCGCCGCATCGGCGGCGTCCACCGCGCGCCGCAGCGTACCCGGGTGCGCGTTCAGGTAACGCAGCGATTCAAGCAGGATCGCGTAGGTGCCGACGACGCGCGTGCGGTAGTCCTTCAGCATGTGCATCTCGACCAGCAGCGCCGGCCGGTTCTGAATCGCCGTGTAGCCGGTCGAGTAACGCGGTTCCGACTGGAACACTTCGAAGCCGAGCGTCGGGTCGGTGCCGTCGCGCAGCACGATGTACGGCGAAAGCTTGTGTCCGCGCGCCTCGAGCGCCGGGAAGATCGCGCCGTAGAATGCGTCACGCTGCCACGCGACGAGCGCGGGGTGTGCGTTCGCATACATCTCGAGGCCGTAAGTGAAGTCGTACTGGTAGTCGGCGCCGTTCGTGTTGTGCGTGTCGATGAACAGGTCGGGCAACCACGCGTTGAACAGTGCGAGCCACGCGCGCATCTCGGGGCTGTCGGCCTTGATGTAGTCGCGGTTCAGGTTGTAATTCTGCGCGGTCGCGCGCCAGCCGGATTTCTCGGGGCCGTTCTGGTTGATGCGGGTGTACGGGTGGAAGCGCTCGTGGCCGTCGACGCTGAAGATAGGTATGAACGCCTGGACCAGCACGATTTCCTTACCGGTTGCGCGCGCCGCCGCCGGGGTGAACGCGCGGTCGCTGGAGGCGACCAGCACGACAAGGTCGCGACCTTCCGGCGACTGCCCGAATACTTGGTAATCGATCTGGTCGGATGCGTCGGCGAGGCGCCGCGCCCACTCCATCGTTTCGGCGTAGCGCGCGGTGCGCGCGTAATCGGTGGATTCGGCCAGCGTCTGCCAACCGGTTTCGTCGCTCATGCTGTCTCCCGGGGCGAAGCTCAGGAACGCGGCGAGCGCGATTGCGGCGCCGCAGCGGGTGGAATCGTGCATCTGCCGAATATTACCACCACCCGACAAGTGGCACCGCGCCCGCCGCACCGCTCGCTCCTATGGGTTCACCGGCTTTTACAGAGCCGGCTGAAACCCATAAGTCGCTTCGCGCTTGCGCCGGGACGCGGCTCGCAATGTAGGAGCGGTACTCCAGTGTGGGAGCGGTGCTCCGCACCGCGATTCTTTAGCCCCTGTGGGAGCGAATCTGTGATTCGCGATACCTAGTCCGCCGACACATCCTGCGCGCCGACCACCAGTGCGCCGGGGCCGGCATGTACGCCGAGCGCGGGGCCGAGCTCGACGAGCCAGGAGACCTGCACGGTCGGAACGCGCGCGACGAGGAGCTCGCGGAGCCGTGCGCCTTCTTCTGGCGCATTCGCGTGGCCGATGACGAGTCGCCACGACCGCGCCGGGTCGAGGCGCCGCCCGACGAAGCGCGCGAACTTTTCGACCATGCGTTGTTTGCCGACCAGCACGCCGCCGACGCTGATTGTGCCGTCCGGTTTCGCGGTGAGTATCGGGCGCAAGCGCAGCACATCGGTCAGCAACTTCTTACCGCGGCTGACGCGGCCGCCGCGGACCGCGTAGCGGAGGTCGGCGATTGCGCCCCAGACATGCGTGCGGTCGCGCGTCGCTTCGAGCTCAGCGATGATCGCGTCGATGTCGAGGCCGGCATGCGCGAGCTCCGCTGCGTGCATCGCAACAAGCGCCTGACCAGCGGACACGGTGCGGGAATCGAACACGCGGGTGTGGCCGCCTTCGACCCGCGCGGCCGCGCTCTCTGCCGCCTGGTGTGTGCCGCTTGCCTTGCTGGTGAGGTTGATCGACAGCACCGCGTCGTGGTGCGTGGACAGGAACTGGAACTGGCGGCGGAAATCACCGGGCGCCGGTTGCGAAGTCTTGGGGTGTACGCCCGAGCCACTGAGTTCCTCGTAGAACTCTCGCGGCGAGATCGAAACCTTGTCGAGGAAGCCGCGGTCACCAAAGTGCAGGCGCAGCGGCACCATATGTATGTTTAAGCGTTCGAGCTCGGCGTCGGGCAGGTCGGCACCGGAATCCGTAATCACCGCTACGCCGCGCGCGTGCGCCGCTGCGGTCATGCTTTGCGCCTGCATGTCGTCGGCCTTCTGGCTGGAAAGCGTGCCGAAACCCTCTGCAATCAGGAACGCCTGCGCCGGGCTGTCGACGTGCACGTGCACCTTCACTTTCTGCTTGGTGCCGGCAATGACAAGGCTCGACCCGATTTCCGCGAGCTGCTCACGCAGCGTGCGCCGGTCGATGTCGGTGCCGGTGATCACGCACTCGGTGCAGTAGCGATGCGTGAGGTCGAGCTCGGCGCCGTGCACTTCGCCGACCCCACGCTCGGCGTCTGCCGCCAGGTCCTCGCTCGGCCGGTATCCCTGCATGTCGCGGAGCGAACCGCTATCGATGAACTCGACGATGCCGCGCAACAGCTCGACGAAACCGGCGGCGCCGGCGTCGACCACACCGGCGCGGCGCAGTTGCTCGAGTTGTTGGGTGGTGCCGGCGAGCGACCGCTCGGACGCTTCGAGACCCGCGCGCAGGAGTTCGGTGAGGTCGTTGCCATCGCCCTGTTCGACGTGTGCGTCCAGCGCGTCGGCGAATTCGCGCAGCACGGTGATGATCGTGCCTTCCTTCGGGTCTGACAGCGCTTCGCGGGCGTAATCGGAGCCGAGGCGCACTGCGCGCGTGAACCGTTTCACCGACAGGAGCCGCAGTGCAGTCGCGCCGTCGCTCATCCCCTGGAAGAACTGCGCGAGGATTGCGCCCGAGTTGCCGCGCGCGCCATCGAGCGCGGCATCAGCGAGCGCGTTGAGGAGGTTGCCGACGTGCCGGTCGAGGTTGTTTGTGATGCCGGCGAGTACCGCTTGCAGCGTCAGCGCGATGTTGGTGCCCGTGTCGCCGTCGGCTACAGGGAACACATTGATGCGGTTCAGGTGTTCCTGGCGTGACACGACGCGCAGTACACCGGCGTGTAATGCCCGGTGCAGGCGAAACCCATCGATGTAGCCAATCCGCAGGCTTTCGGGCATCCGGCTTTATAACTTATTGCGCATTTATGCGGAAGCGCGTGCCACGCCAATCGAGCTCAGCGCCTTCGGGCAGCACAGCGATCACACGCAAACCGTCGCGCACGGCGTCGCCGTCCCGATAACGACCCATGTTCAGCACGATGAATCGGCGCGCGGGGTCTGCGGACCAGAAGTGCGCGTTCACCGCGAGTTCCGGAACAGTCGCGCGGATGTCATCAGGAAGTTGCAGCAGCAGCGGAGCGGATGACACCGGCGCCTCCCGTTCAGCTACAGGCAGCGCGATTTCGGCGAGCGAACTTCCGCGTGCAGGTGAGACAGCGCTCGGCGTGGCGGGCGCTGCGGGTGCCGGCTCTGGTAGCGGCACCTGTGCCGACTCCGGTGGGGACTGGTCCGTGACGGGCGACAGCAATACCCAACCGAACACACCCGCGGCGACGATGAGCGCTCCGAACAATAAGCGTGCACCGCTGCGCCGCTTGCGCCGCGCGTGCGGCGGTAGCGGCTGCGCAAGGCGCTGTCCGAGGTCGCGGCCGCGCCCGGCTTCCGCACGGCGCAGCGCGTCAAGAATCAGGGACATCGAGCCGTGGCCCCGCAGTTGTGGTGAGTCCGTCGAGGTGGATGAGCGTCTGCTCGCCCGCGATGCCGTCGACATTGAGCGCAAGCGCCCGCTGGAACGTGCGCACGCTCGCCTCCAATCCGGCATCAAAGAACGCCGGTTGGGCAGCGTCGCCGGTGTCCTCGCCCCAAAGCGCGAGCGCTTCGCGCAATGCGACAACGCTGTTGCCAAGGCTGCCCGGGCCGAGCACGCCGCTTGATAACGGTGGGCGCCAAAGCAGCAGATACTCGCCGAGCCAGGCGCGGTCGAGGTCCAGCAGCGGTACTGCGTGCTCCGCTCCATTCAGCCACAGCGTTGCGTCGCGTTCGCTGAGGCCGGTGAGCAGCACCGTGTGCGTTTCGCCAGCGCTGCGCAGTTCGAGCAGCGCGGGGCGGCCGAGTACGCGCAGGTTGTTCCATGTACCGCGCCCCCGCACGCACGCAAGGCCGGTTTCGGCTGCGTGTTCACAGAGCGTCGCGGGCAAACCGGCGCCGGCCTCGCCACCGTCCCAAAGCGCAAGCAAGTGCGCGCTCGCCGCTGCGAGGTCGTCTCCGCCGGCAAGCAGTTCATCGAGCGTCGGCAATGGATCCGGCTCCGGCTCGGTAGCCGGAAGGACCACGTCCGGTTCTGCACTTGGCGTCACGTCGACGGAGGCCTGAACCGCGGCAGCGGGCTCGCGCGAAAAATCGAAACCCTGGGAAAACCAAAGCGCACCCGCGACTGCGGCAACGGCAGCGCCGGACGCGACGGCGATGAGCGCGCCGCGGCCGTGGCGCGGCAGCTCGCCGCGCACTTCGTGGGCGGCATGTCGCACCAGGCCTGCATCGACTTCACGCGCGCCCTCGGCGTATGCGCCGAGTAACGCGCGGTCGCAAATGATATTGATGAGCCGCGGCACGCCGCCGGCGTGGCGGTGCAAAGCACGCAGCGCAGATTTCGTGAACAGGGGCCGCGGTGCTCCGGCGACTTCCAGTCGGTGGCGCACGTACGCAGCGGTCTCCGCTTCGTCCAGTGGTTCGAGGTGGTAACGCGCTGTAATTCGTTGAGCGATCTGCCGCAGTTCGGTGCGAGCGAGCGTTTCGCGCAGTTCCGGCTGGCCGATCAAAAGTATCTGAAGCAGTTTCTCGGTATGCGTCTCGAGGTTGGTCAACAGGCGCACTTGTTCAAGCAGGTCCGGCGCGAGGTTCTGCGCCTCGTCGACGATCAGTACGGTCCTGCGCCCACGCTCGTGCGCGGCGAGCAGGTGTCGGTTCAGCGCGTCGGTCAGCGCCTTCGGGCTCGCTGCGCCGGGCGGGCGCTCGACGTGCAGCTCATCACAGATCATTTCCAGGAATTCGGTCAGCGACGCGCGCGGGTTGTACACCAGCGCGGCATCGACGTGGGGCGGCAGCTGCGCGAGCAGCGTCCGGGTCAGCGTGGTCTTGCCGGTGCCGACCTCACCGGTCAACTGGATGAAGCCGCCGCTTTCGGTGACCCCATACAACAGGTGTGCGAGCGCTTCGCGGTGGCGCTCGCTGAGGTACAGGTAGCGCGGGTCCGGCGTGATGGCGAACGGCCGGCCGCTGAGTCCGAAGTGCCCGGTGTACATAGGTTGGGATTCTACAGGGCCTCAGCACCGCTCCCACACTGAGGGCCGCTCCTACAGCGCGGGGTCAGGGGCTGGGGGGGAATTCGGCGAGGATTTCGCGGACCGCGGTATCGACGGCCTCGTCGGTGTAGCGCGACGGGTGCATCGAGCCACGCATCCAGCCGCGCCAGATTAAGTCGCGCGTTCGGGCGTTGATGACGTCGAGGATCAGCGTGCCCTCCTGATACGACTCGACGCGTCCGAAGTGGTCACCGACAAAAATTGAATGGCGGCTGCGTCGGTAGCCGCCGCCGATGCCGATGCCCAGGCTGATGCCGCCACTGTCTCGGATGCGCTCGCGGCTGGTCGTGTGGTAGGTGATGAAGAAGTCGGGGTCCGCGTCGCTGTGGACGGCGATGTAGCCGCGGCCGACCAACTCGTTCATCGCGGCGCGCTGGATCTTGCGGCCCAGTAGTGCGCTGTCCAACACCGGGTCCTGGACTTCATCGAACGCCGGCTCCAGCCATGCGAACGATTCCAACTGGTGGAACGGGACGGCGCTGTCGTAATCGGTCGCGACCCGCTGCACCGCACACGCGGCTAGCGCGCCAACGGCGAGCAGCAGCAACCCGCTTCGCAGGATGGCGTTCATGCGCTGATTCTGCCGCGCAGCGTCGACAACCTTCGGTGCGCTACCCAACATCTCAGTACGAAGTCGAGATGTACTGGCGCAGCGACTCCGCCTCGAACTCGGTTTCGGCGAGGCGCGTCTTCACCACGTCTCCGATCGAAACGATTCCTACCAGCTTGCCGTCGTCGATAATCGGGACGTGGCGGAAGCGGTGGCTGGTCATCAGCTGCATCACCGAGATGACGGTGGCGTCCGGCCCTACGGTTTTCACGGGCGCGGACATCAGGTCGCCGACTTTCAGCTTACCGAGCTTCGCTCCATGGGCGGCGAAACTCCGCATCACGTCGCGTTCGGTGAGAATCCCGGCCGGAAGGCCGTCATCATCGAGGACCAATGCACTGCCGACGCCTTTCTCACACATTGCTGCGACCGTGTCGGTGATAGTCGCATCGCGGGCTGCCAGAAGTACTTCGCCGCCCTTCTTCTCGAGAATGTCGCGAACGATCACGGTGTCTGTCTCCGCGTGGCCATCGGATGATTGGAGTATGAACCTATTCGGGACTTCTGTTAAGTTATGCGCGC
>JAIVGZ010000056.1 GCA_020201335.1 Natronospirales bacterium
TTTCGTCTGGGTGCAGTCCGCGGACACCGCGGCATTGCTGGGCCGGCAGTAGGGGGAAGGGCAGCGCATGGGTACAATTGAAACGATTCTAAGCGATACGCTGTGGACGCTCGGCGCGGTGGCGTTGCTCGTCGCGGCGCTCGCCGGTGTATGGCTGGTCGCGGCGCCGGCGGCCGCGCTGCGGCTCGCCGGGCGCCTGAACCGTGAGTTCTCGATCAAATGGTTGCAGCGCGCGCTCGACGCGCCGCGCACGACCGAGCCGTTCATCTACCGGCACCACAAGGTCGTCGGCCCGGCGCTGATCCTCGCGACCGGCTTCTTCTTCTGGCAATACTTCACCACATTCAGCGAAGCGGCCGTGCTGGACCTCTACCGGGGTACCCTGCCGGAGCCGCTACTCGAGGCGTTCGTCTCCGCCGCGACAATCGTGCTGGTGGCCGGCAACGCGCTCGGCGCTCTGCTGGGCTTCGTCATCCTGCTGCGGCCGAGCCTGCTGAAGCACCCGGAGGGCTGGGCGAACCGCTGGGTCTCTTCGGAAAAGGCGACGGACCTGCTTGACCGGCGCCTGGGCCAGCCGGAGGGCTACGCGTACCGCTACCCGCGGCGGATTGGGGCCGCCATCCTGCTGGCGACCGCGTACATCGCGCTAATCGCCTTCGCGGTGCGTTGAACAACAATCCGCATCTGCTTGATTGTCGTAAATTTGTTACTTGCAATTTACACGGCTGCTGGACTACCCTGCATCCGTGGTAATGACGAGGTGGGCTGCGGCCCGCCGAGTAGCGACACCAACCAGCACGGACCTGCGGGTCCATAGGGGAAAACATGAACAATCAGAAAGGCTTCACCCTGATCGAACTGATCATGGTCATCGTAATTCTCGGCATTCTCGCCGCAACCGCGATTCCTCGCTTCATCGACCTCAGCACGGAAGCCGAAGCGGCCGCGCTGCAGGGTGTTGCGGGCGCAGTTTCAGCCGGTGCAGCAATCAACTACGCCGCATGCCAAGCGGGCGGAACTTGCGAGGCGACTGCGACGACCGGTACTGGCCAAGATTGCACGAACCTCTCGGCCACGCTCGCGGGCGGCGTCCCTAGCGGCTACGTGTTGAGTGGCACCATCCCGTCTAACTCGCGGCGGCGATGCGTTACGCGCAGAAGGTTGCCGTCGCGAGCGGCTGCCCGGTGCAGGTGTCTGTCGATGCGTCGGGCTTCTCGCTGCTGCAGCGGTCCGCGTGTACGAGCGGCGGGTTCAGCGTCGCGGTGCCGCACCCGGCGCGCGCCGCCGCGTTCAGCGGGACCACGCCGTCCGGCGTCACAGTGTCGGCGGCGGTCGGTTTACCGATCTTCTCCGCGCTCGGCGACGCGTCGGCAGGCGGCACCATCGGCGTGAGCGCGGGCGCGGTGTCGCGGACCATCACGCTGGTCGCCGCCACCGGGTTCGTCGCCTCGTCATGAAGCGCGCCGAGCGAGGGGTCACCTTCGTCGAACTCGTGATGACGATCGTGGTCCTCGGCATCGCGGCCACCGGCGTACTGATGGTGTTCACGAACACGGTCGCGCGCAGCGCCGACCCGATGATCCACCACCAGGCGATCGCGATCGCCGAGGCGTACCTCGAAGAGGTGCTGCTGCGCCCTTTCGATGACCCCGATGCAATGCCGGCGGGGTCCCGCGCGAATTACGACCACATCTTCGATTACCACGGGCTGACCGGCCCGCCGGCAGACCAGTTCGGCGTGCCGCTCGGCCTGCCCGCGTACACCGTGTCGGTCGCCGTGACCGCTGCGCCGCCGGAAGGGCTCGGCGGCATTGCACCGGCCGGCAGCGTCGCGCGCGTCGATGTGACGGTCGCCCATACCGGCGGCATCACGGTGCTGCTGTCCGGGTACAGGACGCGTTACTGATGCGCGGCTCGCGGGGTTTCACGCTGGTCGAGCTCATCATCGTGATCGTGCTCAGCGGCATCATCTTCGGCATCGTCGCGGTGTTCATCCAGGGCCCGATCGACGCGTACTTCGCGCAGGCGCGGCGTGCCGAACTCACCGATGCTGCCGAGATGTCGCTGCGGCGCATTGCGCGCGACATCCGACGCGCGGTGCCGAACAGCGTGCGCGTCGGCGGTGGCGGCACCGCGATCGAGATGCTGAACGTCGCGGACGGCGGCCGGTACCGGCTGCGCCCGGGCCCGGGCGTCGCGGCGGCCGATTTCCGGCTGCAGTTCGAAATCGCTGACCCGCAATTCAACATCGTGGGTCCGTTCACCTCGGCCGGCCCGACGACCGGCGTGCGGCTGGTCGTGTACAACCTCGGCATCGCCGGAGCGAACGCGTACGCGGGTGATGCGGTGATCACGCCGGCGGGCACCACGGTCACGATCGCGCCGGGCGTCGGCGGCGAACACGCAGTGACGCTGTCGCCCGGTCACCAATTCGCGTTCGAGTCGCCACGGCAGCGCATCTTCCTGGTCGACCAGGCGGTGAGCTACGTCTGCGGTGCCGGCGCGCTGCGCCGCGATGCCGGTTATGCATTCGGCTCGGCGCAACCGACCAGCACCGCAGCCGGGCAGATCGTCGCCGACCAGGTCGCCAGCTGCACGTTCCAGTACGACCCGGGCACCGCGACGCGCTCGGCGCTGGTCACGATGCGCATCACGCTGAGTTCGGACGGCGAGTCCGTGACGCTGCTGCACCAGGTCCACGTGGACAACGCGCCATGAACGCACAACGGGGCTTCAGCCTGATCACCGCGATCTTCCTCATCGTCGTGCTCGCGGCGCTCGGCGCGTTCATGGTCACGCTGTCGAGCACACAGCAGTTCACGACGGTGCTGAGCCAGCGCGGTGCATCCGCGTATCACGCGGCCCGCAGCGGCATCGAGTGGGGCGCGTACCGCGCGCTCGAAGACGGCGCCTGCGCGCCGAGCACGACCTTCGCGCTCGGCGGCGGTGCGCTCGCCGGGTTCAGCGTCACCGTGACCTGCGCGGCGTCCACGCACACCGAGGTGCCGGGGGGCGCGTACAACGTCTATACGCTCGAGTCGGCTGCGCAGCTCGGGACTTTCGGAAATGCTGATTTCGTTTCGCGCCGTATGCGCGTGGTAGTTGCCGATGCGCCTTAGCAAACTCACTTTACTGCTCGCCCTGCTGTTGCCCGTGACGGGTGTCGCGCAGCAGGTCACCGACACCTTCAGCGCGTCGGGCAACTGGACCGCGCCGGCCGGTGTAACCTCAGTGACCGTGCAGGCATGGGGCGCTGGCGCCGGCGGCTCCGACGGTCCCGGCAACGATGCGGGCGGTGGCGGTGGCGCTGGCGCGTACGCGTCCGCGACCTTCGCCGTGGTGCCCGGTTCGACCTATACGATCACAGTCGGAGCCGGCGGCGGCATCAACGCGAACGGCGGGCTCAGCCAGTTCGCCGGCGGCGCGAACGTGCGGGCCGCGGGCGGCAGCGCGAGCGGCGGAAGTGGCGGCGGTGCCGGTGGCACAGTTGCGGCGAGCGTCGGAACGGTGCGTCACGCGGGCTGCGACGGCGGCGGCGGTCACGATAAAGGACAGCCTGCGAGCCGTGGTGGTGGTGGTGGTGGTGGTTCGCCGACTGCCGCGGGCGCGTGCACGGGCGGCGGGATCGGTAGCGGTGACGCGGGTGGGACCGGTGGGACCGGGCAGGGCGCGGGTGGCGTCGGTGCGCGTACCGCAGGCGCGGGCGCGGGCGGCGCGCCGGGCGGCGGCGGTGGCGGCGCGAACGGCAACAGTTCCCAGGACGCGAACAGCGGTGCACCAGGTCGCGTGCTGGTCACCTATACGGTGTACCAGATCACGGGCACGATCCTCGACGGCGCCGCGAACCCGGTGGTCGGCGTGTCGGTCGCTGCGACCGGCGGCCATTCGCAAACGGTCGCGACCAACGCTTCCGGTGTGTTCACGTTCACCGGCGTGACGCCCGGCAGCACCGGCATCACGATCACGCCGACGCTGGCCGGCTACACGTTCGCACCGGTGACGCGCACCGTCGCCGGGCCGGTCAACGCGAACGTCTCCGGCCAGAACTTCACCGCGACGCTGAACACTTATCCCGTGAGTGGGCAGGTAGTCGACAATGGCGCGGCGCCGCTCGCCGGCGTGACCATCTCGGCGACAGGCGGACACACCGAGACGGTCTTCACCGACGGATCGGGCAATTTCACGCTGACCGTCCCGCACGGCACAACAGCGATCACGATCACGCCATCATTGACTGGCTATGCCTTTGCTCCCGTGACGCGCTCGGTCGCGGGCCCGGTGACGGGTGCCGTTGCCGGCCAGGACTTCGTCGGCACGCTAATCCCGACCTACGTGATCTCCGGCACGGTGCTCGACGGTGACAGCAACCCGGTCGAGAACGTGCTGATTACAGCATACGGCGGCTTCTCCGGCTCTGCGCTCACGAACGCGTCGGGTTTCTACTCGTTCACCGTCTATGAGAACACCGCGACGGTGCACTTGTCGCCATCGCTGACCGGGTATTTCTTCACCCCAACGCTGCGCTCTGTGACCGGCCCCATCACCGCGAACGCGCCGGCGCAGGATTTCACCGCGACAGACGCCGTCTGCTTCGTCGACAATTTCAACCGGCCTGATGGGCCGCCCGGCACTAGCTGGACGGTTTCGACGAGCAGCGGTTCTTTCGGCCCGCCGGTCATCGTCAATAACCGCCTGCGCTTGACCGATACCACGCTCGAGAACTCGAGTACCGCGACGCTGAACGCGGTGTTCCCGGGCTTCGGCAATCGCATCGAGGTAGAGTTCGACCATTACTCCTATGGAACCGCGGGTACGGGTGGCGACGGCATCGCAGTGGTGCTGTCCGACGCCGACATCCCGGCCTTCCCGGGCGGCTTCGGCGGCTCGCTCGGCTACGCGCAGCGCGATGGAACCATCGATGGCTTCACCGGCGGCTGGATCGGCGTTGGCCTCGACGAGTATGGGAATTTCTCGAACCCGACTGAAGGCCGCGTCGGCGGTCCGGGCTTCCGGGCGCAGGCGTTGGCCGTCCGCGGGTCCGGCTCCGGCCAGACCGGCTATGCGTACCACCAAGGCACCAATACCCTCGTCCCCGGCATCAGTAGTGGCACGACCGAGTTCGCGACGCCGCATCGCTACCGAATCGTCATCGACCATTCGAACGACGTCAATTCCTGGGTGTCGGTGGAGCGCGATACCGGCAGCGGCTGGGAAATGCTGATCTCTCCGTACGACGCGAAGGCGGAACCTGGCCAGGCCGAGGTCCCCGACCAGTGGCGGCTGTCGTTCACCGGCAGCACGGGTGCCTCTTCCAACAACCATGAAATCGGGAATCTCCGCATCTGCGCGACCGAGCAGATTTCCACGGTGTCACCGGACCATTATGTGATCAGTCACCCCGGCACCGGCATCACATGCCTGGATACGCTCGTCACCGTGGCCGCGCACGACGTCGACCACAAGCCCGTCGTTGCTGACGGGGCAACCATCACACTTTCGACGACGACCGGTCGCGGCAACTGGACGCTGGTGACAGCGGGCTCCGGCGTGCTGAACAACGGCGCGCTCGGCGACGGCGTCGCGACCTACACGTTCCCGGCGTTTGAAACCAGCGCGACCTTCGCGTTCAACTACACCGACATCCCGGTCGGCGATAGCGAGGCGTTCTTTTTCGCCGTCACCGACGGCACGCTCACCAGCCTAGCGCCGGGTCACGGCGAGAATCCGCAGATGACGTTCTATCGTAGTGGCTTCCGCTTCATCAACGTGACCGACGGCAACGAAGCGATTCCGGTGCAGATCGGCGGCAAACCGTCGGACGTCGGCTGGAACGCGCGCGCGCTCGGTCTGCAAGCAGTGCGCGCGTCCGATGACGACCCGCTGGTCTGCGAGGCCGCGTTCCCCGACAACACCTCGGTCACGATCGAGCTCGGCGCCGAGTGTTCGGATCCATCCGCGTGCGCCGGCTCGCAGGTTTCGGTGACGAACAACGCTACCACCACCGCGCTGCCCACCAACAACGACAACGGCGGTATGGGCACTTCCGCGTACACCGGCGTCAGCCTGCTGTTTGGACCCGGCGCTGTCGCGCCGCTGGTGCTTGGCTATCCCGATGTCGGCCGCCTGCAGCTGCACGCGCGCTACGACATCCCGCTCGCCGATACCAATGCTTCTGGTGACTTCATGTTCGGTTCGAGCCTGCCTATCGTCTGGCGGCCGTTCGCGTTGCGCGTCGCGGCAACTGGAAATCCCGCCGCCACCGGCGCCGGCGGCCCCGTGTACACCACCGCCGGCACTGCGTTCACCGCGACGGTCGACGCGGTTCTGTGGCAGTCAGCCGACGACCTGAACAACGACGGCATCGCGGATGGCCACGATGATACCGACCCCGCGAACAACGCAAATCTCGCGGACAACGCCGTCGCACCGAATTTCTCCGTGCCGGTCACGCTCGGTTATCACCTCGTCGCGCCGGCCGCCGGCGCGGCCCCCGGCCTGGGCGGTACGCCGAGCGTCGCGTCGTTCAGCAGATCGTCGCACGTCGGCCGGTTCCGTCCGCACCATTTCGACATGACCGCCACCGCATCGTGTGGCGTGTTCAATTGGTCAGGCCAGCCGTTCATGGCGTCCGCGGTTGCCCGCAACGCCGGCGGCGCGATTACGCTGAACTTCGATGGCCCCACACATGGCTACGCGAAGAACCTGACGCTATCCGATGCCGGTGACGCGACCGGGTTTACCAACAACCTCGTTTCCGCTGACGATTTCGTCGCCGGCAGCACCGGCGTCGTGGTCAATGACGTCGCTTACACTTTCGCCGTTCCCGAGACGCTGCCGGCCACGCTGAACATCCGCGGCGTCGATACGGACGGCACGAGTTCAGCAGGGTATCTCGAGGACGACATCGAAATACGCTCTGGGCGGTTGCGCATCGGCAACGCAAACGGGCCGGAACTCATGGCGCTGGTGCTGCCCGTTGAGGTCCAATCGTGGCGAGACTTCAGCGGCGTGTCCGGCTGGGGCGTCGAATCCGACGACAGCTGCAGTACGCTCGCGGTCGGAAACATCACGACCGGGAATTACCAGGGTGGACTCGGTTCGGCCACGATCACCGACGTATCGCTGACCAACAGCGCGGGTTCGATCACCATCGGCGCGACCAACGCGTTCGGTAGCGTCGACGTGTCGGCCGACCTCACGGGCGCCGGCTTGCCGTGGTTGCAGTTCGATTGGGCCGGTGACGGCTTAGAGGACCCGGTCGGTCGCGCGAGCTTCGGACTGTTCGACGGCAATCCGCGCCGCATCTACATCCGCGAGATTTACTGACCTGCCGGGACGACACTTAGCGCTGCGGCGAGCGACACATGCAGCGACAGCCCTTCGCGCTCGCCGATTCCGGCCTTCGCCAACGCGCGTAGCGGCTGCTGCTGCACGCCGGCGAGCGCTACCCCGATTCCGCGCGCATTCAAACGACGGATTGCGGACTCGAGCGCAACGAGGCCGCTAGAGTCGATGGTCGGCACTGCGCTCATCTCAAGTACAACGCGTGTGACGCCCGGGTCCGAAGCAGGTCAGCATCACGACGATGTCGCTTTTCGGCGCACGCGTCAGGATTCCGGCGAAGTGTCGGCGTTCCGCCATGTTCCAGGCGATCCACAACAGCAACGCCGCCATCGCGGCCATCGGCAGCCACGCCAACACCGGCGCGAGCACCAGTACTGCGAGCAGGATGAATGCTGCATGGAATATCGACGCGAGTGGGGTCCGGGCGCCCGCGCGGATGTTGGCCGCGGTGCGCGCAAGAGCGCCGGTCGCCGCAAATCCACCGAAGAAGGGCACAACCATGTTGCCGATGCCCTGGCCGACAAGCTCGCCGTTGGGATCGTGGCGCGTACCGCTGAGGCCATCGGCGACGACCGCGCACAGCAACGATTCGATTGCACCGAGCATCGCGATTGCGAATGCGGGGCGAACGAGGCTGCGGATGAGGTCGAACGACAATGCCAATGGCGCGCCATCCGGGCCGGGCAATGTCCACGGCAATAGCGGCATCGGTAGCGAGCGCGGAATCTCGCCGAAGCGTGAACCGACAGTAGCCACTTCAAAGGTCGGGAACATCGATGCAAGCGCCAGCACGCCTAGCGTCGCCGCTGCGATACCGAATAGTTGGGGCGGTAATACGGAATTGCGCCGACTCCATGCGGCGATGGCAGCGAGGGTGACCGCGCCCACTCCAAGTTCGCGCCACGACATCGACGGCAGCGCGACGACGAACGCGGTCACTCTCCCCAAGAAGTGCTCCGGCTCTCCGATAATTACCACGCCAAAGAAGTCCTGCAGCTGCAGCGACGCGATCACCACAGCGATGCCCGCGGTGAAACCGGTGGTCACTGGGTGCGGGATGAATTCAATCAACTTTCCGAAGCGCGCGAAGCCCATCGCGAGCTGGATACCGCCAGCCATGAAAGTCGCAATCAACAGACCGCCGAGGCCGTACTGTACAGATATCGGATGCAAAATCACGACGAACGCGGCGGTCGGCCCCGCCACCGAGTAACGCGAGCCACCGGTCAGCGCAATCAGCGCGCCCGCGACCATCGCGGTGTACAGGCCGTGCTGAGGCGGTG